>NC_003062.2:2520000-2841580 GCF_000092025.1 Agrobacterium fabrum str. C58
CCGTTCCCAAAATTCCTGAGGATCTCGTCCTGCAGACCTCGCAGGTCTATATTGATGCTTATGAACGCATCACCGGACAGCGCTTCGTTCCCGACGATAGCGGCGAGACGCCGTTGGCGAGAGTACGCCGGAATCTGGAGCCGTTCTTCCCCGGAGTCTGACCCGTGAACAAAACGATTGATCAGGTGAGAAAGGGCGACAGGAAAAGTGACCTTCCCGTGCGGCGCCGGCCTCGCCGTTCCGCCGAGGAAACCCGGCGGGACATTCTTGCCAAGGCCGAAGAGCTTTTCCGCGAGCGCGGTTTCAATGCGGTGGCGATTGCCGATATCGCCTCGGCACTGAACATGTCTCCCGCCAATGTCTTCAAACATTTCAGCTCGAAGAATGCGCTCGTCGATGCCATCGGCTTCGGACAGATCGGCGTTTTTGAACGGCAGATCTGTCCGCTCGACAAGAGCCATGCGCCGCTTGACAGGTTGCGTCATCTTGCGCGCAACCTGATGGAGCAGCACCACCAGGATCTCAATAAAAATCCCTATGTCTTCGAGATGATCCTGATGACCGCCAAGCAGGATATGAAATGCGGCGACTATTATAAGTCCGTCATCGCGAAACTCCTGGCGGAAATCATTCGGGACGGCGTCGAGGCGGGGCTCTATATCGCCACCGACATTCCCGTGCTCGCGGAAACCGTGCTCCACGCCCTGACGAGCGTCATCCATCCCGTCCTCATCGCACAGGAAGATATCGGCAATTTGGCAACACGTTGTGATCAACTCGTTGATTTAATCGATGCGGGATTACGCAATCCGCTTGCTAAGTGACGATTCCCAATTTACGTCACCTTCTCGCAATTGCTTGCGAAGCGCATAAGCCTGCGCTTCTATGCGCGTGGCGGTCCGGACAGAATGAGCGAATCGGGTCCCTTTCAAGGCCTTCGCCTGTCGTGTCTGTCTCCGGACGCGCATCCGCCGAGCGACATTGCGCTTATAGTTGAATGCGACCGATACGCAGGGAAGAACGATGAGCCGACGTATTTTACCCCTATTTGCTTCTCTGTGTGTAACCGCGGTTCTGGCGGGATGCAGCGATGGCGGCGAAAGCAGCAAGTCCGCCGGCCAGGGTGCCGAGCGTCCGCCGTCTCCGGTCAGCGTCATCGTTATGAAGACCAGCGAATATCCTTTGACCACCGTTCTTCCCGGCCGCGCCAGCGCGTTCCAGACGGCGGAAATCCGCCCGCGTGTGACCGGTATCATCCGCGAAATTCCCTTCAAGGAAGGCAGCGAAGTCAAGCAGGGCGACGTTCTCTACCAGATCGAGGACAACACCTATCTGGCGGAAGTGGCACAGGCCAAGGCAAGCGTGGCGAAGGCGGAAGCCAGCGTTCCGAGCGCCCAGGCAAACCTTGCGCGCTACGAGCGGCTGGTCAACAGCGGTGCGACGCAGATCGAATATGAAAACGCCAAGGTGACGCTGCTGCAGGCGCAAGCCGATGTGGCCCAGACCAAGGCGGCGCTGGAAACGGCGGAAATCAACCTCGATCTCACTAAAGTCCGCGCGCCTTTCGACGGCATTACCAGCGCAACCGCCTTCAGCATCGGCAACGTGGTGACGGCAAACCAGACCACGGCCTTGACGACGCTGCGCCGCATCGATCCGATCTATATCGACCTGATGGAATCCAGCACCAATCTTCTGCGTCTTAAAAAGGCAATCTCCTCTGGTCAGCTCGGTGGCGACACGAAGGAGACCGGCATCCATCTGACGCTGGAAGACGGCACTGAATATAAGCATGACGGCAAGATCGACATGTCCGACATGGCGGTGAGCGAAACCACGGGCACCTTCTCCATCCGTGCCCTGTTCGAAAACCCTGATGATCTTCTGCTTCCCGGCACCTATGTCCGTGCCACGCTGACCATCGGCAAGGAAAAGGGCTTCCGCATTCCGCAACGCGCCGCGAGCCGCAACGCCAGCGGCGAACTGACCGCGAAATTCGTGACGGCGGAAAACAAGGTGGAAACCCGCACCTTCCCGTCCAGCCAGCAATCGGGCAATGCCTGGCTGGTGACGGAAAACGTCAAGGATGGCGACAAGCTCATCGTCGACGGCTTCCAGTGGATTGCCGAAGGCGCCACTGTCGCACCGGTTGAAGTGACCATCGACGATCGCGGTATCGTCGTTCTGCCGCAGCAAGCTCCGCCTGCCGCCGCCCCCACGAAATAAGCATGAGCACGAAACCCTCGGTCGAAGCTCGTAAAAGGTAAGGCAGGACTGCCATGGCCCATTTCTTCATCCGGCGCCCCGTTTTTGCATGGGTTATCGCCATCGTCATCATGCTGGGCGGCGTCCTTGCGATCTGGACGCTGTCGATTTCGCAATACCCTGATATCGCGCCAACGACGGTGCGCGTCAGCGCTACCTATAATGGTGCCAGTGCCGAAACCGTCGAAAAATCGGTGACGACCATCATCGAGGATGGCATGACCGGCCTCGACGACCTCACCTATATGACCTCGTCATCCTCGACAGGTAGCGCCGAAGTGACATTGACCTTCGGTAACAGCATCCTGCCTGATATCGCGCAGGTTCAGGTGCAGAACAAGCTGCAGCTCGTCCAGTCACAATTGCCCGATACCGTGCAGCAGCAGGGTCTGCAGGTCAGCCGCTCGACATCGAGCATTCTGATGGTCGGCGCGTTGATCTCCACCGACGGCAAGCGCAACTCGGCCGATCTCGGCGACGTGTTCTCCTCGCGTGTCGAAGACCAGATCAAGCGTCTCGAAGGCGTGGGCAGCATCAACGTCTTTGGTTCCGAATATGCGATGCGCATCTGGCTGGATCCGTTCAAGCTCAACAAATACCAGCTGACCACGGCCGACGTTACCGGCGCCATTCAAAGCCAGAACACCCAGGTTTCGGTCGGCTCGCTCGGCGCCGTACCGGCCGTCAAGGGCCAGCAGCTCAACGTGACGGTAACGGCGCAGAGCCAGCTCACCACTGTCGCAGATTTCGAGAAGGTCATCCTCAAAGTCGAAAAGGACGGCGCAACGGTCCGCCTCAGCGACGTTGCCCGCATCGAGATCGGCCAGGAAACCTATGGCGGCGATTCCCGCTCCAACGGCCGCCCTTCGGCCGGTTTCGCGGTCAACCTCGCCACCGGTGCGAACGCGCTCGACACGGCAGCGCGCGTGAAAGCGGCTCTGACCAATGTCGAAGGCTCGCTGCCGGAAGGCGTTTCGATCGAATATCCCTACGACACGACGCCCTTCGTAAAGCTGTCGATCGAGAAAGTGGTGCATACGCTGATCGAGGCGATCATCCTCGTCTTCGTCGTGCTTCTGGTGTTCCTGCAAAACCTCAGGGCCACATTCATTCCGATGATCGCCGTGCCGGTGGTTCTGTTGGGAACATTCGGCGTGCTGGCATTGACAGGCTACTCGATCAATACGCTAACCATGTTCGCCATGGTTCTTGCGATCGGCCTTCTCGTCGATGACGCCATCGTCGTCGTTGAAAACGTCGAGCGCATCATGTCGGAAGAGGGCCTGTCACCGGTCGAGGCGACCGAAAAATCGATGGGCGAGATCACCGGTGCGATCATCGGCATCGCGCTCGTCCTGACCGCCGTGTTCATTCCGATGGCTTTCTTCGGTGGATCAACCGGCATCATCTATCGCCAGTTCTCGATCACCATCGTGTCGGCCATGCTGCTGTCCGCCGTGGTCGCCATCGTTCTGACGCCGGCGCTTTGCGCCACCATGCTAAAGCCGATCGACCACCATAAGAAAAAGCGTGGACCGGGCGCATGGTTCAACCGCGGCTTTGGCAAAACGACGGACGGTTATGTGTCGTCCATCGGGTATCTGCTCAAGCGTCCGCTGCGCGTGATGATCATTTTCGCGGTCGTCATCGGTGGCTGCGTCTGGTTCTTCAGCAAGCTGCCGAGCTCGTTCCTGCCGCAGGAAGACCAGGGCGTGCTTCTGACGATCATCCAGACGCCGACCGGCTCCAACATCGAACGCACCAACGAGGTGGTCAAGCAGGTCGAAAACTACTTCCGCGAAAAAGAAGCTGCCAATGTCGAATCGGTTTTCGGCGTGCTGGGTTTCAGCTTCAGCGGTTCCGGCCAGAACAACGCCATCGTCTTCACCAAACTCAAGGATTTCGCTGAACGAACCGCGCCCGATCAACATGCCGGTGCCATTGTGCAGCGCGCCATGGGCACCTTCTTCGGTTTCCGCGATGCGCAGGTGTTCCCGCTTCTGCCACCGGCCATTCAGGGCATGGGCACCTCGAGCGGTTTCTCGATGTATCTCGTGGATAGCGGCCGCAACGGCACCGATGCCCTGACCGCCTCATCGAAGGAACTGATCGCGCTTGCGACAGGCAATCCGAAGATCAGCTCGCTTCGAAGCGACAGCCAGGACAATGAAACCCAGATGAAGATCGTTCTCGATCAGGAGAAGATGGGAGCCATGGGCGTCGATCTGTCCTCCGTGAACCTCATGCTGTCGACGATCTTTGCCGGCCGGGATGTCAATGACTTCACCCTGAACGGCGAACTCAAGCCCGTCTATGTCCAGGGTGACGCGCCCTATCGCATGCAGCCGGACGACCTGAAATATTGGTATGCCCGCAATACCACCGGCGAGATGGTGCCATTCTCCTCCTTCAGCGAGGTGAAGTGGGTCAACGCGCCGCCGTCTCTCGCCCGCTTCAACGGTACAGGCGCGATCTCGCTGGAAGGTACCGCGGGCACGGGCGTGGCCTCCGGTGAAGCCATGGACGAGATGGAACGTCTGACGGCAAGCCTGCCGGGCGGTTACACCGTGGCGTGGCAGGGCATTTCCTATCAGGAGCGACTTTCCGGTTCACAGGCGCCGATGCTCTACGCGCTGTCGGTTCTCATCGTGTTCCTTTGCCTTGCTGCCCTCTATGAAAGCTGGTCGATCCCCTTCTCGGTCATCCTGGCCGTCCCGGTGGGCGTCCTCGGTGCCTTGACTGCGGCCCATTTCTTCGGCCAGACGAACGACGTCTACTTCAAGGTTGGCCTGCTGACGACCATCGGCCTTGCTGCGAAAAACGCGATCCTCATCGTCGAATTCGCCAAGGAGAGGCAGGAGCATGGGTTAAGTCTGGTGGAAGCGGCGCTGGAGGCAGCGAAGCTGCGCCTGCGCCCGATCATCATGACGTCGCTTGCCTTCATCCTCGGCGTTGTGCCTCTCGCAATCGCAACCGGAGCGGGTTCCGCCGCACAAAATGCAATCGGTATTGGGGTTCTGGGTGGTATGCTTTCTGCAACACTGCTCGGAATTTTCTTCGTTCCGTCCTTTTTCGTCATCATTCGCCGCCTTTCAAGGCGTTAACAAAACAAAAATGGGCTGTGCCAACCGTTAATACGCTGCTAGAAATGTAGCCGATTTGGCTAATGCACGTTTCTAGGGCATATCGACCGCGCAGCCCATTTTTCAGCAAGCCGCGCTCGGTAAGCCAACCTAAGAATTGGGAAAATTACATGCTGTCTATTCGCGCCACTCTTCCCCTGACAATGCTGCTGCTTTCAGGCTGTGTTGTCGGGCCAGACCACCAGACGCCGGAAATTCAATTGCCGGGCAAGTTTGCGGAAGCCGGAAAAACCAGTAATGGCGACATCAGCACCGTGGCATGGTGGAATGCATTCAACGACAGCCGCCTCAATGGTTACGTTTCCACCGGCCTCACGCAGAACCTGACGGTTCTGCAGGCGATCGAGCGCATCAATCAGGCTCAATCCAACATTACCGTGGCTGGCGCGGGCTCTCTACCGAGCCTGACCTCCACATTCCGTCACCAGACCCAGGGCAGCGGCGGAAGCCTGCCTTCCACGAACGATAACGTCACCAACACGACGAGCAATGCTTTCAACGTCGGCTGGTTGCTGGACCTGTTCGGCCAATACCGTCGCGCTCAGGAAAGCGCGGGCGCATCGCTCGATGCCGCCTATGCAACGGCCAACGTTCAGCGCCTGACCTTGATCTCCGCTGTTACGTCCGCCTACATCGACGTGCGCTATTATCAGGAGCGTCTGGCGATCGCCCGTCAGAACCTCGGTTCTCGTCGCGAGACACTCAGCCTGACGAAGTTGCAGCTGGACGCCGGTGCGGCTTCCCGCCTGGACGTCGTTCAGTCCGAAGGTCTCGTGAATTCCACGCTTGCTCAAATGCCGGCGCTGGAAACGAATTTCCGTCGCGCAGCACACCGCATCGCGACCCTGCTCGGCATGCCAGCCGACTCGCTTGTGATGGAGCTTCAAAGAGGCGCGCGCCAGCCTGTTGCCCGCACCATTCCGCGTACTGGTATTCCGGCCGACCTTATTCGCAACAGACCGGATATCCGCGTTGCTGAACGCCAGCTCGCGGCTGCGGTGGCGGATATTGGCGTTGCAGAGGCGCAGCTCTATCCAAGCATCACGCTGAGCGGTTCGATTACACCGAGCTTCACCAAAATCAGCAATGGTGCGAGCGGCACGTCCAATGGCTGGGGCTTTGGCCCTTCGATCACGCTGCCGATCCTTGATGGCGGAAGACTGCGCGCTGGCGTTGACATCCAGAAGTCCGTTGCCCGTGAACAGTACCTTGCCTGGAAGGCGACCGTTCTGAATGCGGTGGAAGAAGTCGAAAACGCCCTGACTGCGCTTAATCGCGATCAGCAGACGGTCAGTGCGTATCGCAGAACCGTTTCCTCCTATCAGGAGGCGCTCTCGCTGGCGACCGCCAGCTATCGCGATGGCGCGTCCTCGCTCCTTGATGTTCTCGACGCCCAGCGTAACGTCTCCGACGCCCAGTCACAGCTTGCAACGGCCATCCAGCAGGCGGCGCAGGATTACGTAGCATTGAGCGTTGCACTCGGCGGCGGTTACGCCGTTGGCCAGACGGCCACATCGAAGGGTGGTCCGACGATCGCCGCTGCTGTTGCTGCCAAGCGTATGTAACCAGCGCCAAAAAAGACAAACAAAGAGCCCGCGTTTCGACGCGGGCTTTTTGTTATTTCACGTCACAAAATAAAAAAAGCACCGGTCGCCCGGTGCTTTGTGCTTACCCAGCCTTCAGGCTCAGTTCTTGGCGCGCTCGACGTAGGAATTGTCTTCCGTTGCGATGACCACGCGGATGCCGGCATCGATATGCGGCGGAACCATCGTGCGGATGCCATTGGAGAGAATTGCCGGCTTGTAGGAAGAAGAAGCCGTCTGGCCCTTCACAACCGGTTCCGTTTCCACGATTTCCAGCGTGACATGACGCGGCAGTTCGACAGCCAGCGGATTGCCTTCGTGAATGGAAAGAACGCAGGTCATGCCTTCCTGCAGATAGGCCTTCTGGTCACCCATCGTCTCGACATCGACCACGACCTGATCGTAGTTCTCAGGGTTCATGAAGTGGAAGCCTTCGCCATCTTCATAAAGGAACTGGAAGTTCAGGTCCTCGACGAAAGCCCGCTCGACCTGCTCGGTGGTGCGCCAGCGCTCGGAGACCTTCGTGCCATCAACGATGCGGCGCATGTCCACCTGCGTGACCGGCGTACCCTTGCCCGGGTGGAAGTTCTGCGCGGTGAGAACGACGTAAAGCTTGCCGTCCACGTCGAGAACATTGCCCTTGCGGACAGATGAGGCGATAACCTTGACCATATGACTTCCTTGTAACTCGATGAAATGCGTCGTAAAGGACTGCGCGGCAGCACCGGCCCCGGCAGACGTTTTGTCTTTTTTCTGGGGCGCAACTACCTTAAATCCGCGCGAATTGCCAGCCTTCTACAGCAATTCGCGGAGGAGTGCCTAGCGGTTTTCCGCCCGGAATTGCTTTAAATGATGCATTCAGGCGTTTTGCGGACTGTTTCCCCGCAATCGGGCGCCGCAGAGAAGACAGAAAAGAACAGACGATGCGCGCAAGCAACGAGACAATGTCGCCCTGGTGGACACCTGATGTCCACGCCGATCGCCGCGCTTTTCTCCTTGGCCGCAACGCGATCCAGTCGGCCTTCCGCGGCTATTTCGCCCGTGCCGATTTTCTGGAAGTCGATACCGCGACCCTGCAGGTTTCCCCCGGCAATGAAGCGCATCTGCACGCCTTTGCCACCGACGGCCTGACGCCGGGCGGCGAGGCCGTGCCGCTCTATCTCCATACCTCGCCGGAATTCGCCTGCAAAAAGCTGCTCGCCGCCGGTGAAAAACGCATTTCCTGTTTCGCTCATGTTTACAGGAACCGGGAAAGGGGCCCCCTGCACCACCCGGAATTCACCATGCTGGAATGGTATAGGGTCGGCGAAACCTATGAGAGCCTGATGAAGGACAGCGCCAATCTTCTGGCGCTTGCGGCCGAAACAACCGGGACGAAACATTTCACCTATCGCGGCCGCAGTGTCGATCCCTTCCTCGAGCCGGAACGTCTGAGCGTTGCCGAGGCCTTCGAACGTTATGCCGGTATCGATCTTCTGGCGACCATCGGCCGCAATGGCGAAACGGATGAACGGCACCTCGCCGCAAGCCTCACCAATGCCGGCATTCGTGTGGCCGATGACGATACCTGGGCGGATATGTTCAGCCGCGTCATCGTCGAGCGCGTGGAGCCGGAACTCGGTTTCGGCCGCGCAACCATTCTTGATGAATATCCCACCAGCGAAGCGGCCCTTGCCCGCAAATCGCCTGGCGATGCCCGAGTGGCGGAACGCTTCGAGCTTTATGCCTGCGGCGTGGAACTTGCCAATGCCTTCGGTGAATTGACCGATGCTGCCGAACAGAGACGCCGTTTCGAAATGGAGATGGCCGAGAAACTGCGGGTTTATGGAGAGACCTATCCACTGGACGAGGATTTTCTGGCCGCACTTGCGATCATGCCCCCGGCAAGCGGCATAGCGCTCGGTTTCGACCGGCTGGTGATGTTGGCAACCGGCGCACCCCGCATCGATCTCGTCATGTGGGCGCCCGTCGCGGAATATGGACGATGACAAGGTTTGAAACCATCAAGACACCGGAAGCGCTGCTCGAAGCGGGGCTGATCGAAGCAGAGGCGCTTGAGGGTCTGCGCGCGGTGACGCAGCGTTATGCGCTCGCCATCACGCCAGCGGTTACCGGGCTGATGGATAGTCACGATCCGCAGGATCCGATCGCCCGGCAATTTGTGCCTGACCTCGCCGAACTCGTCCATCTTCCCGAAGAACGCGACGATCCGATCGGCGACGACGCCCATAGCCCCGTCCACGGCATCGTTCACCGTTATCCCGACCGCGTGCTTTTGAAGGCGGTGCATGTTTGCCCGGTCTATTGCCGTTTCTGTTTCCGCCGCGAAATGGTCGGCCCGCAGGGCAACGGGATGATGAGCCCGGAAGAGCTGGACGCTGCATTCGCCTATATAAAAGAGAACCCGGCTATCTGGGAGGTCATCCTCACCGGTGGCGATCCTCTGGTGCTCTCGCCACGACGATTGTCAGACCTGATGAAACGGCTAAGGGACATACCGCACGTCAAGATCGTCCGTTTCCATACCCGCGTGCCGGTTGTCGATCCCGACCGCATTGACGCGCCACTGATCGAAGCATTGAAGGCGAGCGGCAAAACCACCTATGTCGCCCTGCATGCCAATCACGCCCGCGAACTCGGCGATGCTGCCAGAAACGCCTGCGCACGGTTGATCGATGCCGGCATAGCCATGGTCAGCCAGACCGTTCTTTTGAAGGGCATCAACGATGATCCGGCGGTTCTGGCCGACCTGATGCGCAGCTTCGTCGAAAACCGTATCAAGCCCTATTATCTGCACCATCCCGATCTTGCCCCGGGCACAAGCCATTTCCGGTTGACGATCGAAGAGGGGCAGCGAATCGTTTCCGCCTTGCGCGGGCATGTCTCCGGTCTTTGCCAGCCGACCTATGTTCTCGACATCCCCGGCGGTCACGGCAAGGCCATGATCGGCCGAAATGCGGCCGAAAAAACCCGCGATGGCTGTTACTCCGTCTCCGACTTCAACGGAAACGATCATATTTACCCGCCGGCGACATCCGGCAGCTATTAAAAAAAAGCATAAAAAGCTCGCCACGCCGGGCTTTTCGCGGCGGCTTCCCACGAAAACAAAAATTTCACATTTCCGCCCCTCTCCTGTCATCATAAAGAAAAATATTCTACCTATAACAATCAGCATTGATTTTAGTGCTGGTCTGGATTATCAGTGTGGAACTGGAGAACGAGTCTCCTGATTCTGGGCCAACACCAATACAGGGAGTGTGTCATGTCAAAACATATCAACATCAACGCAATCCTTGGTCTTGTGTCCTGGAATGCTGGATTTAAATCCACGTGTTCCCGCTGCTGTCGAATGTGACCTGACGGTCTCAATTTTCTGAAAATCAGTTCGACAACATGCTGTGTTAATGAGCCACAGCGGGAGTATACCTATGCAAAAGCAAGTTATTGAATTCGCTGGCGAACCCGTCGGCATCGTCATACCGGACAACGACCGGCTGAAGTTCATCGCGGTGAAGTTCCACGTTCACGACCTGGACGAACAGAAGTTCGACAGCGCCGACGACGTGCGCATCGCGATCCGCGATCTGGTGCGCAGCCGGAATCTGGCCGCGGCCTGATGCGGGAAACCCGTTACGCAATCGCTGCCACGTCCCCGTCAAAACCAAAGCGCGCCCGATATCGTATCCCGAACACGGGGTCGATGGCGCGCTTTTAGTGTATCAATTCGTCTGAGCGGCTGACCACAAGCCATTCGCGACGTCTCAAAAGTTCTGATGCAGTGAGCTGAAAAAGTACCTGTAAATCAGGATTGGAGCCAAGGGCTGTGTATACGGCCTTCCTGACGCTCCAAATTCTTCCCTCATTCCTGTTGCCCGCAACAAGCCTTAAGGCTGCCACTCGCCACCAAGTCTTTACGCTGAAAAGGCTTTCCCTCCACGCGGATGTCCTGTCAAAGGATCGGAATAGAGTCAGAACGCGGTGAAGGTCAGCGTCGTCAGCGAACGGACGATGCCGGGAATATTGACGATATGCTGATTGATGAATTTGCCGATATCTTCCTCCTGCGGAAGATAGATTTTCAGCATCAGATCATATTCGCCGCTGGTGGAATAAAGCTCGGAAACGAGTTCTGTTTTATAAATGGCATCGGCGACATCATAGGTCTTGCCGGGCTCGCATTGAAGCTGAACAAAAATGGGCTTCATGGACACCTCCCGTATTGGAATTTGCGGTGCGTGGCGCCGTCCGCCACACGTCATGGCGCACTATTGGCTTAGCCGCGGCGCTCTTGCAAGACCGTCCCCGATTTACGCCGAAAAGTCTTCGCCGGCGACATCCCTGCCGATTGCGGCCTGATAAACGATCCAGCGCCGGAAACTTTCAAGGGGCGGATAGGTCGCGCGGTCCGGCATGCATGCAAGATAATAGGCCTCTTCGCTTTCCACTTCCCCCGCAACGGCTGAGACCAGACGTCCGCTTCGCAATTCCTCCTCGATCATGAAGGACGGCACAAGCGAAGCCCCGACGCCAGCGCTCGACGCCTCGGCAATCGTCGTGAACTGATCGAACAGCATGCCGTGCACATTGTCGAAACGCACATCATGGCTGCGAAACCATTGTTCCCAGGCGTCCGGCCGGGTTGTCATGTGCAGGAGTGGTACATGCAGCAGATCATCCGGCCGAGAAAGCCCGTAAAGTTCCTTGAAAGCCGGGCTACACACCGGAATGACCTTTTCATGCATCAGGAAAGCCAGTTCGGTGCCCGGCCAATGCGGCAAACCGAAATGGATCGCCGCATCGACGGTATCGGTGCGGAAATCGAACAGCGACGACCGCGTCAGAAGATTGACCGAAATGCCGGGATGCCGGGCGATGAAATCCGGAAGGCGGGGCACCAGCCAGCGTGTGCCGAAGCTGGGCAGCACGCCGAGATTGAGCGTGCCACCATCCGGATTGGCGCGCAGATTGAGGGACGCCGTCGAAATACGCCGCAAAGCCTCGCGGATTTCCCGCGCGTAACCTTCCCCCGCCCGGGTCAAGCGGATGGTCTGCCGTTCACGCAGGAACAGTGCCACACCAAGCTGCTCTTCAAGCGCCAGAATCTGCCGGCTGACCGCACCCTGTGTCAGGCCGAGCTCCCTTGCCGCTGCGGTAACGCTGCCGGTGCGCGATGCAGCCTCGAAAGCCGCCAGCAGCGAAAGCGACGGCAGAAAACGGCGCGGCGGCAGAACCATATTCCCTCACGGAATGAACTCTTGACGATATGTCGATATTCAACAGACAGACTGGCTTGTAAAGTCTCATAAACAAGGGCTTGTCACTCATACGCAAATCAAATGAACTCGCCCGCACTATGGTGGAACGATGTATAACGACCCGCGCTCGCATGGCCTCTGGGAAAAGACCGCGCCGCAGCCGCCCGTGACACCGGCGCTGCAAGGGGATGCGGTTGCCGACGTCGTGGTCGTTGGTGGTGGTTTCACCGGGCAATCTGCCGCGTTGCATCTTGCCGAAGGCGGTCTCGACGTCATCCTGCTGGAAGCGAAAGAGATCGGTTTCGGCGGCGCGGGGCGCAATGTCGGCCTCATCAATGGCGGCATGTGGGTCATGCCCAAAGAGCTTCCAGATGTATTGGGCGAGACCTACGGAGAGCGGCTGCTCGATCTTCTGGGCGACGCTCCGGTTCTCGTCCGCGAACTCGTGGAAAAACACGGCATTCCCTGCGAGATCGAGAAAAATGGGACTTTGCATTGCGCCGTCGGCGAAAAAGGACTCGCCGAAATCCGCGAGCGTTGCGAACAATGGTCGGCGAGAGGCGCGCCGGTTCGAGTTCTCGATGCTGACGAGACAGCGAGCTATATCGGCAGCACCGCCTATTCCGGTGCGCTTCTCGACAGCCGCGCCGGCACGATCCAGCCACTGGCCTATGTTCGTGGCCTTGCCGGCGCAGCACTAAAGGCGGGCGTCCGGCTGCATACGGCAAGCCCGGTCAACGAAACCGGCCGCAACGGCGCAAAATGGGTGGTGAAAACGCCGGAAGGATCGGTAACGGCAAAATGGATTGTCGTCGCAACCGAGGCCTACAGCACCGGCCCCTGGCAGATTATCCGCGAGGAACAGGTTTACTTGCCCTATTTCAATTTCGCGACCAGGCCGCTCAGCGACAACCTTCAGAAAAGCATCCTGCCCGGTCGGCAGGGCTGCTGGGATACGAAGGAAATCCTGTCATCCTTCCGTATGGACAAGGCCGGTCGGCTCGTCTTCGGCAGTGTCGGTGCACTGCGTGGCACCGGCACCGCCATTCATCGTGCCTGGGCGAAACGCTCGCTGAAGCGGCTTTTCCCGCAGCTGGGTGACACGGAATTCGAATGTGAATGGTATGGCCAGATCGGCATGACGGACAATGCCGTGCCACGCTTCCACAAATTCGCGGAAAATGTCATCGGCTTCTCGGGTTACAACGGCCGCGGCATCGCCCCGGGGACGGCCTTCGGCAAGGTGATTGCCCAGCATATTCTCGGCGAGATCGCCGAAGCCGATCTTCCCTTGCCGGTGACGGAGCCGAAAGCGCAGGCTTTCCGCGCCGTGAAGGAAGCCTATTACGAGGCGGGCGCGCAGATCGCCCATTTCGCCGGCGAGCGTTTTTGACAGCGAGAGCCGGTGACGGCAGCTTGAAAGTCGCATGAAACCGACAGGTTGCAGATGCTCGGGGCAGGCCCAAGCATGATGGCGTCAGGGTTTTCAGCCTCAACCATCTCCTCGCAGAGATATCAGTAACCGCCTCTTTTACTCACCCTATCGATATATCCTTGAAAATATAATGATTGCCCTATAGGCCTATCGTTATATTCATCGGAATACATCTGACCCTGGGGGACATCATGAGACTTATGCGCCGCAGCTTCTTCAAAACCATTGCCGCCGCCACATCCTTCTGGATGGCGGCCTCCTTTGTGGCTGTTCCGGCCCATGCCGCCGAGAAGGTTACGGTTTTTGCCGCCGCGAGCATGAAAAACGCGCTCGACGCCATCAATGCGGAATGGGCCAAGGAAAGCGGCAACGAAGCGACGGTTTCTTATGCCGCAAGCTCAGCGCTCGCCAAGCAGATCGAACAGGGCGCGCCTGCGGATATTTTCATCTCTGCCGACCTCGCATGGATGGACTATGTCGTCGACAAGAAGCTGATCAATGGCGACAGCCGCTCCAATCTTCTCGGCAACCGCATCGTTCTCGTCGCGCCCGCAGACAAGGCAAAACCGGTCGATATCAAGCAGGGCTTTGATCTTGCGGCTCTGGTTGGCGATGGTCGCCTCGCCATGGGTGCAGTCGATTCCGTTCCTGCTGGTAAATACGGCAAGGCCGCGCTGGAAAAACTCGGCGTCTGGTCCTCGGTCGAAAAGAAAGTCGCCGGCGCAGAGAGCGTGCGCGCAGCACTACTACTCGTCTCGCGCGGCGAAGCCCCCTATGGCATCGTCTACCAGACCGACGCCGCCGCCGATCCCGGCGTGAAAATCGTCGGCACCTTCCCGGAAGACAGCCATCCGCCGATCATCTACCCGGTTGCCATTCTCTCGGAAGCAAAATCTCCGGCAGCGAAGTCCTATCTGGATTTCCTAAAGTCCGCGAAGGCGACGCCTTTCTTCGAAAAGCAAGGCTTTACCGTTTTGAAATAAGCTTGCTTCAGGCCCGCTTTCCGGCGGGCCATGAAACATGACGATTGCAGGATATGGCATTGCATTGGTGGACACTCAGCCCTGAAGAATGGACGGCAATCAGGCTCAGCCTGTGGGTGTCCTCCATCGCCATGCTGGCCAGCCTGCCCTTCGGCATCGCTGTGGCCGTGGCGCTGGCGCGCGGCCGCTTCTGGGGCAAATCGCTGCTCAACGGCATCGTCCACTTGCCCCTCATTCTGCCACCCGTCGTCACCGGTTTTCTGCTGCTGGTCCTCTTCGGCCGCAGAGGCGCAATCGGCCAATTTCTCGATAGCTGGTTCGGCATAGTCTTTTCCTTTCGCTGGACAGGTGCGGCACTTGCCTGCGCCGTCATGGCCTTTCCGCTGATGGTGCGCTCCATCCGTCTCTCCATCGAAGCGGTGGACCGCAAGCTGGAAGAGGCGGCGGGAACATTGGGGGCAAGCCCGCTCTGGGTGTTCCTTACCGTCACCCTGCCACTGACGCTGCCCGGCATCATCGCCGGCATGATCCTCGCTTTCGCCAAGGCCATGGGCGAATTCGGTGCGACCATCACCTTCGTGTCCAATATTCCGGGCGAGACCCAGACGCTGTCCGCCGCCATCTACACCTTCACGCAGGTTCCGGGCGGCGATGCCGGCGCATTGCGCCTCACCATCGTTTCGGTCGTGATTTCCATACTGGCGCTGCTCGTCTCGGAGCTTCTGGCCCGTATCATCGGCAAACGGGTGAGCATGGAATGACGCTTTCAGTCTCCGCCCGTCACCGCCTCGGCACCTTTGAACTCGACGCCTCCTTCACTTCCGAAGGCGGAGTGACCGCCCTTTTCGGGCGTTCCGGCTCCGGCAAGACATCGATGATCCGCATCATCGCCGGTCTGCTGCGGCCGGATGAAGGACAGATTTCGCTGGATGGCGAAGTGCTGGCCGATAGTGGAAAGCGCCTGTTTCTGCCGGCCCATAAGCGCCGCTTCGGTTATGTCTTTCAGGAGGCGCGACTCTTCCCGCATCTCAGCGTCGCACAAAACCTGCGATACGGCAGATGGTTCACCACGGGCAAAGACACAAATGCGAATGACGACCGCATCATCGACATGCTCGGCATCAGCCATCTTCTGCAGCGTCGCCCTAACAGGCTCTCGGGCGGGGAAAAACAGCGTGTCGCCATCGGTCGCGCACTACTCTCATCGCCAAGACTGCTGCTGATGGACGAACCGCTCGCCTCGCTGGACGAGCAGCGCAAGGCCGAGATCATTCCCTATCTCGAGCGGCTGCGCGACGAGACAAAAATCCCGATCGTTTATGTCAGCCATTCCATCCAGGAAGTCGCCCGCCTCGCAGACCGCGTCGTGGTGATGAAAGACGGCAAGGTGGAGGCTGAAGGAAAAGCGGCCGAGGTGCTGTCGAGACCCGATTTCAGCACCTATCTCGAGCGCCGGGAAGCAGGCAGCATCCTTTCGGGAAATATCGAAAGCTTCGATGAAAGACACGGGCTTGCCGCCGTCAGGCTCAATGCGGCGCTCCTGCAGGTTCCGGCAAAAAAGGCAACAGCCGGCACCCCTGCACGGGTGCTGATACCTGCACGTGATGTCATGCTGGCTCTGGTAAAACCCGAGGGTCTCAGCGCGCTCAACATTCTCGAGGGCCATGTCACTGGTATCTCGGAGAGCGAAGACGGAATGGTGACGATACAGATGGATTGCGGCGGCGATATTATCCAGTCGCGCATCACCGACCTCTCCCGCGAGCGGCTGCATCTGGAACCCGGCAAACCGGTTCATGCGATTATAAAGTCGGCGGCTCTCGATCCCTATTGAGCGCATCTTGCGGGTTGCGGTTGGCCTCCAGCCAGTCGATATCCTCGCGCAGGGCCTCGTTCATCCGCTCTTCCATGCCACGATAACGTTCCAGCAATTCGGCGCCGAAGACAGTCAGTGCTGCGCCGCCACCCTGCTTGCCCCCACGCTGGGAACAGATCACCGGCTGCCTGAACATGTGGTTCAGCGCATCTACCAGCAGCCATGCGCGTCGATAGGACATGTCCATTGCCCGACCGGCGGCGGAGATCGATCCGGTCTCGGCAATCAATTGCATCAACTCGACCTTGCCGTGCCCCAGACGCTCTCCGGGTGGAAAATCGATGCGGAGAACGGGTTTCAGTGGCAGGCGTTTCTCGCTCATGGTTCAAAAACCCCGGCCATGAATGTCACGATAGGCCCTCTGCGCCCCATCCACAGGTAACGCCGTCGCCTCATAGACGCCGCGCGCCACCGCCCGCGCCATCACTATTGTCGCGAGATAGCAAAGCTCGGCAAAATGAGCGCCGCCCTCCTGAGGTTTGTCACCAGTCGCGGCCGCGAACATGGTGTCGCCATCGCTCGGCAGATGGGCGGGCAGAACCGCACGCGCAAGCCCGTCATGCGCCATGATGGAGAGGCGATGGGCCTGCGCCTTGGTGAGCACCGCATCGGTTACCACGGCGCCGATGGTCGTCGCGGTGAGATTGACGCCCTTGAGGCGAAGCGCCGTATCATCCGCTGTAAAACGAGCGGGAAAACCGTGATCGCCGAATTCGCCATGCACTTCAAAAGGTGCTGACCAGAAATGGCGGCTCGTGCCGACGGTTGCGGAACCAAGGGCATTGACGGCAACGATTGCCGCAACCTTGTATCCGCCAGAACTGATGGCGCTTGCCGAACCGAGCCCGCCCTTGAAAGTCGCGGTCGTCGCGCCCGTTCCTGCACCCGCCGTTCCAAGTTCGAAAGGGTCACGGCCCGCCGCCTTGAAAGCCGCATATCCCATCTCACGATAGGGCGAATGCAGCCCCCAATCCTTATTCCCGCCATTCAACATATCCATGAGGATCGCCTGCGGCACGATGGGCACACGGGTGGAGCCCACCTGCAAGCCACGACCGATCTCACGTAATCCGGCCTGAACACCGCCCGCCGCATCCAGCCCAAAGGCGGAGCCACCGGAAAGTACCAGTGCATCCACCGTTTCAACCGTCATGGACGGGTCCAGCAGGCCGGTATCGCGCCCGCCGGGCGCACCGCCGAGAACCGAACCGGAAGCAACGGCAGGCTTTTCGAAAACAATCGCCGTAACGCCGGAGCCGAGGGAGAGATCGGTGACATTGCCGACCAGAATACCGTCGATATCCGTGAGAAGATTGTTGTGTGCCGCCATGCTGTTCCCCTTTACTCCCGGTATCCCGCCGCCACGGGACACTGTCAACGCAAAAGGTGACATGCCCGACCTTGGCGGAAAGCGGCGATCAGGAGAAAACCGCCGTCCCGATAACAGGGGTCGAAGGAACGGCCATGTCTCGTGGCTCCAGCGGCCCCGAAAGATACGCCTGATGGCCTGCCTCTATGGCGCGGGCAAAAGCCTCCGCCATGCCGACTGGGTCGCCCGCACCCGCAACCGCCGTGTTGAGGAGAACGGCATCGTAACCAAGCTCCATCACGGTCACCGCATGGGAGGGCCGGCCGATACCGGCATCCACGATCAGTGGTACTTCGGGAAACCGCGCCCGCATCGATTTCAGCGCCGTCAGATTGAGCGGCCCCATGGCGCTGCCGATCGGCGCGCACCAGGGCATCAGCACCCTGCAACCAGCCTCCAGCAGTTTCTCGGCCACGACCAAATCGTCCGTCGTATAGGGAAAGACTTCGAAACCCTCGTCACACAGGATTTTTGCCGCCTCGACAAGCGCAAAGACATCGGGCTGCAACGTATCGTGATGGCCAATGACCTCCAGCTTGATCCAGTCCGTACGGAATACCTCGCGGGCCATCTTCGCCGTCAGCACCGCTTCCTTGGCGGTGTGGCAACCAGCCGTATTGGGCAGGATATGGCGATCCAGCTCGCGGATCAGCTCGAAAAACTGACCGCCCTTCTTGGCCCCTGCCATTTCCCGTCGCAACGAAATCGTCAGAATATCCGTATTGCTGGCCCGCACCGCATCCGCAAGCACAGCGGGAGACGGATAACGCGCCGTGCCGAGCAGAAGGCGGGACGAGACCTCGCGGCCATAAAGCGTCAGCATGGTCTCAACCTCCCTGCATCGGCGAAAGGATTTCGACACGGTCGAACGCCTTCAGCACGTAACCGGCGCGTTCCTCCGAATGCACGAGATCGCCATTGACCGCTGTCGCCAGCCACTCGCCTTCGTAGTCGAGACTGGCGAGCAGACCGGCCAGCGTCTCGGCAGCGAGATCAAGCTCGTCGCCATTGACAAGAAGTTTCATGATCCTGTTCCTTTCGAGAGAGTTTGGCAGGCGATGCCGGCCGCCTTTCGCGCCATCGCCGGCGAGAGCAGAAAGCCATGCCGGTACGCGCCGTTGATGAAGATCGTCCGCCCGTCCTCGGTGACGTCGGGCAGATTATCGGGATAGGCGGGACGCACGCCCGTGCCGGTCTCGATGATCTCCGCTTCCGCGAAGGCCGGGTGCACGGCATAGGCGGCATTGAGGAATTCCATCATCGAACGGGCGGAAATTGCCCCCGCGTCCTCCGTCTCGATCATCGTCGCGCCCACCATGAAACGGCCGGGCTCGCGCGGCACGACGTAGAGCGGAATGCGCGGATGCAGCAGCCGGACGGGACGGGAGAGAGAAACCTCCGACGTGGCGAGATAGAGCATCTCTCCCCGCACACCACGAAGGCGGGGAATCTTGCCCACTGCCGCAGGCCCGGTGCAATCCACCACCCGGTCGAACGGCCGTTCATCCACGGGTACACCCATATGAAACCGCACACCCATGCTGCAAAGCCGTTGATACAGCGATGCAAGCGCAAGGCGCGGATCGAGATGCCCCTCATCCGGAAAATAAAGCCCGGACCGGAAGCGGCCTGCAAGATCGGGCTCCAGATCGGCGATTTCGGCCTCGTCCACCCAGCGATAGCCGCTGGTCCGCGATGCGAAACGCAAAAGCTCCGCTTTGTCACGGGCGGGCGCGACCACCAGCGTGCCGTTGCGGACCACAAGGTCGGGCGTCGCTTCATCCCACCAGTCAAGCGCCGCCTGGCCGAGTGTCAGAACCGCCTCTTCCGCGCTTTCACGCTCACACCAGGGCGCCAGCATGCCGCCTGCAAAAAAGGACGCGCCGCGGGACGGTTTGGCATGGCACTCCGAAACCTCCACGGTGACGCCACTCCGTACCAGTTCGAAGGCCGCCGTCAAACCGGCGACCCCCGTTCCCTTGACGAGAACACGCATTTTATTCAGCGCTCGCGGGCGTCGGCAGCGGCATATAAAGCTCACCACCCTCCTTGAAGCGGGCGGCCATGGCTTCCAGTCCCTCCTTCTGCGCCTCGGCACGGATATCGTGGGAAATCCGCATCGAGCAGAATTTCGGCCCGCACATGGAGCAGAAATGCGCAACCTTGTGAGCCTCTTTCGGCAGGGTCTCATCATGGAAGGAACGCGCGGTATCCGGGTCGAGCGACAGGTTGAACTGGTCTTCCCAGCGGAACTCGAACCTCGCGCGCGACAGCGCATCGTCCCGTACCTGCGCGGCCGGATGGCCTTTGGCAAGATCGGCGGCGTGGGCGGCGATCTTGTAGGTGATGACACCGACCTTCACGTCGTTGCGGTCAGGCAGACCGAGATGTTCCTTCGGCGTGACATAGCAGAGCATGGCCGTGCCGAACCAGCCGATCATCGCCGCCCCGATGCCTGAGGTGATGTGGTCGTAACCGGGCGCGATATCTGTCGTGAGCGGCCCAAGCGTATAGAAAGGCGCCTCGCCGCAGGTCTTCAGCTGTTTGTCCATGTTTTCCTTGATCTTGTGCATCGGCACATGGCCGGGGCCTTCGATCATCACCTGGCAATCCCTGGCCCAGGCGATCTGCGTCAGCTCGCCCAGCGTCTCCAGCTCGGCAAACTGCGCCGCATCATTGGCGTCGGCAATCGAGCCGGGACGCAGGCCGTCACCCAGCGAGAAAGAGACGTCATAAGCGCGGCAGATGTCGCAAATCTCCTCGAAGTGCTCATAGAGGAAACTTTCCTTGTGGTGATGCAGACACCACTTGGCCATGATCGAACCGCCGCGCGAGACGATGCCGGTGACGCGGTTGACGGTGAGCGGGATGTAATGCAGCCGCACCCCGGCATGGATGGTAAAATAATCGACGCCCTGCTCCGCCTGCTCGATCAGCGTATCGCGAAACACCTCCCAGTTGAGGTCTTCGGCAATGCCGTTGACCTTCTCCAGCGCCTGATAAAGCGGCACCGTGCCGATCGGCACCGGTGAATTGCGAATGATCCATTCGCGGATATTGTGGATGTTACGGCCGGTGGAGAGGTCCATGACGGTATCCGCACCCCAGCGGATGGCCCAGACCATCTTCTCCACCTCTTCCGCCATGGAGGAGGTAACGGCGGAATTGCCGATATTGGCGTTGATCTTCACCAGAAAATTGCGGCCGATGATCATCGGCTCAAGTTCGGGATGGTTGATATTGGCGGGAATGATGGCGCGACCCGATGCCACTTCCTGACGCACGAATTCCGCCGTGACATAATCAGGGATATGCGCGCCGAAACTCTCGCCGTCCCGCGTAGGCTTTTCCTTTGCGGCCTCGCGCCCGAGATTTTCGCGGATGGCGATGAATTCCATTTCCGGCGTGATGATGCCGGCCCGCGCATAGGCAAGCTGCGTCACCGCTTTGCCCGCCGTCGCTTTCAGCGGCTGGTGGCGCACGGAAAACTCCGGCGTCAGGCGTTCGCCGGTTGCAAAGCCGTTATCCTCCGGCTTGACGTGCCGTCCCTCATAAGCCTCGACATCACCGCGCGCCACGACCCAGTCATGACGCAGGCGCGGAAGACCGTTTTCGATCAGGACGGGATGGCTGGGATCGGTATAGGGACCGGAGGAATCATACACCGTCACCGGCGGTTCGCCCGCCGTTGGGTGCACCGCGATCTCGCGCATCGGCACGCGAATATGCGGATGCAAAATTCCCGGTTTATGGATTTTCGTGGAAGCGGCATGCGGCCCGGTGGTGACGACAAGCGGGATGGTCTTGGCAACGATATTCATCTTGAGGCTCCAAAGTTTGACTGTGGAGACCCAGTTCGAGCCGGAATGATGGAAAATACCGAAGTGCCGACTCACGGCGCCATGCGCCTGCCCGACATCAGGTCTTTGCACCGTCCCTACGCCAGTATGAACTGGATCAGGTTCAACGGGTCACTGCGCATGAAAGCAGAATCTCAGCCCCTTGACGGGACACCCCTGGTGAATGGCCACAGCAAAAGACACTGCCCGCCTTTTGTCAAGGCCGCTCATCAACGCTTGGCAAAGGTGCGGGAATGACGCATGCTGCCGTTAGTTGTAATTAACCTAACGGTTTAGGTGAATATTATCGTTTGCGGCATAACGATAAGCACAAACCTTCCTAATGTTGATTTCATTGGAGATACGTCGGAATGAATGCGACTATTCGTGAAATACTGGCAAAATTCGGCCAGCTTCCCACCCCCGTCGATACGATTGCAGATGAAGCAGATCTTTATGCGGCAGGCCTCTCTTCCTTCGCATCCGTACAACTGATGTTGGGTATCGAAGAAGCATTCGATATCGAATTCCCCGATAACCTGTTGAACCGCAAGTCTTTCGCCAGCATCAAGGCCATTGAAGACACCGTTAAGCTCATTCTGGATGGTAAAGAGGCTGCCTGATGAACGTGACCGTAGCGCCGCAGGATGAAACGCTGTCCGCGCGCGCGGGCCGTGTCGCGACCATTGCCGCAAAGCATGCGGATGACGTGGATGTCACCGGCCGCTTCCCGCAGGAAGCCGTCGATGCCTTGCGCCGCGAACGTCTCCTCGGCATTCAGGTGCCCTCCTCACTCGGCGGCGAAGGCGCCTCCATTCAAGAGATCGCCGATATCTGCGCCCGGCTCGGCCAGGCCTGTTCGGCAACCGCAATGATTTTCGCCATGCACCACATCAAGCTGTCCAGCCTGGTGGAACATGGGGTCGACAGCACCTGGCATCCGGGTTTTATGCGCCGCGTTGCCGGCGAACAGCTACTGCTCGGCTCCGCGACCACCGAAGGCGGCATTGGCGGCAATCTGCGCAACTCTATCTGCGCGATCGAGGTCGAAGGAGACAGCTGTCGGCTGGAAAAGGATGCCACCGTCATTTCCTACGGCAGCAATGCCGATGCGATCCTCATCACCTCACGCGCCCACAAGGATGCCGCACCCGCCGATCAGGTGATGACCGTCTTCCTGAAAAATCAGTACACGCTTGAAAAGACCCATGTCTGGGATACGCTCGGCATGCGTGGCACCTGTTCGGACGGTTTCCTGTTTCGCGGCGAAGCGCCGGCGGCACAGATTTTCCCGAAGCCTTTCGCGGAAATCGCCGCGCAATCCATGCTTGCAAGCTCGCATCTCCTGTGGAGCGCCGTCTGGTATGGCATCGCCTCGGACGCCGTGCTGCGCGCGCAATCCTTTGTCAGAGCCGCGGCGCGCAAATCGCCCGGCACCGCCCCTCCCGGCGCAATCCGCCTTGCCGAGGTTTCCACCAAACTGCAGGTGGTCAAATCCAACATCATCGCCGGCATCAAGGCCTACGAGGACACCAAGAGCGATCCCGAAAAGCTGATGTCCATGGCCTTCGCGGTGGCGATGAACAATGTGAAAATCTGCTCTTCGGAAACCATTCTTGAGATCATCGATCACGCCATGCTGGTCTGCGGCATCATGGGCTACAAGAACGGCACGCCCTATAGTCTCGGCCGGCATCTGCGCGACGCGCATTCCGCCCGGCTAATGATTTCCAATGACCGTATTCTCGGCAATTCCGCCAATCTCCTGCTGGTTCACAGGCAGGACACCAGCCTCTTGGGATAAGACCATGGACATGCAAACATCGTTCCTCGATCGACTGTTCGAAGAAGGCCTGCTGATTGAAACGGGTGTGGACGGTCTTTATGGACGCAGCGGCCAGTTCGAGGACGTCATTGCCGCATTCGAGCGGCTGATCGACCGCACGGGTGGCGCCGATGGCGCTGAAGCGATCCGTTTTCCGCCGGGCATCAACCGCGCCTATTTCGAAAAGAGCGGTTACATGAAGAGCTTTCCGCAGCTCGCCGGCACGGTCCATTCCTTCTGCGGCTGCGAACTCGACCATGTCAGCCTGCTGAAATCAATGGATGAGGGTGGCGACTGGACCAAGGACCAGAAAGCCACCGACATCGTGTTGACGCCGGCGGCCTGCTACCCGCTATATCCGACGATCGCCAAACGTGGTGCCCTTCCCGCCGGCGGCGGTCTCTATGACATCCAGTCTTATTGCTTCCGCCATGAACCCTCCAAGGATCCCGCCCGCCAGCAGCTTTTCCGCATGCGCGAATATGTCTGCATGGGCACTGAGTCCGACGTCACCGAATTCCGCCAGACCTGGATGGATCGTGGCGTGGAGATGATGAAGGCAGTCGGCCTCGACGTCACCATCGATATTGCCAACGATCCTTTCTTTGGCCGCGCCGGCAAGATGCTGGCCAACAACCAGCGCGACCAGAACCTGAAATTCGAGCTACTGATCCCGGTCACGTCAGCAACCAACCCGACGGCCTGCATGAGCTTCAATTACCATCAGGATGCCTTCGGCCAGAAATGGGGCCTGAACCTCGAAAATGGCGATGTCGCCCACACCGCCTGCGTCGGGTTCGGGCTGGAGCGCATCGCGCTGGCGCTGTTTGCGCATCACGGTCTCGACGTGAAGAAATGGCCTGCAAAGGTCGTGGAAACCCTCTGGGGCTGATTATCCATGCGGCAGATTTTTCCGGGCCTCGATCCCAACACCTATGTGCAGCATCCGCTTCATTCCTCCGAAAGAATGTGGCCGGAGACCAATTGCTACATCGATTTATGGATCGAAGTGCTGGCCTCGAAAGGCTTATCCCCGGAAGCCATGTTCGGTTTCACCCTTACGCAGGATTTCGAAGGCGACCAGTTCACCTTTTTCAAGGTGCCGCTGGAAGATCTCGAAGCCCTTTATGGCGTTCGCGCCACGGAACTCGCGATCTTCGACAAAGTGGAAGACCACATCGCGACGCAGTTGGAGCGCGGCCGCATCTGCCTGATCGAGATGGACAGCTTCTATATGCCCGACACCCATGGGGTCGGCTATCAGAAGGAGCACGGCAAGACTACCGTCGCCATCAACCGGCTCGATCTCGAAAAGCGGGAACTGGACTATTTCCACAATGCCGGCTTTTTTCATCTCTCCGGCGAGGATTTTGACGGGCTCTTCCAGCATCATCTGGCCGAGACCGACCCGCCGTTTCTGCCCTATACCGAATTTGCCAAATTCGCAGACAGCAATCCTTCACCGGCGCATATTCGCAAGACGGCCGAACGGCTCTTGAAGTTTCATTTTTCCAGGCGCCCTTCCGCCAACCCGGTCCGGGCTTTTGCAAAAGTGTTTCCGGCCCAGGTGGAAAAGGTTGCCGACAGGCCCTTCGGCTTCTTCCACAAATACGCCTTCAACACGCTGCGGCAGCTCGGCGCCAATTTCGAACTGGCGGCAAGCCACCTCGAATGGCTGGACAAGCAAGGTTTTTCTGACGCGAGAGACCACGCGCTCAAGATCTCGGAGGTCGCTAAAACCGTGCAATTCCAGCTTGCCCGCGCCGTCACGCGTCGTAAGTTCGATGCGCTGGCCACCGTGCTCGATCCGGCCGCCGATGCATGGGATGGTTTAATGGAAAGCCTTGGCGAAAAACTATCTGATGCCAGCGAGGCGGCGTGAGGACCTATCTTCCCGGCGAAAGCGAAGAAGTGTTGAGTGAAGGCTGGACGCTGACACTAACGCCCGCCGATGCCTGCGAGACCCCGTCCGATATTCCGGCATCGCTCGAAAGCCTTCATGTCTCCGTTCCCGGCACCGTGGGGCAAGCGTTGGAAGCGGCCGGGAAATTCGATCGCCTTGCCCCCGTCGCCCTAAATGACAGGGACGCCTGGTATCGGCTGACGATGATCTCAGACGCCCGGGAACGGGCCATCCTGCGCTTCGATGGTCTTTCCACCATTGCCGAGATCTTCTTCAACGGTGAGCTGATTGCCGCGAGCCAAAGCATGTTCGAAAGGCTGGAAGTGCCGGTCCAGATGACGGGCGCAGACGAGCTTTCGATCTGCTTCCGGGCGCTGGCACCCCGGCTTGAAAAACCCGGTCCCCGCGCTCGCTGGCGGCCGCAGATGATGAATACGCAGGGGCTGCGGCTGATCCGTACCACGGCGCTTGGCTATATGCCCGGCTGGTGCCCGGAAATCCATTCCGCAGGCCCGTGGCGACCTATCAGCCTCATCAAACAGGACGGCGTGCTGTGCACCCTACGGTCTTCGCTTGACGATACCGGCACGGGAAAGGTCAGCATCGTTCTTCAAGCGAACCGCGATATACAGTCCGCACGGCTGATTTGTGCTGGTTACAGCATCAATCTTTCGAAGGCTGAAGACGGCAAACTCCTCGGCGAACTCATCATTCCCGGCGTCGAAATCTGGTGGCCGCACACTCATGGCAGGCCCGCGCTGCACGAGGTCGTTCTGGAGTTGGACGGCAACCAACACAGGCTCGGACGCACCGGCTTCCGCCAGGTGGAGATCGATCACGGCGAAGACGGCAATGGTTTCGGCCTCAAGGTAAACGGTCAGCCGGTCTTCTGCCGCGGTGCGGTCTGGACGACGGCCGATATTGTGCGCCTGCCGGGAACACGGCCGGACTACGAGCCATGGCTAAAAAAAGCCGCCGAAGCCGGTATGAACATGATCCGCGTGGGCGGCACCATGGCCTATGAGACGCCGGAATTCTTCGCGCTTTGCGACGAACTTGGCATCATGGTCTGGCAGGATGCCATGCTTGCCAATTTCGATTACCCGGCGAAGGACGATGGCCTTCGTCAGCATATCGTTATGGAAATCGAGCAACTCCTCGAATCGACGGCACTTTCTCCATCGTTTGCCATTTTCTGCGGCGGCAGTGAAATGTACCAGCAGGGCGCGATGCTCGGCTTGCCGGAACAGATATGGAAGGGCACACTGACCGAAGAAATCCTGCCGGAACTGGTCGCCGAAAAGCGGCCGGATGCGGCCTATGTTGCCAATTCCCCTTCCGGCGGCGCTTTGCCCTTCTTCCCCAATGCCGGCGTGGGCCACTATTACGGCGTTGGTGCCTATTGCCGGCCATTGGAAGATGCCCGCCGCGCCGATCTGCGTTTCGCCGCCGAATGTCTCGCCTTCGCCAATATTCCGGAACAGGAGACGCTGGACAGATATCTTCCCGGCGTGGCCGTTCACGATCCGCGCTGGAAAGCGCGAACACCGCGTGACCGCGGCGCTTCCTGGGATTTCGAGGATGTCCGCGATCATTATCTGAAGCTGCTTTACGAGGCGGAACCGGATGTGCTGCGGCGGGAAGACGGCGCCCTTTATCTCGACATGTCGCGCGCCGCGACGGCCGAGGTGATGGAGGCGACGTTCGCCGAATGGCGGCGCAGCGGCTCTTCCTGTCAGGGCGCTTTGGTCTGGACGCTGCAGGATCTTGTTCCAGGTGCAGGCTGGGGTATCATCGACGCCGCCGGCCGGCCCAAATCCGTCTGGCATGCGCTGAAAAGAGCGTTCCGCCCCGTTCAGGTCAGCCTTTCCGACGAAGGTACCAACGGGCTCGACATTCACATCCTCAACGATACCGGCGACAGCCTGAATACCATGCTGGAGCTGACCTGCCTGCGCGAAGGTTTACAGCCCGTCGTTCATGCCAAACGGCCCCTCGCACTGTTGCCGCGAGAGAGCCAGACGATTGCCGCAACCGACCTGTTCGGCGCTTTTTTCGATACGACCTATGCCTACCGCTTCGGCCCGCCATCCCACGATGTGACAATCGCTCGCCTTCGGGATATTGCAACCGGGCATGTCATCGCCGACGCCTTCCATTTTCCGCTCGGCCGGAAAAAGGCGCTGCATGCCGCAAACCTTCAGGTCGCAATCAGCGAAACAAACGGCCACTGGTCCCTCGAAATCGGCACGGACCGGCTGGCGCAATCTGTCCATATCACGGCAGAGGGCTACCGCGCCTGCGAAAGCTGGTTCCATCTCGGCCCTGGCGAGGCCAGAAAAATCGGCCTTTTACCGGAGACCGCCACAACCGAAGCCCCTCCCTCCGGAGAGGTCGTGTCACTGGGCTCCAGCCGGCGGTTTTCGTTCTAGAGCCAGCCGCTTCACCGTTTCGATATAGATTGTCTTCGCTTCCGGTGTTGAGAGATTGTGATCGGCATCGGGAATGATGGTCAGCGATACGTTGCGATAGGCCGCCAGCCCGTCACCGTCGGCATCGAAATAATACTGGAAATGCTCGAGGCCATCGTCGTTGTCGCTATAGAGCAGATGGACGGCGGTATTCTTCGCCTTCAGCCTGTCGAAAGCGCCGAAGACGGCCCGCCCTTCCTCGCTGCCCCTGCGAAACAACCTTGCCGTTTTTGTCGAAAGCCGCTTCATCGTCGCCTTGAGGATGTTTAGCCCGGCGCTTGCCACATCGACATCGCCGCTGATGAGACGCTTGAATGTCGCACCCTGGCGAAAACGCTGGCTGTATTCCCCGAAGGAACGCGGCCGTTTATGCAGCGCCTCGTCCACCGAAAGCCCTTTGCGCCAGTGGAAAACAACTGGATTGACCGCGATCACGGCACCGATCCGGTCATCGGCGAGCGCGCCATTAAAAGCGAGATAGGCGCCGCTGCACCGGCCCGCCGCGATGAAAGGCCCCTTGCCGCGCGTGCCGAGAAAATCGAGCGCGGCGGCCACGTCGTCATTCTGCGCGGCATCGTAAAGAACCTGATCGGGTGCGTTTTTGACGGGCGGACTATCGGCAATATTTGCAGCGTCGAAGCGCAATGAGGCAACGCCTTCGCGCGCCAAAGTACGTGCCATCTGCACGGAAAGCCTGCCCCAGCCCGCATGCCGGTCGTAAGCGGCGCCAAGCAGGAGAACCGAAGACACTGCCTCTCGGTCATGCGGCCGACAGAAGACACCGAAGAGCCGCCCGCCATCGCCAAACTGCACCGACTGCTCGATGAAACCACGGCCGCGCTGCGGGGCATTGAGGATGATATCCTCCCCGGTATTGGCGGGGCTTTCGGCATGGGTTTGAGACAGAACCCAATCCACCAGCCGGTTCACCACATCACCTGAAATTTTCGAGAGTGTGGGGCTGGAAACGAGATCGTCATAGCCGGAAAACGCTGCCTCCTCCACCTCACAGCCGATTGCAGCGAGATGTTTGGCGAAATCGGCATCGGTCACGCGACCGGGTCGCGACAGGACCAGAATGGTGTGCGCCGGAGCGGCCGCGAGATTGGCAAGATTGGTCTTCTTTACCGCATCCGCAACACCTTCAGGCATGGTCATGCCCGCAATCGCTCCCGCCTCCGCGAGACGTTGACCGGGCCGGAGGCCAAGGCCGTCATCGATCATGGATGACCACATCGCCAGTTCGCGCAGATAGGCACGGCCGGAAACGACAGGCGCCAGAAACGCCATGGAACCGGCACCCACTGCATCGGTAAGGGCCTGCGCCGCGATCAGGCAGCCGAGCCCCTGCGCAACGACCATCACCTCCGCGCATCCGGAAAGACGCTTCAGATAAGCGAATGCAGCACGCGTGTCGGAAAGCCAGTCCGCTACACGACCCGCATCTTCAGGATCGAAGGCATCACCCGCGCCGAGATAGTCAAATCGCAGGCTCGCAACGCCGCGAGCCGCCAACCTCTCGGCCAGAACCCGCTGAAACTTGCGGCTGCACAGCTCCTCCATGCCCCAGGGACTGACGAAAAGAACGGCATGGGCCTGCCTCACATCCCTGCGTGCGGGATGGAAAATTCCAGCTAGCCCGTCAAAAGAGACGGGATGTGCAATCGCCCCATCCAGGCCGATGCCGGAAAGCGACAATGCATCAAGAGATGGATCGCTGCCTGTACGCTCTGAGATATCTATCGCCATCGACCTTGCCATCATTGCGCCAGTATCCGGCTCAACCATTACGGGATCATTATATCGAAGCGTCTTAACGCCTGTTCTACAATAAAAACAACAATATTAGAGAACTCTAAAAATATAGTCGTATTTATATCGCCAGCCACCCACACGTTGCAAAACAATCGCCGGGGTAACGGACAAGTCTCGACAGGCCCGCTATTTTGCTCGAAACCGCTTGAATATACTGATAAATAGCGAGTCCCACATTTATTTGCAGGAGGAGGTTGCGCCACCCGGCCACCGGATTGTCTAGACACCGCGCAAACCAACACGCCGGGCCTCGCCCGCCAGGTCATAGAAGTTTTATATGGAACAAAGCCTTACGCGTTATATCTGGTCGCACACGAGGCGGCAGCAGCTTTTCATTCTGCTGATCGTGGCCCTGTCCATGATCCCCTATTTTCTCGCCTTCGATCTGCCCAAACAGATCGTCAATGGGCCTATCCAAGGGGACGGCTTCGAAGGGGCGAACGCAACGCAGCTCTTCATGCATCTCACGGTCGATATTCCCTATTGGGGCACCGTGACGCTCTTCCCCGGGATCGAACTCAACCGCATGTCGATGCTGATGGGGCTCAGCCTGACATTCCTTGCACTCGTCATCATCAACGGGCTCTTCAAATATTACATCAACACCTACAAGGGCCGCCTTGGCGAGCGGCTTCTCAGGCGTATACGTTTCGAACTTATTGACCGGATTTTGCGTTTCCCGCCCACGCATTTCAAGCGGGTAAAAGGCGCTGAAATCTCCAGTATGGTGAAGGACGAGGTGGAACCGCTCGGCGGCTTTACCGGCGATGCCTTCGTACAGCCGGCGCTTCTCGGCGGCCAGGCACTCTCCGCGCTCTTCTTCATTCTCGTGCAGAATTTATGGCTCGGTCTGATCGCGGCTTTCATGGCCGCCATACAGGTCGGCATCATCCCCAAAATGCGCCGCCGCCTCATCGAACTTGGCCGCCAGCGGCAGTTGAGCGCGCGCCAGCTTGCCGGACGTATCGGCGAGATGGTCGATGGTATCGGCACCATCCACGCCTATGACACATCTAATTTCGAGCGCGCCGATGCCTCACACCGGCTCGGCGACATCTTCAAGATCCGTTACGATCTCTACCAGTGGAAGTTTCTGGTCAAGTTTATCAATAACTTCCTCGCGCAGCTCACGCCCTTCTTCTTTTATGCGCTCGGTGGTTATCTGACCCTTAAGGGCAGCCTTGATGTCGGCCAGCTTGTCGCCGTCATCAACGCCTATAAGGAACTGCCGGGACCGCTGAAGGAACTGATCGACTGGGATCAGGCGCGACAGGATGTCCAGGTAAAATACGAGCAGGTCTTCGAACAGTTCAATACGCCGAACATGATCGACGACAAGGTGCAGAAACTGTCCCCGGGAACCGTCGCGGCAATCACCGCGCCGCTCGTCATCGCCAATCTGACGCTCGAGGATGATAGCGGCAGCCGGCTTCTGGAGCAGGCGTCGCTCAAGATCGAGCCGGGCGAGGTGATCGCCATCGTCGGCGGCTCGGGAGCCGAGGCGCTGGCGGATGCGATCGGCCGCACACTCTGGCCGACCTCAGGCAAGGTCAGCATCAACGATGTCGACATATTGGAACTGCCGGAGTCGCTCACCGGGCGGCGAATTTCCTATGTCTCGTCGGACAGTTATTTTTTCCACGCCAGCCTGAAGGACAATCTTCTTTACGGCCTCAAACATGCGCCGCTTGCGGAAAAGAACTACGAAGGCGCTGCGCTGGAGCATCGCAAGTGGGAAATCCGCGAAGCCAAGATGGCGGGCAATCCGCTGATCGACATCAACAGCGAATGGATCGACTACGCCTCGAGCCCGGCCGGCGACGGCAAGCCGGAGAACCTCATCCAGGCCGTTCTGGCCGTGCTCGACAGCGTGGAATTGTCACAGGATATTCTGGAATTTGCCCTGCGCTCGTCGATCGATCCTCTGACCGATCTGCATCTTGCCGCCCGCATCGTGGAACTGCGGCATGTGCTGCGCGCCGAACTTGAAAAGGAAAATCTGAGCGGCCTCATCGCGCCCTTCGAACTGGAGAGCTACAATAGCGAAGCGACAGTCGGTGAAAACCTGTTGTTCGGCACCATGCGGGATTCTTCCCAGACGATCAGGACCGTCATCGAGAGCGACTATTTCCGATCGCTGATGCGCGAAACCGGCCTCGTCAAAACCCTGTTCGAAATGGGATACACGATTGCCGAAAACATCGTGGAAATCTTTGCCGACCTGCCGGGAGACCACCCCTTCTTCCAGCAGCTCACCTTCATGACGCCCGATGACATTCCAGTCTATCAGCAGATGATGCAACGGCTTCAGGGAAAGAGTTTCGACGAGGCCAATGAAAGCGAAAAGCGCGCGATGCTGCGGCTGAGCTTCTTCTACATAGAACCTCGCCAGCGTTTCGGCCTGCTGTCACCGGAAATCATGAACCGGATCGTCGAAGTTCGGCACATGTTCCACGAAAACCTGCCCGACAGCCTGAAAAACGTGATCGAAATCTACGATCCGACCAAATACATGAGCGCCACCAGCCTTCTGGATAATATTCTCTTCGGCAAGGTGAGCCATCGTTATACCGACGCCTCGCGGCGCATTACCCGAATTGTCGCGGATGTCATGCGCAAGCAGGGCGTCTATGAGCGCGTGTTGGCGGTGGGGCTGGATTTCAACCTGGGTGCCGGCGGCAAGCGGCTTGGACCGCTTCAGCGCCAGAAGCTCAATCTCGCGCGGGCGCTGATCCGCAAATCCGATTATTATGTCTTCAACCGCCCCCTTCCCGGTCTTGATCCCCGACAGCAGGAGGAAATTGTCGAACGGGTCATCACACTCCTGAAACAGAATAACAATAACCCCTCGATCGTGTGGGTTCTGTCGAATGCGCACCTCTCACGCATGTTCGAGCGGGTGATCGTCGTTCATCAGGGCCTGATCACGGCTGACGGAAGTTACGAGACTCTCGCCGAGGAAAACGGTACATTCAAGGACATGGTCGCGACATAAATCCAAGAATGTGACCGAGGTGGAACAAGAACAGGGTAAGGCAATGCTGTTTAAAGACGAAATTCAGATGTTGAAAAGGGTTCCGTTTTTCTCGGAAATGGAACCATCCAAACTCAAGCTGCTCGCATTCGCATCCGACCGGGTGTCCTATCATGCTGGCGATACACTTTTTCGGCAGGGAGATGTCGGCGATGCGGCCTATGTTCTCCTGACTGGAAAAGTGGATGTTCTGGTCGATTCCCCATCGGGCACGCTGAAAGTGGCGGAAATGACCGGCAACGCCATCGTCGGTGAAATCGCCATTCTCTGTGACAGCGTCAGAACCGCGACCATTCGTGCCTCCACCAATGTGGAAGCCCTGCGCATCGGCAAGGAACAGTTCTTCAAGCTCATGTCCGATTTCCCCGACATTACCATAAAGGTCATGCGCGTTCTCGCCGAACGCCTTACCCAGACGACGGCGGAACTGAGCAAAGCGCGCGCAGGCGCCAAGACATAAACGACAATTCCTTGCTACCTTGAATGGCGATATTGGAAAAATAAATGTCGTACTATTGCAATATAAATGAAATGCTGACTGAATAAGGGGTAAAGGGGCCCGCCAGAAATGTGCGGATATAAGAATCTATAGAAACAACGGGCTTTCATGGGAGGAAAGCGTGCAAGATTCCGTTGTTATTGGGGTGTGCCATGGCGTTCGATTCCGACACGAGAAGTCGGGAAAGTAATAGAAATTTTCGGGTAAAGATCTGGGGTGCGCGGGGAACGCTTCCCGTTTCAGGTGAAAACTTCCGAAAATACGGCGGGAATACCATCTGCATCGAGGTGAGATGCGGTGATCACGTTCTTTTGTTCGATGCCGGTTCCGGCCTGCATCCCGCTGGTCTTGCCCTGCGGGCGGAAGGCATTACCGACGTCAACCTGTTCTTCTCGCACTGTCACTACGACCACATCGTCGGCTTTCCCTATTTCAAGCCCTTTTATAACAGCTCCAACGATGTCGCCATCTGGTCGGGCCATCTGGCCGGAAGCATGACCACCCGGGAAATGCTCAAGGATTTCATGAGCCCTCCCTGGTTCCCCGTGCCCTTGGAGATTTGCTGCGCAAAGATCGCCACCCGTGACTTCAAGGCGGGCGACGTGCTCGATGTCCACCCCGGCCTGTCGATCAGAACCGGAATGCTCAACCATCCCGGCAATGCCATCGGATACCGGCTGGACTGGGAAGGTAAGTCGCTGGCCATCATCACCGACACCGAACATGAGCCCTCCAGCATCGACGAAACCGTTCTTGATCTCATCAGGGATGTCGATCTCTTCCTCTATGACGCCATGTTCACCGATGAGGAAATGGGCCTTTACCGCGGTTATGGCCATTCCTCCTGGCAACAGGCAATCCGCCTTGCCAAACTTGCCGACGCAAAAAATGTTGGCTTCATCCACCACGCTCCAAGCCGCAGCGACGAGGAGTTGGACGATATCGAAAAGCAGGCGAAAGCTGAATTTAACGGCGCATTCGCGGCGATGGACGGTCAGGTCATAGAAATCTGATCCTCATCAGACCTCGGTGTGGAGCGGCCTTCGACCGTTTTTCGATCTGGCGGTGGACGTTCCTCACCACGCTTGTATGCGAACACGCACAATTGACCGCTGCCGATCAATTGCTTCACGATATTGCCACGAGCGGGACTGCATCTAGGGTATTTGCAGGAGACGCATATCCCGTTTTCCGCGTGGAAATTCGGCGAGACGACCTAAGATTAAGCCACCCGTATTGCATGATGATTCTATTCCGAACGGCCATTTGATGGGATTTGCATGATCCGTTTCTTTTCGGAAACCAATTTAAGACGCGCCCGGATCGCATCCGGTCTCATCCTATTTGCTTTCGTTTTTTCCCACCTCTCCAATCATTCCCTTGCACTCATCTCCATCGACACGGCTGAACGGGCGCGGAAATGGTTCAGCTTGATTTGGCTTAATCCTGTCAGCAGCCTGCTTTTTTACGGGTCGGTCGTGGTGCATGTCTGCCTTGTACTGCGCTCGCTTTATCTGCGCAGGACATTGCGCATGCCGCTGCGCGAGGCGCTTCAGGTCATATTCGGACTGTCGATCCCGTTTCTGATCATCGGCCATGCGGTCAATATCCGCGCCTCACATATGCTTTATGGCATCGACGTCGGTTATTATTCCGTCATCCGGAGGCTGTGGATAAACAATCCGGTCAGCGGAGCGTGGCAGAGCCTCGCGTTGATTGTCATCTGGACCCATGGATGCATCGGCCTCTATTTCTGGCTGCGTTATCGCGACTGGTATCCAAAAATCGCCGGGCTGTTCATGACGGTGGCTGTGATGCTGCCGCTTCTGGCCTTGCTGGGCTTCAGCGATGCGGGCCGCTGGCTGGAAGAGGTAGATCGGAAATATGCACTTCCTCCGGGGCTTACGGATAACACTATCCAGAGAGACGAACTGCCGCTGCAAAGGGAGATGGAAACGCGGATCCGGTTCATCACAGGTGCGACCGAGGCAATTTTCGCCGGCGCGGTGATGCTGGTCTTCGTTTTGCGTGGTGTGCGAAGCTTCCGGCAAAGGCTGACCGCGATTGAAATCCACTATGAACAGGGCGTGCAGGCGCGTATTCCGGCCGGCTTCAGTATTCTGGAAGCCAGCAGGCTCGCGGGCATCCCGCATTACTCGGTCTGTGGCGGCAAGGGGCGCTGCTCGACCTGTCGCGTCAAGGTTCTGAACAGCAAGGGCCCGCTTCCGCCACCCGGAGATATCGAGCAGACCACGCTCCGGCGTATCCACGCCGATTCGGACGTGCGGCTCGGTTGTCAGTTGCGCCCCACCAGCGATCTCGACATCGCGCTTCTCGTTTCACCGCCCCAGCAAAGCGATCTGCCCGCGGATGCGCAGTCGGCCCGCCCCGGTCGGGAAGAGGAAATCGCCATTCTCTTCTGCGATCTGCGCAATTTCACCACGCTGTCGGAAGCGAAGCTGCCCTATGATGTGGTCTTCCTTTTGAACCGCTACTTCACCATCGTCGGCCAGGCCGTCGAACAGGCCGATGGTCATCTCGACAAATTCATCGGCGATGGCGCCATGGCCCTTTTTGGACTTGGCGAGGATACGGACCGGGCCTGCCGCAACGCCATGAAGGCAGCCGCAACCATATTGCGGGATATCGCCATCCTGAACGAAGGGTTGGAGAAACAATTCGCCGTCCGCCTGGAAGTGGTGGTTGGCATTCACTCCGGCCCGAGCATCGTCGGCGTGATGGGATATGGCGCGGCAAAAACCCTGACAGCCATAGGCGATACCGTGAATGTGGCAAGCCGGCTCGAATCCAAGGCCAAGGAATTCGGCGCCGCCATCGTCGTTTCCGAACCGGCCATCATCCAGGCAGGACAGGATATTGCCGATCTCAGAAGCGAAAACATCGCCATTCGCGGACGAAACTCGCAGATGAAAGTGTATCTGCTCTCAAGAGAAGAGAGCGAGCGTTATCTATGAGACAGTCACGGCGCTTTTGTCGTCGGGCGGTCCACCGTCAAATCTTGCGATAGAGAAAATAGCGATCCGTCGGCACGCTTTCCGGCACCGGCAGCGGTTTCAGCATGGCATGGTCGAGCGGCAGACCGCTGATGGCGATACCGCCTTTTGCCAGCATGCCCGCGGCAAGATCGGGCAACCATGTGAGCGTAACCGCGTCCTTTTCCGGATAACCCGTGCCGATATCGGCATGCACCATCGCCGCGTCCGTGCCGATGAAGGCCGGAGCGGTTTGCGAGATTTCACCGATCACGAGATCCTCTACCGCCGGAACGGAAGAGGCATGAGCACCCATGGCCCTGTCAAAAGCGATGATACGGCGGTTGGGAAACAGTTCCCGCAGGTGATTGAAAGTGCGCCCGTTTCCAAGCCCGATTTCCATGAGCGCGCCCTGATCGGGCAGATCGAGATCGGCCTCGACATGGTTGAGGATATCGCGCTGTGCGCTCAAACGGCGAATGAAACTGTCCAGTCTGCTCATAATATCAGGCCTTGATGATGTGTTTTGCGGCGATATCCCGGCGCGCGAAGACATTTCGTGTATCGATGATCAGCGGCGCCCAGTCGCTAAGCGCGGCATAGTCGACATTGTCGTGATCCGTCGCGACAAGAACGGCATCGAAGCTGCCGATGGTCTCCCTGTCCCAGGATATGGATTTCATGCCCATAAGGTGGCTATATTCCCGGGTTTTCGGGATTTCCGCCACATAGGGATCGAAATAGGCCGCATCGCCACCGCGCTCCTGAATAAGCTCCAAGAGCTTCAGCGACGGACTTTCGCGAATGTCGGGCACGTTTTTCTTGTAAGCGAGACCGACGACCAGCACTTTCGAGCGGCTGAGCGCCTTCCCCGAATGGATATCCAGCGCTTCAGCAACCCGCCCGACGACATGGCGCGGCATGCCGGTATTGATTTCGCCGGCAAGCTCGATGAACCGCGTCGGCAATTCATATTCGCGCGATTTCCAGGTGAGGTAGAAAGGGTCGATCGGTATGCAATGACCGCCGAGACCGGGACCGGGATAAAACGGCATGAAACCGAACGGCTTGGTTTTTGCCGCGTCGATCACTTCCCATATGTCGATGCCCATCGCCTCGTAGACGACCTTGAGTTCGTTGACGAGCGCGATATTGACGGCACGGAAGACGTTTTCGGTGATTTTCACCGCCTCGGCCGTGGCATTGGTCGAAACCGGAACGATCTTCTTCACCACTGAGCCGTAGAAGGCGGCCATCAGCTTTCCGGCAGCCTCGCCGTCACCGGCGACAACCTTCGGAATGGTCGAGGTCTCGAAATCGCGATTGCCCGGATCTTCCCGCTCGGGCGAAAAGCCGATGAAGAAATCGACGCCAGAGACGAGGCCGGTGCTCTCCAGAATGGTCTTCACCACCCCGTCGGTCGTGCCAGGATAGGTGGTCGATTCCAGCACCACGAGCTGCCCCTTGCGCAGATGTGCGGCAATATCCCGGCAGGTCTTTTCGACATAAGAAAGGTCCGGCTCGCGATATTTCGTCAGCGGCGTCGGCACGCAAATGGCGATCACATCGCATTCGGCCAGCCTCAAAAAATCGCTGGTGGCAACGAAACCGTCATCCTGCCGCACACTTGCCAGCACCTCATCGGAAACCGCCTCGATATAGCTGCGGCCCGCTTCGATCGCGGTAATTTTACCGGGGTCGATGTCGAAACCGACGACCTTGAAACCGGCCTTAGCGACCGTCATGGCAAGCGGCAGGCCGACATAGCCGAGGCCGATCACCCCCGCTTTGGCGCTTTTGTTTTCGATGCTGGAAAGCAGGGTCCGGGAAATGTCTGGGGAAGTCAAAGCGTGTCACGCTCCGCGCATGTGCAAAAGATGCCTTTCAGTTGGGCAAGAATGACCGACCTGTCAAGGCTCGGCCCTTTCAAATTCCGGTTGACGCCCAAGCCGCAGGCGACGCACAACCATCCGCATGAAGATCGCCTTTTATTCGCCGCTCAAGTCACCCTACCATCCCGTTCCCTCCGGCGACCGGCTGATGGCCCGACTTTTGATGAAAGCGATGACGATGGCTGGCCATGAGGTTTTCGTCGCCTCGGAACTGCGCAGCTTTCTGAAACAGCCGGACGATCCGGCGCGGCCAGCGCTGATCGATGAGGCGGGACGCGAAATCGAAGCGATAGCGGAGCGCTGGCGGCAGGAGGGCGCACCGGACCTCTGGTTTTGTTATCACCCCTATTACAAGGCTCCGGATTTGCTCGGCCCGGAACTCGTGCACCGTTTCGGCATCGCATATGTGACTGCAGAGGCATCCTATTCGCCGAAACGCAACGGCATGGGCTGGCAGGCGATTCAGGACGGGTTGCTCGCCGCATTGAACGGGGCCGCGGTCAATATCTGCTTCACCGCGCGGGACCGTGAAGGGCTTGTGCGCGCTTCCCCCACCCTGCAATGGGCGATATTGCCACCATTCATCGACGCCGGGGCATTTCTCAGCAACATACCCCGGCCGGAGCCCGCAAGGCTGATCACCGTCGCCATGATGCGGGCGGGCGACAAGCTCTCGAGCTATCGTACCCTGTCCGAAGCGCTGGCTTTACTGCCTGAGACTCTCGACTGGACGCTGGATATCATCGGCGACGGCCCGGAACGCGCGGCCGTGGAGACGATGTTCAGCGCGTTTCCCGATCATCGCCTTGGCTGGCACGGGGAAAAAAGCCCGACAGAAATCGCGACACTTCTTTCAAAAGCTTCCCTTTATGTCTGGCCGGGTCATGGCGAGGCCTATGGTCTCGCCTATCTCGAAGCGCAGGCCGCCGGTCTGCCTGTCGTGGCCGAAAAAGTCGCCGGCGTTCCCGAGGTGGTAAAATCCGGCACGACAGGATTACTGACACCGGAAAATGATACAGCCGCTTACGCCGAGGCAATCAGGACCCTGCTCGGCGATGACAGACAGCGTGAGGAGCTGGCAAAAGCGGCCCGCCAGTTCGTCATCAATGAACGATCTCTGGAAAACGCCGCAACGACGCTGAACCAAATTCTTTTGCAGGCAAAGGCACGAAGATCATGAGTCTGAAAAAACTCACCGCGGCACTGGATGAATGCAGTCGGCGCGGCATAAAGGCCGATCTCTGGCTGCGGGACGACGATGCGGTGGAACCGACGCTCGCTCTCGACATACTGCTTGATCTTTGCGGTAGCTTTTCCGTCCCTGTTACGCTCGCGGTCATTCCCGAGATGACGACGGATAAGCTTGCGACACATCTGGATGCCTCGGATATTGCTGACGTCGCCGTCCATGGCTGGTCACATGTGAATTACGCCGGGGACAAGGAAAAGAAACAGGAACTCGGGCCGCATCGCGACCCGGCCATCGTGCTTGATGAATTGCAATCCGGACTGGATAAGCTCCACGACCTGCATGGCAGGCGTCTTGTGCCGATGCTGGTGCCGCCGTGGAATCGTGTCGATGCCGGTATCGTGACGAGTTTGGCGGATATCGGATATCGCGCTTTATCCGTCTTCGGCCCCGAGAAAAACACCGTGCCGCCGTGCCTGAACACCCATGTCGATGTCATCGACTGGCACGGCAGCCGCGGCGGCCGTGACAATGATATCCTGTTTTCCGAGACCGCAGCCCGCATACTGCGCACCGCCGAAGAGGGCGGCACGACCGGTATCCTCACCCATCATCTTGTGCATGACGATACTGTCTGGCGCTTCCTGCGGCAGCTTTTCGAGGTGACGACAGGGCATCCCGCCGCCCGCTGGCGTTCCTCGAACGATCTCGTCAACGAGATATCACCATGACTTCCAGGCGATCAGCATCCCGCTGTCCTGCGTGGCAAGTTCCCGCCTGATCGCCTCCACCTCCTCCAGCGGTGCGCGGTCGGCAAGGGTCACGGCGACAAACGACGCCGGCGCAAGGCTGATACTGCCCGCCCGGGCGATGACGGTGAAGATCAGCGGACCGGTCGACCACCAGGCCGGCGCACGCGGCATTTCCTCGATGATCCCTGGAAAGGAATCGAGCATCTTGCGAAAGACCGGATGTCCGGCTGGGGCAGCAATGAAGGAATTGGCAAGCAGCATGCTCCCCTGCCCCGTATCGCGCGGCGTTTTTTCGTCAAACGCCGTCAGCCCTGCCAGAGGCACGAAAGCATCGAAACTCCTATCGTCGCGCGCCGGATACCAGTCGCAGTCGAGATAGATACCGCCAAAACGCTCCAGCAGGATGTAACGCGCCACGTCCACCGCGCCGGGATAATCGCCCTCACTGAGCATCCTGTTAAAGATGGCATTCGAAAACACACCCTCCCGCTCAAGATCTGCCTCCCGCCAGAGTCGATAGTCGTAACCATGCCGCGCGGCATGGGCGGCCCAGGCTTTGACCGATATCGGCGGCGCTTTTTCCCCGATCCATATCTGGTGAATGAGCCGCGGCACATCCTCCCGGCTTTTGCGATTAATCATGCGCCGGTCTTCGGCGGAAAACTGCGTATATTTTGCCAGCATATCCGGCGGCGGAACCAGCGTATATTGATAACCGATCCTGGCAACCAGATCGCCTTCGGCCTTGGCGAGGCGCAGCCGCGCGGCATGCAGTCGGCGCGGCAGGCCCAGCACAGTTCGCTCGCCCATCAGATGCGCGTCCTTTGCTGCAACCAACGATAAGAGAAGCGCGTCTGCTTCCGCATATTGCCCTTCATTTTGCAACTGCCGGGCCTTATCGAACTGAGCGTCGTAATATTTCTTGTCGGACATGGATCCTCATTCAAAAGCGCCCGTTAACATAGCACCAAACATGCACGGTCGGGCAAGCCGCCACATTTCGGAAGCCGGCTTTGAATTTGCTAAACAATTCAATGTTTCAGAGGCATAGACAGACAACAAACCCTGCGATAACGTGAGTTTAAGCCCTCCTGAACAATTGTCACAAGGCAAGATAAAGAGACGGCAAGGAACCTTTTGGCATGAGCGCTGGCGCAGATTTGCTCCGTATTGAAAATCTGCGGGTCTCTTTTTCTCTCATGGGCGGCACCATTGATGCCGTCAGGGATACCAGCCTGCGCATTCTCCCGGGAAAAGTGACGGCTCTTGTCGGCGAATCCGGCTCGGGAAAGTCCGTCATCGGCCAGACCATCATGGGCATCCATCCCAAAACGGCGCGGGTGAACGGCCGCGTGCTGTTTACCGACCCTGAAAACGCCGCCGCCGGCCCCATCGATCTGCTGCAATTGCCGAAGGACGGCCGGGAAATCCGCTCGATCCGTGGCAATCGCATCGGTCTGATTTTTCAGGAGCCCATGACCTCCTTTTCGCCGCTGCACACCATCGGCAACCAGATCGATGAAGCGCTCAGAATCCACAGCATCCTGTCGCCGGCAGAGCGCGCGGAAAAAATGTATGAAACACTCGATCTCGTAGGGTTTTCCAAACCCAAGAAGGTCGTGAACATGTATCCCTTCGAACTGTCGGGCGGCATGCGCCAGCGTGCCATGATCGCCATGGCACTCATCTGTCGGCCTGCACTTTTGATTGCGGATGAGCCGACAACCGCGCTGGATGTGACGATACAGGCACAAATCCTCAAGCTGCTGCGCGATCTCCAGAGCAGGCTGAATATGAGCATGCTGCTCATCACCCACGATCTCGGTGTTGTCGCTAACATCGCCGACGAAGTGGCCGTGATCTATCAGGGCGAGATCATGGAAGCCGGCACGGTCGATGACATTTTCAAGGCGCCGGGCCATCCATATCTCAAGGGCCTGATGGCCGCCGTACCGCATTTCGACATGAAGCCCGGCGAAAGGCTGAAGGCGCTGCGCGAAATCAAGGTGGACCACGAAAGCCTCGTCGGCAAAAAGACCGCCGCGGTCAACAAAACCCCCGGCCCGCTTCTGACCGTCGACAACATCAGCAAGACCTTCACGACCCGCAAATCCAGCTGGTTCCGCAAAAGCGACGCCAATGCCACGAAGGCGGTCAACAGCGTCAGTTTTGAAATCTGTCGCGGCGAATGCCTCGGGCTGGTCGGCGAAAGCGGCAGCGGCAAGACCACCGTCAGTAAAATCCTCATGCGCGCCGTCCGGCCGGATGAGGGTTCGATAACCTTTCACCGGCCGGAAGGCGATATCGACGTCCTCAATGCGAAGGACGGTGATCTCAAAGAGCTGCGGTCGAAGATACAGATGGTCTTCCAGGACCCGATTTCATCGCTGTCTCCCCGCATGACCGTCGGCAATATCCTGAGCGAGCCGCTCGAAATCCACGGGCGGGGCGATGCGAAATACCGCGCGGAAAAAGTCCGTGGTCTCGTCAGGGCGATCGGCCTCGGCGAAAGCGCGCTGAACCGCTATCCCCATAGTTTCTCTGGCGGCCAGAGGCAGCGTATCGGCATTGCCCGCGCCCTGGCGCTCGGTCCCGAATTGCTGATCTGCGATGAACCCGTCTCCGCTCTCGATGTCTCGGTGCAGGCGCAGATCCTCAATCTGCTGAAGGATTTGCAGCAGGATCTCGGGCTCACCTATCTCTTCATCTCGCATAATCTCGCGGTGGTGGACTATATGGCAGACCGCGTGGCCGTGATGTGCGAGGGCCGTATCGTGGAACTGGCACCGCGGGAAATCCTGATGCGCTCCCCGATTCACCCCTATACGAAATCTCTGCTGGCCGCCGTGCCTTTCCCCGATCTCGATCGTCCGCTCGATTTCCGCACCATCGGCAAGATCAGCGCGACAGGCAAATTCGACTGGGGTAAGCAGTTCCGGGACGAGGGTGATTGCGAGATGATATCAGCCGATCTCGGCGAAGGCCATTTCGTCCTTGCCAACGGCAATGCCGATATCAGGGAGCTTCGCCCTTGATCACGCGCCGCACCACGCTCGCCTTGCTGGCCTCCGTCTTCCTGCCGGCCTATGCGCGCGCCGCCTATGTCGACCCGGCCTATTTCAAGGACAAACGCGAAAAGGGCGAATTGCCCGACGTGGCCGAGCGCCTGCCGAAAAACCCGCGCGTCATCGACATGAAAGCGCTTGGCCGCGAACCGGGAAAACATGGCGGCTCGGTGCGCATGCTCATTGGCGGACAGCGTGACATCCGGCTCATGCCGATCAGCAACTATGCCCGCCTTGTCGGTTATGACGAAAAATTCGAACTGCATCCGGACATCCTCGAAAGCTACGAGGTTCAGGAAGAGCGCATCTTCACCTTCAAGCTGCGCGAGGGCCACAAATGGTCCGATGGCAGCGACTTCACTTCCGAGGATTTCCGGTATTTCTGGGAGGATGTCGCCCTCAACAAGGAAATTCACAAGGGCGGTCCACCGATCGAACTTCTGGTCAACAATAATCCACCGCTGATCGAAGTCGTCGACCGGCTGACGGTGCGTTACACTTGGGAAGGCCCGAACCCGGATTTCCTGGCAAAGCTCGCGGCGGCCTCGCCTGCGCGGCTGTTCCTTCCCGCCGCTTACATGAAGCAGTTCCACGTCAAATATCAGACCGCGGAAAATCTCGCCAAGCTTATCAAGAAGAACAAGGCGGATGACTGGAGCGGGCTGCATATCAAGATGTCACGGCAGGTCCGGCCGGAGAACCCCGCTTTGCCGACTCTCGACGCATGGCGAAACACGACCTCGCCGCCGGCCGAGCAATTCGTGTTCGAGCGCAACCCCTATTATCACCGCGTCGACGAAAACGGCCTGCAACTGCCTTATCTCGACCGTTTCCTGCTGAACGTCACCTCCTCCGATATCATCTCGGCCAAAACGGCATCGGGCGATAGCGACCTGCAATATTTCGGCCTCGATTTCGCCGATTACACTTTCCTGAAGGATGCGGAAAAGCGTTTCCCCCTGAAGGTCAATCTCTACAAACGCTCTCAAGGCTCGCGCATCGCGCTGCTGCCCAATCTCAATTGCGCCGATCCGGTCTGGCGCACCGCTTTCCAGGACGTGCGCGTGCGCCGCGCCCTGTCGCTCGCGATCAACCGGCATGAAATCAACATGGTCTGCTTTTACGGATTGGCCAAGGAAAGCGCCGACACCGTGCTCCCGGAAAGTCCGCTTTACCGGCAGGAATTTGCGGACGCCTGGAGCGCTTTCGATCGTGCGGCGGCCAACAGGCTGCTCGATGAAGCGGGTTTCGACAAGCGCGACAATGCCGGCCTTCGGCTCCTGCCGGATGGTCGACCCGCCTATATCATCGTCGAAACGACAGGCGAAAGCACACTCGAAACCGATGTCATGGAACTGGTGACGGATCACTGGCGACATATCGGCATTGCGGTTTCGGTGCGCCCCACCCAGCGCGACGTCTTCCGCAAGCGCGCGATGGGCGGCGAGGTGCTGATGTCGGTATGGATGGGCATGGACAATGGCGTGCCCACACCTGACATGCTGCCTTCCGGTCTCGCGCCCACTGGCGACGATCAGCTGCAATGGCCGGTCTGGGGCATTCATTATCTGTCCGGCGGCCGCGAGGGCAAGGAGCCCGACCTGCCGGAGGCGGCGCATCTTCTCAATCTCCTCAAAAAATGGCGCAGAAGCGTCACCGAGGAAGAACGGGAGGCGATCTGGCTGGAAATGCTCGGTATTTATACCCAGCAGGTGTTTTCGATCGGCATCGTCAACGGCGCGCTGCAACCCGTCGTCCATGTCAAACGCATGCGAAATGTGCCGGACAAGGCGCTTTTCGGTTATGAGCCCACATCCTATCTCGGCGTCTATATGCCGGATGCCTTCTGGTATGACGGAGACGCCTGATATGCTGCGGTATATAATCAAGCGCATCCTCGTCATGATCCCCACGCTGATCCTGATCTCGATGCTGGTCTTCACCATCATCGAACTGCCGCCGGGCGATTATTTCGAAAGCTACGTCGCCGAGCTGCGCGCGATGGGCGAGACGGCAAACCTTGCCGAAATCGAGGAATTGCGCACCCGTTACGGTTTCGATCAGCCGGCACCGATCCGCTATTTCCGCTGGGCGACCGGCATGCTGGTCGGCGATTTCGGTTATTCCTTCGAATATCAGCTGCCGGTCAGCGATGTGGTGGGAGACCGCCTCTGGCTGACGGTTCTGGTCTCCTTCGTCACCATCATCGTCACCTGGATTCTTGCCTTTCCAATCGGCATCTATTCCGCCACGCATAAATACAGCTGGGGCGATTACGGGCTCACCTTCCTCGGCCTGCTCGGCATCGCCATTCCCAACTTCATGCTGGCACTGATCCTGATGTATTTCGCCAATATCTGGTTCGGCATCTCCATCGGCCATCTGATGGACCGGGAATATCTGAACCAGGCGATGAGCTGGGCGAAGTTCAAATCGATCCTCGAACATATCTGGATCCCCGTCCTCATCATCGGAACGGCAGGCACTGCCGGCATGATCCGCCGCCTGCGCGCCAATCTGCTGGACGAGTTGCAGAAACAATATGTGGTGACAGCCCGCGCCAAGGGGCTGCACCCCTTTAAGGTGCTGATCAAATATCCGCTGCGCATGGCGCTGAATTTCTTCATTTCGGATATCGGCTCGATCCTGCCCGCCATCATCTCAGGCGCTGAAATCACCGCCGTCGTTCTGTCGCTCGAAACCACTGGCCCCATGCTCATCCGGGCTTTGCAAAGCCAGGATATGTATCTTGCCGGCTCGTTCCTGATGTTCCTGGCTTTCCTGACGGTGATCGGCGTTCTGGTGTCGGATATCGCCCTTGCCATACTCGACCCGCGCATCCGCTTCGGAGGTGGTAACGTCAAATGACTTCATCCATTCCGAAATCAGGCGAAGCGCTGCCCCATTACGTCTCGACGGCACCCTTCGACCCGTCGCTCATCGAACCCAACACCTCTGGAATGGCGGCCTTCAGCAAGGCATCACAGCTGAAGCTGATGTGGTGGCAATTCCGCCAGCACAAGATCGCTGTGTGGTCCGGCGCGTTTCTGGCGCTGATCTATCTTTCGATCCTGATCAGCGAGTTCCTCGCCCCTTACAATCTTCATACCCGCAATATCGAGCATATCTACGCGCCGCCGCAGGCTATCCACCTCTTCGACGACGGAAAATTTGTCGGTCCCTTCGTTTATGGCCGGGAAATGACGCTCGACATGGACAATCTGAGGCGCGTCTACCGGGATGTGCCGACGGATATCCAGCCGCTGCGCTTCTTTTGCAAGGGCGATACCTATCGCTTCTGGGGCATGTTTGAGGGCAGAACCCACTTTGTATGCCCGGCCGAAGGCGGTGAAATGTTCCTGCTCGGCACTGACAGGCTGGGGCGCGATGTGCTGTCGCGGATTATCTACGGCGCGCGCATCTCGCTGACCATCGGTCTTCTCGGTGTTGCCATGAGCTTCGTTCTCGGCATTGTGATCGGCGGTCTGGCGGGCTATCGCGGCGGCACCTTTGACCTGATTGTCCAGCGCATCATCGAGGTGCTGCAATCCATCCCCAGCATTCCTCTCTGGCTGGCGCTGGCGGCCATCATGCCGGTGACCTGGAGTCCGATCCTCGTCTATCTCGGCATCACCATCATTCTCGGCATGCTGGACTGGACGGGCCTTGCGCGCGCCGTGCGCTCGAAGCTTCTGGCGCTTCGCGAGGAAGACTATGTTTTATCTGCGCAATTGATGGGTGCCGGCACACCGCGCATCATCGGCAGACACCTTATCCCCGGCTTCATGTCGCATCTCATCGCTTCGGCCACCCTGACGATACCCGGCATGATTCTCGGCGAGACCGCCCTGAGCTTCCTCGGCCTGGGTCTCAGGCCACCGATCACAAGTTGGGGAATTCTGCTCACGGAGGCGCGCAGCGTCAGCGTCATTGCGCTATATCCGTGGCTTCTCATCCCGACGATCCCGGTCGTTCTCGTCATTCTGGCCTTTAATTTCTTCGGCGACGGACTACGTGATGCTGCGGACCCCTTCAGATAAAATGGAATACACCTTGATCTATTGCCCTTCAGCCATCGCCTTTTTTGTGGAAGGCAAAAAGAGGTGTGGCCCATGAGCCCTCGTTTGAACGACGCGCGCATTCTCATGTACAGCCATGATTCCTTCGGGCTCGGCCATCTGCGACGGTGTCGCACCATCGCGCATGCGCTGGTGGAGGATTATCGTGGCCTCAACGTCCTCATCATATCGGGCGCGACCATTGCCGGTGCATTCGATTATCGCGCCCGCGTCGATTTCGTGAAAATCCCGAGCGTCATCAAGCTGCGCAACGGCGAATACACCTCGATGGACAGGCATATCGATCTCCAGGAAACGCTGAAGATGCGCCGATCCATCATTTATCACACCGCCGAGAGCTTCCAGCCTGACATCTTCATCGTCGACAAGGAGCCCATGGGCCTGCGCGGCGAGGTGGAGGAAACGCTTGCCTATCTCAAGGGACAGGGCACCAAGCTCGTCATTGGCCTGCGCGACGTCATGGATGCCCCGCAACTGCTCGAGGCCGAGTGGAAGCGCAACAACGTCATGACCAAGATCGGCCAGTTCTATGACCATGTCTGGGTCTACGGCCCGCCGGATTTCCACGACCCGCTGACAGGGCTCGACGTTCCGCAGACCGTGCGCGACAAGATGGATTTCGTCGGTTTCCTGCAACGATCCAAAACCCAGGCCGAAACCGTGGCACACCGGCCGGAAGGCGATTATCTTCTCATCACCACCGGCGGCGGCGGCGATGGCAGTGAACTGATAGATGACGTCATCAACGCCTATCACCATGACCCGGAACTGACGCATAAAGCGCTTGTCGTGCTCGGCCCCTATATGCCCGCGGATCAGCGCCAGCGCTTCATGAGCAGCGTTGCCGATATCCCGCATATCGAGATCATCGAATTCGACAACCGCATGGAAGACCTCGTCGCCGGGGCCCAGGCCGTTGTCTCGATGGGCGGCTACAACACCGTCTGCGAAATATTGTCCTTCGACAAACCCGCTCTCGTCGTGCCCCGCACGGTGCCGCGGGAAGAGCAGCTCATCCGCGCCACCCGCGCATCGGAGCTTGGCCTTTTCGACATGCTTTTGCCGGAAGACGCAGAGAACCCCGCAAAAATGGCAGAGGCTCTCAAAGCCCTGCCCAACCGCGCGCCTCCTTCCGTCAACTCCCAGAATCTGAAGCTCGACGGTCTGGAAAACATATCGCGTCGGATTGCGGAATGGCTGCCGCACGAGAGCGAGAAGGCACCGATTACGCTCACCGCGTGATCGGCTTCCCAACCAACACTGCTTCAAAAGAGACACGCGCAACGTGACCGATACAAAAAAAATCGTGGTTCTCCTCAAGGGCTATCCGCGCCTGTCCGAGACTTTCATCGCCCAGGAGCTTCTGGGGCTCGAAAAGGCCGGGCTGGAACTCGAACTCATGTCCATGCGCCGTCCGACGGACAAGAAGCGCCACCCCGTTCACGATGAAATCCGCGCGCCCGTCACATATCTGCCGGAATATCTGCATGAGGAGCCCCTGCGGGTTCTGAAGGCGCTATGGGCCTGCCGTAAAAAGCCGGGCTTTACCAAGGCACTTCGCCGGTTTTTCAGCGACCTGCCGCATGATCTCAGCCGCAACCGCTTTCGCCGTTTCGGGCAGGCCGCGGTACTGGCTCATGAATGGCCTGTGGATGCCGAATGGCTGCATGTTCACTTCATCCACACGCCCGCCTCCGTCGCCGCCTATACCCATCTCATAACAGGCACGCCCTGGACGATTTCCGCCCATGCCAAGGACATCTGGACCTCAAGCGACCGTGACCTCGCAGCCAAGCTGCAAAGCGCCCGCTGGGCCGTGACCTGCACTGCCGGCGGTTTCCAGCACCTGCAGAAGCTCTCCGGCGCAAAGCAGAATGTGCATCTCAGCTATCACGGGCTCGATCTCACCCGTTTTCCACATTTCGATGGACCTCGCCCCGAAAGGGATGGGTCAACCGCTGATGATCCGGTCAGGATTTTAAGCGTCGGTCGTGCGGTCAAGAAAAAAGGCATCGATATTCTGTTGCGGGCGCTCGCCTCGCTTCCCCAGACAATCCATTGGCGCTTCACCCATATCGGCGGTGGCGATGAACTCTCCGCGCTGAAAAAACTGGCCGGTGAACTCGGCATTGCCGACAGGATCGTCTGGACCGGCGCCATGGACCAGAAGCAGGTGCTGGAAAATTACCGCGAGGCGGACCTCTTCGCGCTTGCCTGCCGCATTACCAGCGATGGCGACCGCGACGGCCTTCCCAATGTGCTGGTGGAGGCCGCGAGCCAGGCGCTGACCTGCATTTCCACCAATATATCGGGCATCCCGGAATTCTTCGTGAATGGCGAAAACGGCCTGCTGACGGAACCGGAAAATCCGGTAGCCTTCGCAGAAGCGCTGCGCACCGCCATCACCGATCCGCAATTGCGTCAGCGTCTGGGCGCTGCCGCCGAAAACCGTGTACGAACGGCGTTCGACCATCGCACTAGCATTGCCGAGTTAAAGGCTCTGTTCGAGACCGAGTGGGAAAAGACACCATGACCGAGATGGAAAAGCGTCCTTCCGTTTTCTTTTACGTGCAGCATCTCCTCGGCATCGGCCACATCGCCCGCGCCAGCCGCGTTGCCAATGCGCTGCAGGCGGATGGTTTCGATGTCGTTCTGGTCACCGGCGGCACCCCGGTTCCGGGTTTTCCGGGTGAGGGCATCCGCCATGTCGAACTACCACCGATCGCCGTCAGCGATAGCAGCTTTTCCGGTCTGGTCGACAGTTCCGGCAAGCCTGTGGACGAGGCCTTCAAGAACCTCAGGACCGACATGCTGATCGGCGCCTATCACGGCGCAAAGCCCGATATCGTCATCATCGAGGCTTTCCCTTTCGGCCGCAGGCAGGTGCGCTTCGAATTGCTGCCACTGCTGGACGAGATCGAGGACAGCGAACCACGCCCGCTCGTCATGACATCGCTGCGCGATATTCTGCAGGAAAAGACCAAGCCGGGCCGGGACGAAGAGACCGTATCCCTGGTGAAGAAACATTTCGACGCGGTGCTCGTGCACGGCGATCCCGATTTCGCCCGGTTGGAAGATACTTTTCCCCTCGCCGGCGAGATCAGCCAGCGCATTGTCTATACCGGGCTCGTCGCCCCGCTGCCACCGCCGGAGCCGGCGGAAAAATTCGATATTGTCGTTTCCGCAGGCGGCGGTGCCGTCGGTGCAGCCCTCATCCGGGCAGCCCTTGAAGCGGCCCCGCTGCTCGCTGGCATCAAAAGCTGGTGCCTTGTCACCGGTCCCAACATGCCGCAGGCGGATTTCGATGCGATCTCCGCCGAAGCGCCGGACAATGTCTCCGTCTTCCGCTTCCGCAAGGATTTCGCCAGCCTGCTTGCCGGTGCACGGCTTTCGGTCTCACAGGCGGGTTACAATACGGTGTGCGATATTCTCCAGGCGAAATGCCGCTCGCTCCTGATCCCATTCGCGGCCGGTGGCGAAACGGAGCAAAGCGCCCGCGCGGAACGACTGGCGCGACTAGGGCTCGCACAGGTGCTTGAGGAAAAACACATCTCCGCGCAATCCATGGCCGATGCCATCAAGGCGGCATTGGCGCTGCCGGAACCGGACAAGATCCACCTCGATCTCGATGGGGCGGCCGGCACTGCTAGAGCGTTGCACCGCCTTTATGATGAGCGCTGAGGATCGTCTTTAGTTCGCGCACGGCGGCCTCATCCGTCGCCTTGCGCCCAGCGCCGGTGAAACCGAGCTTAGCCACCCTGCTTTCCGGATCATAAAGCGGAACTGCGGAACAGGAGGCATGGATTTCCGTAATCGGAAAGCTATCCAGCAAAGCCTGAACGCTTTGCGGACGCACACCCGCTCCGGGCATGATGACGATCCGGCCTTTGGCAAGCTCCGATAGGCGCGCCAGCGTCTTTACGCCCTCTAGCGCCGAACGCGCGCCGCCGGAGGTCAGGATGCGTGGAAAGCCAAGCGAAATGGCAGCCTCCAGGGCCTCTTCCATATCCGGCGCGACATCAAACGCCCGGTGCAGCGTCGCATCCATTCCGTCGGCGTGACGGCGCAAGTCTTCAAGCAAAGCCATATCAAGCGAGCCATCGCCACGCGATGCGCCGAGTACAACGCCGGAAAGCCCCGCCGCGCGCGCCGCATCGATATCGCGTTTCATCACATCGGCCTCGTCGTGCGTGAACACGAAATCCCCGGCGCGCGGCCTGATCATGACACTCACCGGCAATCCATAGGTCGCAGCCCGCTGCATGAACCCCGCCGATGGCGTCACGCCGCCGCCGGACAGCGCCGCACAAAGCTCGATCCGGTCGGCCCCGCCCCTGACAGCCGCTTCCAGACCGGCCACATCGTCCACGCAAATTTCGAGAATCATTGGTACCTCTTTCATCAGGGTGGCCGTTACCTGCGGCGGCCGGTCCCATCAAGCGTGTAGAGCATGTAAACACCGCCCAGACCGACGATCGCACCCAGTATCGACGTTCCCGAATAGCTGGAGACCAAGGTTCCGACGGCAAAAATCAGCGCCCCGAGACCAGCGCCGAGGAAGATATTGACCGCGATCAGCGAGCTTCCGAGCCCCGGGCGATCGGCGATCAATTCCTGCAGGTAGGTGATGGGAATGCTGATGATGGCGGCGGCACCGAGCGCGCTGATGACGGTCTGTGCGTAGATGTGCCACGGCGCGGAAGCGAGCCCCTGCAGGATGAGATAGATGGCGTAAAGCACCGCACCCGCCGCCAGCGTCAGCGTCTGCGGCACCTTCTTTTCGATCCAGCCCCAGAGGAGAATGAAGACAATTTCCAGCGCGGCGACGATACCCGCGACGATACCGATATCCGCAACCGTACCCTTTGCCTGTCCGGTGATGATGAGCGAGCGGATGGAATCATTCAGATGCAGCATGGAGCAGATCAGGGCGATGGCGATGATCCGCAAAAGCACCCGCCGCGATCCGATTTCCGCAAGCGAAGCCATGAGGCCGAAGCGCGCTTCGTTATTGACGACCGCCGGCGTGGCCGCGCGTGGCAGACAGAAAGCAACCAGCAGGAAACAGATGAGCGCGCAGACACCCGAAAACAGGAACGCCAGAAGCATATTGCCGGAATTCACCAGAAAAATGCCAACAATGCCGGGCACCAGTACCCAGGACAGCGAGATGGTGGCCCTCATGATCGAATTCACGGCGATCATGTCGCCCGTCGAAAGATTGCGGGCATCGGCGCGCACATGCGCGAAGATCAGCGAGTTCATCGCCCCGAAAATCGGCAGCAGAATAAGCTTGGCACTGACGAAAGCCGTGGCGTTGCCGACCAGATAAACCAGCATATAACCGCTGACGCCGAAGAGCGCGATGAGCAGCATGGGCTTGCGGTATTCGCCCAGCCTGTCGGCGACGATGCCCATCAGCACGCTGGCGCTGACATTGATGACGGCGGCAAACAGCATCAGCAACGAATAGACGCTGTTGCTCAGCCCGATTTCACGAATACCGATGACCGCCTGATAGGGCGCGGTCGCCGCATTCGAAAAGCCGAAAAACAGGATGGCGAGCGCCCCGATGCGGATCGACGGATTGTTGATGACGATGGAAAGAGCCGACGGCATGGATATTCGCCTGAGATGATCCGGCCCCGCCGGATCGCTGGGGTAAAAGCTACCGGCCCGCTGTCATTGCCAGCGGGCCGAAATGATGGGTTCGGGTGTATAGTCGAAATCCGGCTTCCAAGGGTAAAAATCGCCGGACCGGCGGTGATTGGGAAGGTTTTCGATATCCTGATTGATAACCCCTTCCGTCAATGCCATGAGGTTGGGGTTGGCGATGGGCGCGAGCTCCGGCGAAAGATAACCTGACTTGACGACCAGCAGCCTGACCTCTTTTGGATCGAAGCCCAGACGGGTGAAATCCGAAATCATGTGATAGGGCCGGCGTCGCGCCGCCAGAATGACCGTGATATCACCGATCTTGACCACCGCTTGCCGTTGATCGGCAGCACCGGGATCGTCCAGTTTCAGAACCTGGGCTTCGACGGTGACAGACGGGCTTTGCGGATCGAGACTGCCGCCTATCTTCAGGGAAAGGCATGCGCCCTCGCCTGCCGCAAAGCAGGCCTCGACAGCAGGCCGATCGGTGATGCCGCCCAGAAGAGCGCCCTGCCAGTTACGCTCAATCAGCGCCGAAAGAACATCGGCGCGGTCACCCACCCCTCCGCCGGTCGGGTTGTCTCCAGAGTCGGCGAGAATGATCGGCCGGCTGGTCGTTTTCTCCGCAATATCCATGATGGCGTCGAGCGGCTCCGTCACAGGCCCGAAACGAAAATCCTGCCGGGCGCTCCAGTAGGATTGCGCGATCTCGTTGGCAACCGCTTTCGCGGCGGCTTTGTCGGTTCCCGTCACCACCGCACAAGCGGTTGCCCGAGGTTCATCGGCCCAGACGTAACCGATCATGAAATTTGCATCCCATATGCCGGGCCGCGCATCGTGATCCGGCAGAATAGCATAGAGGCTTTTGGCAGGCTCGTCTTCCGTGGAGGTCTTTTCACCCGGCAGCAGAACGGGAATTTTCGCCCAGGCCACGCCGGGCTTTTCTCCCGTTTTTAAGGCCTTCAGCAACATCGTCCAAGCCCGCACCATCGTCTCGCGCACATCGATATGCGGCGCAGTTCGGTAGCCGGCAAATATATCCAACTGGTCGATGATGGTCTGGCTGACATTACCGTGCAGGTCGTAGCTCGCAGAGACCACGACATCCGGCCCGACCACGGAACGGGCACTGGAAATCCAGTCGCCTTCCGCATCGTCCATGCCTTCGACATTCATCGCACCATGCATGGCGAGATAAAGCCCGTCCAGCGGCAACGAGGCCTTCAGGCGTTCGAGGAACTCCTGCTTGAATGCGTCATAGGCCCCGCGCGAGACCGGGCCACCCGGCACAGCACGGGCGTGCAGAAGCGGCAATACCTCCGCTCCGCCTTCCCCGAGGAAATTGAAATATTCGGCCTCCAGAAGCACCGCGCCCCGAAACACGCGAAAATCCTCCTGCCCCATCAGAACAGGGGAATAGGTGCTGCATTCGGTATGGATTCCACCAACGGCAATACGCATCTCGCCTTCCCCTCAATAAACCGGGTTCAAGGGAACGATGGCGGAAAACCGCAGCCAGTCCTTCTGCGCCTTTGGCGTCCATGCCGCCTCGGCAATGGCCGGCAGCCTTGGGAAAACCAGATGGTTGAAATAGGCACGGTTGAGAAAATGTTCGGACCAGATGCAGGCCTGAACACCCTTCATCCGCTCCTTCAATTCGTCAGGGAAATCGCCGACCGCCTCATAAGCATAGGTATGCGACGGCGGAACCGTGCCGGCCCAGCTTGCGCCGGGCTCCTGCCAGGCTTCGTCCTGCACCATGTCGAGATAATAGGCCTGACCCGGCGTCATCACCACGTCATAACCCTGCCTTGCAAGCTCAAGCCCGACTTCTGGCTTCTGCCATGCCATCAGCAATGTTCCAGCGGGATCGACGCCGCCGCCATGGGAAACCTCGTCCCAGCCGGCAAGCTGGCGACCGCGCTCATGCAGCATCCCCTGAATGCGTTTCATGAAATAAGACTGGATGCCGAAGGTGCCGTCCAGCCCCTCCTTGTCCATCAGCGCCTTGGCCAGTGGCGAAGCGAGCCACGAGCCATCCGCAACCTCGTCGCCGCCGATATGGATGAGCCGCGATGGGAACAGCTCCACCATCTCGTCGAAAATCTTGCCGAGGAACTCATAGGTCGGCTCGATGGCCGGGTTGAGCGCGTTATTGGGATATCCCTGCACCGAGCGATAGCTGTCCGGCGCTTCCTGCCCGTCCGTCAGCTCCGGATAGGCAACAAGAGCCGCGGTGCTGTGACCGGGAATATCCACCTCCGGCACGATTTCGACATTCAGTGCCGCCGCATGCGCCACAACCAGGCGCACATTATCCTGCGTGTAATAGCCGGAAACCGGTTCCGCGCCATTGCCGAGCTGCGGCAGAAGCGGCCCATCCGGACCGCGCGTCGCGCCGACGGTGGTCAACAAGGGATAAGCCTTGATTTCGAGACGCCACGCCTCGTCATCCGTCAGGTGCCAATGGAAGCGGTTCATGCGCAGCCATGCGAGAATATCGATCAGCCGCAGCACATCATCGGTCGGATAAAATTGCCGCGAGACATCCAGATGGCAGCCGCGCCAGCTGTAACGCGGCGCATCGCTGATGGTGCCGGAGGCCGGGAAACGGAACTTCGGATCAATGCGCGCGCCATGCAGCAGCTGCGCCAGAACCGTCAGGCCATATTGCAGGCCGGCAGCGGCGGAATATTCCACGGTGACGGCTTCGTTGGAAAAAGCGATGCGGTAACCTTCCGCTTCGAGCCCGCTATGCTGCTTGAAACGCAGCGGTTTTCCCTCATGCACCGGCGCAAGGCTGAAAGGCACATGCCCGACGGCAAAGAGCCTGCGGAACAGCGACAGCACGGTTTCCACCGCAAGCGCTTCCTCCGCCCTGGCGTCCTCCATCGGGAAAAGTGCTACGGGAAAGCCTTCACCCGGTTCGGCATCGATTTCAGCTGGCCAGGGCTGGATGGCGAAGGGCAGATCGAGCTTGCCTTCGGGAAGCAGCACCGGCGCCGGCTCGCTGTGGCGCCCATCCAGCATCAGGTCACCCACATCCACGGCGCGATGTGTGCCATCGGCAAGGCTGACATAGGCGGATTTTGCACCATCCGTGCGATGCCGGGCAGGTCTCAACAGGCCATCGACGGTGAAGCGCCAGGATTTGCCCGGCTCCAGCACGAAACCGGATGGGGGTGCAAATTCATGGAAATTGGCGTTGCGACGCAGATAGATGGCGTTGCCGCACACCGGCTTGTCCACTGTGCGCGTGAGCGACGTATAAACGATGCGAAAATCCTTCAGTGGTTCGTGGGATAGATTGACCAGCGTGAAGGTGAAACCGCCGGATGCCGACTCAGCGAGCGGATGCCATGAATTTTCGAGACGATACTGTGCGAGCGCCATGATGCTCCCCTTTATTGCGCATTGAACCCGTCAGAGGGTTTCGGTCAGTAGTGTTCGGATTGCGAAAATGTCCGGGCGAGTGGCGCTTGGCCTGCCGTCAGCCCACAATCGACCGGCAGGCACACGCCGCTGATGGCGGCAGCCTGCGGGCCAGCGAGAAAAGCAACCGCATTGGCCACATCCTCGGGTCTGACGATCCGCTGCAGCGGATACCAGTGCTTGGCTTCCTCGAAGACCTGGGGATTGGTGGCAGCGCGCGCCTCCCATGCCTGCGTGCGGACGGTGCCCGGCGCGACTGCGTTAGCGCGGATGCCGAATTTGCCGTATTCGACGGCGATCAGCTTGGTCAGATGGATCAACCCGGCCTTTGCCGCGCTATAGGCCGGATGGCCGAACACAGCCATGCCATTGACGGATGTGATATTGATGACAGAGCCCTGGGTGCGCTTCAACGCCTCCTCGAAAGCCCTGAAGCAGAGAAACGGCGCTTCCAGATTGAGCGCATTGTCCTTGCGCCAGATTTCAGCCGTTGTGTCGTGCAGGCTGACGGCCCGTGCCGCACCGGCATTATTGACGAGGGTGGCGACTTCGCCAAACTCCGCGACCTCGGCGGCCAGCCGCGCAAGATCCTGCGGATCAGTGACATCACAGGTCTTGGCAACGAAGCCCGGACCGGAAAGCTTGTAAAGCGCATCGGACAGGGCGTCGGCATCGATATCGACCAGCACCACCTTTTTATGGCTTTCAGAAAGTGCCGCAGCAATCGCCCGGCCAATATCCCCTGCCGCACCGGTTACGATGGCGAGCTGGTCTTTCCTGTCGTTCATCACCTTTACAACTCCCTTAAAACTTTCCGACCCACCACAGGGGCCTCAGGCGAAACCGCCTGTATTTTTTCTCGCCCTCAGTCACCGAGCAATTGCTTGTCGTCCGGGTCACGATGCTCCACCAGCTGCTGCTTGATGTGACGCAGCGTCACCATCGATCTCTGCCGCTGCTGATAGGCAGCGAGCGTCGCAAGAATATCGACGGCGGCCAGATAGGCGTAACGTGATGAGGTAGGGCGGAAGATATTGTTCCCTTCGGGCACATTAACGGCCACCACCATATCGGCCGCGGCAGCGACAGGCGTGTCGCTCTGGGTAAGCGCGATGGTGGTGACCCCCATTTCCCGCGCCAGCCTGAAACACTTCACCAGTTCCATGTTGCGACCGGAAAAAGACGAACCGATAATCACGTCTTCCTTGCGCGCCGCTGCCGTCATCATCAGCTGCATGCTGTGATCGGCGCTGGTCGAAACACGCAAACCCAGCCGAAACAGCCGGTTCTGGATTTCCGAAGCGATCATCGAGGAATTGCCGCCGGCGCCGAAGGCATAGATCATGCCGCTATTGGCAATCTTGACCGCCGCTTCATCAGCGAGCGCGGGATCGAGTGTTTTGTGCAGCAGGAACAGCGCTTCCTGCGCCTTTGCCAGCACCTCTTCCGCGACATCGGAAGGGCCGGTGCTGGAAGGTTCTGATGTGAGATACCGGACACCTACATAGGCCGTCTTGGCAAGGCTGACCTTGAAGTCCGAAAAGCTCTGGCAACCGAGACGACGGCAGAACCGCGTCACCGTCGGCGGCGAGACTTCTGCGCGGGCTGCAAGCTCGATAATAGACGCATTGACGGCGAATTCGAAGTCCGAAACCAGAATATCGGCAATCCGCCGTTCTGACTGCGAGAACTGCCCCTTGTCGTCCTGTATCCTTGCAAAAATATCCATGCTCACCGGTCTCCGTTCCGCCAAAACTTAATGCTTGGCCCCTTTGCCGATGCACCCTAATAAAGCGCGCCCGTCAACCGCATAGACCCACGAATCGATCATGTTTCGTCCCCTCGACGACATGACGGATGCCTTTGATTTGAAAATCATTTTCTCTGTTAATTGCGAGATGAGCATATGCCAACAATATTCACCAGAGAAATCTCCAAATCTTGAAAATAATTTCAACAACGGACCCAGGCCATGCGTGATCCATTCAAAAACCCCTTTACCGAAACCGACACCGCCCGCCATTCCATCTGGGAGATGCTGGTGACGCGCGATATCGATGCCTTCCTCGCTGCCGACTGGTCGAAGGTCGCGGATGATTTCGTCGAGGACGGTTTCCTCGGTATCAATGCCAATCGCGATGCAAACCCGGACAACTGGCGCCTGTCCTTCCCCTCGCTCGCCGCCTATCGCGACGAATGGCTGAAACAGGCGAAGGATTTCCAGACCCAGCAATTTTCCGAAGACCCGCGCCATGCGATCTTCACCACCACCACGCTGGAAGAAATCGAACTGGAAGGTGAGACCGCGCTGGTTCGCAAGAAGTTCGACGGCGGGCTTCGCAAGGCCGACGGCAGCTTCGACGCCATGAAATGGCAAACACTCTATTATTGCCGGCTGCATCAGGGCCGCTGGAAGATCAGCGGCTTTACCGGCTACATGCCCAACCCCATGCCGTGATCGAGCCGGCACGCAAGAGAACCTTGAACGCCGGGCCAAAAGCCCGGCGTTGTCTTTTCGCCTCGGGACGACAGACGAAAAGCGCCGAAAACGGATCGCATCAGGAAAAGCCGGGCATAAAACGACAGAATGCATGGCCCGGCTCCGTTCCTATTGAATCAGCTTGAGGACTGACAGGTCGACTCGACGATCGAGAGCAATGCCGCTTTCATCGAACAGATGGCAATCCGAAGCCTTGATGCCGGTGACGATCGGCTCATCCACGACGACAGGCGCGGAGCCGGGAAGCAGAGCGCAATAATTCTCACCCGTCGGGGCGACCCCATAAGCAATGGTATTCACCCCAAGGCGCTCGATAACGCTCGGCGCGACCTTGATGTTGAGATCGGCTGCTTCGAGACCGGTATGTTCCGGACGAATGCCGAGCGTCAGCTGCTTGCCCTCAAGACCGGCACGAGGCTCCACCGGCACGGTGATCGTCTGGCCCTCATAGGCCACCGTCACACCCTCGGCGCTGACCGATTTGCAGGTGACCTTCAGAAAATTCATTTTCGGATTGCCGATGAAGCCCGCCACGAACAGGTTCGCTGGCTTGTGGTAAAGCTCGAGCGGCGCGCCGACCTGGGCGATTTCACCGGCATTCAACACCACGATACGGTCGGCCATGGTCATGGCTTCCACCTGATCATGGGTGACATAGATCATCGTCGCCTTCAGCGTCTTGTGAAGATTGGTCAATTCGATGCGCATATCGGCGCGAAGCGCCGCATCGAGGTTCGAAAGCGGCTCGTCGAACAGGAATATCTTCGGCTCGCGAACGATGGCCCGGCCGATCGCCACGCGCTGGCGCTGGCCGCCGGACAAATTGCCGGGGCGCTGCTGCAGACGCTGGTCGAGCTGGAGAATCTTCGCGACACCCTCGACCTTCTGCTTGATCTTTTCCTCCGCCATCTTCTCGACACGCAGGGGAAATGCGATGTTTTCAAAAACCGTCATATGCGGATAAAGCGCATAGGACTGGAACACCATGGCGATACCGCGCTTGACCGGCGGCAACTCATTGACCTTCACGCCGTTTATGACGACGTCACCGGCGGAAATCTCCTCAAGGCCGGCGATCATGCGCAGCAATGTGGATTTGCCGCATCCCGAAGGGCCGACAAAAACGACGAACTCGCCATCCCTGATGTCGAGCTGAACGCCCTTGATGACTTCGAAATGTCCATAGTTCTTGCGGACGTTGTTGAGATAAAGCTGACCCAAGACTTGCCTCTCCCGTCAGTGGCCGACATCCGGCCACGTTCAGAGATGGTCCGAAACAGGTACAAAACCACACCGGATCGGAACCGTTGAAAGACACGGGAGGGAGCGCCAGAAAGAGCGCAGGAATTCCCGCGGCGAAATTGACCGGATGCGGGCGGCCTTGCGCCCGCATCCGTATTCATGAGGAATTATTTGTACTGCTCGAGAGCGGCGGATGCCTTCTTTGCCGCATCTTCCGGTGTTGCCTTGCCGGTCACGACAGACTGCACCATCTCGATCATCACGTCCTGGAAGCCCTTGTAGTCGGTGAAGAGCGGCTCGGGACCACCGTAGGCGATACCGTCGATCAGCGGCTTCCAGAAGGGATCCTTGGCGATGAACTCATCAACCTTCGGCGACGGACGAAGCGGGGTGAGACCAGCGCCGCCCTGCAACTCGTATTCGCCCTGCGGGCCGGGAGAGGTGATGAACTTGGCGAATTCGGTCGCCTTTTCTTCCACGCCGGTTCCCTTGAAGATGGCGAGGCTGTCGGTGATGAGCAGCGTGCCGGGACCCTTGGCTTCAGGGCCAAGCGGCAGGGTTGCGATGCCCCAGTTGATCTTCGTTGCCTGCAGACGGGTTGCAGCACCCGAACCGGCCTGGATCATGCCGACCTTGCCATCGAGGAAGATGGCGCGGATTTCATTCTGCTCATAGGCCGTCGGACCTTCAACGGAGTAAGGCGTGATGTCCTTGTATGCCTTCAGGGCTGCAAGAACCTGCGGGCTGTCGACGGTGATCTTGTCGCCATCGATGACCTTGCCGTTATTGGTGTAAACCCAGTGCATGAACTGGTGCATGGTGTTGTCGAAGGTCTTGGCGGGCAGGCCGTAACCGGCGATACCGGTCTTTTCCTTGATCTGCTTGGCAAAGGCGATCTCTTCAGCCCAGGTCTTCGGCGGCGTTTCCGGATCGAGACCGGCCTGCTTGAACAGGTCCTTGTTCCAGTAGAGCGCCTTGGTCGAGAAAGCGACCGGCACACCCCATTGCGTGTCCTCGAAGGTGACCGTGTCGACGATGTTGGGGTAATAGGTTTTCTTTTCGTCTTCGGTCATCGGCACCGGAACGATCAGATCGTTCTGCGCGAACTGCTTCAGCGTGCGCGAACCGACATAGGCCATGGAAACCGGCGTGCCGGCGGCTGCAAGCGTGGTGGCCTTGTCCTGGCATTGCTCCCAGCCGACAACCTCAGGCACGACTTTCCAGCCTGCGTTCTTGCCTTCCCATTCCTTGATGTATTTTTCATGGATGGGGTCCATCTTGTCGCCGCAATAGATCCAGCTGATCTCCTTGTCGGCGGCATGTGCCACCACCGTGCCAAGGGCGGTGGAACCGGCAAATGCGAAAGCGCAGAGCGCCAATCCGTAATGTTTCAGTGCCATATTTAGTCTCCCGTTTTGGTAGTCGTTCCGGTTATTGCTTATTTCACCGCGCCGGCGGTCAGCCCGCCGACGAGATATCGTTGCATCAGGAAGATCGCGATCATCGCCGGTGCGATGCCCACGAAGCTCGCCGCCATCAGTTCGTTCCAGACGACCTCCTGCCGGCCGAAATAGGCAAAGAGCCCCACCGGCAGTGGCATGTATTCCGTCTTTGAGTTGAAGGTCAGCGCGTAGATGAATTGCTGCGCATAGGCCTCGATGAAGGAGGAGATCGCGACAACGGCAATGCCCGGGGTTGCGATCGGCAAAACTACCCTGCGAAGCGTATAGAGCCTGCTCGCCCCATCCACATAGGCCGCTTCCTCCAACTCCCGCGGGATACGGCGCATATAGGTCACGAGAAGCAGGATGCCTGTGGGGATGATGAAAGCGACACCGGGAATGATCATCGCGAAATAGGTGTTCAGCACCCCGATGGACCGCATCAACCGAAACAGCGGGATGAGCAGCACCGCGCCGGAGAACATCTTCACCGCAAGGAATATTCCGAGCAACAGGCCGGCTCCCCTGAACTCGAAACGCGCGAAGGCATAGGAGGCGGGAATGACGAGCACAAGCACGATCAGGGTGATCGAACCCGCAATGAAGAACGAATTGAAAATATAAAGCGCGAAACCCGGCACGCTCACCCACATCGTCCGGTAGGCCTCGAAGGAACCGTTCTCCGGCCAGAACCTGTAGGGTGAAGAAAACAGCAGGCTGAGCGGCTTCAGCGACACCAGAAAGCCTTCGACGAAGGGCGCCAGCACGAAGGCCAGGAACACGGCGATACCGCAATAGATTCCGACCATTTCATACCAGGTGTAGCGGTTGATCCTCGCATGTCTGTCGGTCATCGCGTGGCCTCCTGCGAGAAACGGCGGGTGATGCGGAAATAGAAGAAGGTGAAGATCGACAGGAAGATGCAGATGAGCACCGCGCGCGCTGCACCTTCACCATATTTATAAGCGCCTATCGCCGTCTTGTAGGTGTCGATGATCATCGTTGTGGTTTCGCCGTTCGGACCACCACGCGTGAGGATCCAGATGATATCGAAGGAATTGAACGTCGAAATCAGTGACAGGACCGACATGGTGATCATGGCCGGCAGCATCAGCGGCAGCGTGATACGACGGAAGCGATAGGAGCGGCTGGCACCGTCCGTCCACGCTGCCTCGTAGAGATCCTGCGGAATGGACTGGATTGCGGCCAAAAGATAAAGCGTCACCATCGGCACGCCGATCCACACATCGGTGACGATCGTCGCCCAGAAGGCGGTCCTGCCATAGGCAAGAAAAGCAACCGGGCCGTCCACCAGGCCGAGATTCTGCAGCACCCCGGAAATCATGCCGAACTGGCCGTTATACATCCAGCCCCACATGAAGATGCCGATAGCCATCGGCACGATCCATGGCGGCATGGTCAGGATGCGAAACAGCGCACGGCCGGGAACGGCGGAGTTCAACAGCACTGCACCAAATGTGCCGATGATCATCTTTATCGAGACGGAAAAGAACGTCCAGACAAAGGTCCGCGTGATGACATCGGCAAAAGTCGCGTTGAAGATTTTCTCGTAATTGATGAAGCCGACCCAATTCGTCACTTTTTTAAGCGACGCATCGGTGAAAGACAGGATGAATGTGTCGACGAGCGGATAGGCGACGATCAGTGTGATGTAGAAAAGCGCCGGTAGAAGAAGAAACCAGGCGAAGATGACTGCGCTGCGTTTTGCATCCATTACGCAGCCCTCCTCAAGCCGATTTCACGGCGGGGGATTTAGGCTGACCGTGCAGCGCAAGATCGTACTCCTCCCACACCGGTTTGAGATCGACCACCTTGCGGCCATGGCGGGCTTCATCCATGGCAAGCGCCAGAATGCCGGCCTCGATCGCGTCGAGCGCGGAAACTGGCAAGGGCGCAGCCCTGACGATATGGGCGATCACATCCTCGGCCATCTGCTCATCCGCGCCATAATGCTGCGAGAGCGTGGTTGCCGCAGAATAGGTCTTGGCGACGGTTTTTTCATTGGTGCGGGCATTGTGAACGTTCAGGAAGCCGCGCACGAAATCGCCCTCGGCCATGCCCTTTGCACCGATGACGCAGAAACGGCGGAAATCGTCGGGAACGTTGAGATTGGTATGGAAGGCGAGCGACGCGCCATTTTCATATTCGACGATTGCCGTCTGGTAATCGATGATGTCACCATCGCTGTCGAAGACCTTGTCGGAGCCCATCCAGCCGCTCGGCTTGCGATGGTAGACCTCCATGTCGTTGATGCCGTCATTCTGCGGCGCGTTCGCCGGCGTGAAGCTCTTGCGCCCGCCGAAGCTCGACACGAAACGCGGCCGGGCACCAACCACGCCATTATAGAGATCGAGATCGTGGCAGCATTTTTCCAGCATGAAGGAGCCGGAATAATTCTCGTAACGCCGCCAGTCACGCATGAAGAATGCGCCATGATAGGGCGGAATATGTTCGGAAGCCTCGATGGAGACGACCTCACCCAGCTTGCCTTCAGCCTGCGCGGCGCGCAGATCGCGGTAAAGCGGCGAATAACGCAGGACGAGGCCGACCAGCAGCCGCTCATGGCCGTGCTTGTTGAGCAACCGGGCGAGCTCGAGGCTTTCCTCGATGCTGACGACGATGGGTTTTTCAGAAAAAATGGTGCAACCCGCTTCAAGCCCGATGCGGATATGCTCCAGATGCATGTGGTTCGGCGAGCCGATCATCAGGAGATCGAATTTTTCGCCGGCGATCAGCGCTTCCGGGCTGTCATAGACCTTGCCGGCAGAAATGCCCTTTTCCTGCAAACCCGGCAGACCTGCCGGATGAGGATCGACATAACCGACGATCTCGAAATCCTTGTCGATCTCGTGAAAAACGTAGCCCAGATAACCGAGACGGAATCCGAGTCCGATAATTCCCACCTTCATGAACTTTGTTCCCTGCTCACTCGTAAATAATTTTCGCAGAAGCAACCATTTCTGTGTTGGTTATTCAGTTATCTGCGATAATTTCTGACCATGATGAAATTAGTTTTCAGAACGGTCAAGCAAAATTCGATTTACTCTGGCAAGTCGCGGATAAGAAACCGATTCTTCCAGGCCAGCGGGACGCGCAACAGCTATTCACCGGCAACCGATGCCAAAACAATACCAAAAAAATGCCAATCGTCTAGAGCAATTACGGCAATGGGAAAATTTTTTTGGTTAATGCGGATATTTCGATCACAAAGCCTTAATTTAAGGCATTTGAACGAAAAAAGCTCCGATTAATCATACAAGTTCGCTAATGGTCCTATTTTGGTATTGCCGATCGCGTCTTCTGTGGTATAGCCAGAAGCAGCCATATCGGATTGTGACAGAGGTTATGGATGAACGGGGCAGCGCTTAATCTGGAGGACCTGCAATCAGGCGGCGGTCCGCTGTACCTGAAATTGCGCCAGACGATCGAAGACGCCATCAATGGCGGCCGCCTGAAGCATGGCGACGCCCTGCCGCCGGAACGCGACATTGCTGAAAGCGCCTGCGTCAGCCGCGTCACGGTGCGCAAGGCGGTGGATGATCTCGTCCGCGACGGCCTTCTCGTTCGCCGGCATGGTTCGGGCACCTTTGTCGTCAAGCCCATCACCCGCATGCAACAGCCGCTGACCAAGCTCACCTCCTTTACCGAGGACATGCGCCGGCGCGGCATGACGGCAAGCACCCAATGGCTGGACAGGGGTCTTTTCCACCCCACCGGCGATGAGATGATGACACTCGGCCTTTCCCAGTCCGCCATGGTGGCACGGCTCACGCGCCTGCGTCTTGCCAATGACCAGCCGATCGCGCTGGAAGTCACCAGCCTGCCGGGGGATATTTTGCCCGATCCGCAACTCGTCGAAAATTCGCTTTATCTGGAGCTTGAAAAGAGCGGCATTCGCCCCGTGCGCGCCATTCAGCGCATCTCGGCCCGCAATCTCACGGATGAGGAAACCCTTCTGCTTGGGGTCCCGCCGGGCTCGGCAGCGCTTTCCGTTCAGCGCATGGCCTATCTCGAAAGCGGGCGCCTCATGGAAATATCCCTCGCGCTTTACCGCAGTGATGCCTACGACCTTGTCGCCGAACTGACGATGGGTCCAGAGTAAAACATTGATCAAGGACATGAAACGATGACAACCCTGATGCGCCAGGAAATCGATGAGATTCCCGATGCTGTCGCCCGCCTGCTGGACAATGCCAAGACCGACTTCCTGGAGGCAGGCAGCAAGTTGAAGGCCCGTGACCCGGCAGTCGTCGTTACCATTGCCCGCGGCTCCTCCGATCATGCCGCACATTTCCTGAAATATGCCATCGAATTGCAGACCGGTCTGCCGGTCGCCTCGCTCGGGCCTTCCCTCGCCTCCATCTATCAGACGAAACTGCGGCTGGAACGGGCAGCAGCCTTCGCCGTTTCGCAATCCGGCAAGAGCCCTGACATCGTTGCCCTCGCACAAAGCGCCCGCAAGGGCGGCGCGCTCACCTTCTCGCTCGTCAACACCCTGCCATCCCCACTGGGTGAGGCGGCCGACCACGCCATCAATATCCAGGCGGGGCCGGAAAAGGCGGTTGCAGCGACCAAATCCTTCGTCAATTCCATCGTTGCCGGTCTGGCTATCCTTGCCGAATGGACGGAAGACAGCCTGCTTGCCAGGGCCGTCAGCGCCCTGCCGCAGAATTTCGCCAAGGCCATCGCGCTCGATTGGAGCCACATCGGCGAGGCGGTGAAGGGCGAAGAATCGCTTTACATGCTGGGCCGCGGTCCGGCGCTCGCCATTGCCGCAGAAGCTGCGCTGAAATGCAAGGAAACCTGCGAGCTGCATGCCGAAGCCTATTCCTCGGCCGAGGTCATGCATGGCCCGGTCTCGCTGGTGGCGCCGCAATTCCCCGTCATCGCCTTTGCCGCCCGCGACCGTGCCGAGACGTCGGTCACGGATATCGCCGCAAGCCTTGCCAATAAAGGTGCGAATGTTTTCGTCACCTCCACAAAGGGCAGCCCGGCCAAGCCCCTGCCCTTCGTGGAGACCAACCACCCGCTGACCGATGCATTGCTGCTGATTGCGCCGTTTTACGGCTTTATCGAACAATTATCCCGCGCACGCGGCTTCAACCCGGATGCACCCGTGGCATTGAAGAAGGTAACGGAAACCCAATGAGCGGCATCAAGGCATTTGTTGGCGCCCGCATTTTCGACGGCGCCGCATGGCACGAGGGCAGAGTGCTCGTGGTCGGTGACGGGCATGTCACCGCCATCTCAGATAGCGTGCCAGCCGAAGCCGAGATGATCGATGTAAAGGGACTGCTGATCGCGCCTGGATTCATCGATCTCCAGGTCAATGGCGGCGGCGGGGTGATGTTCAACAACCAGCCGGATGTCGAAGGCATTGCCCGCATCTGTTCCGCTCACGCCAGGTTCGGCACGACGGCGCTGATGGTCACGCTCATTACCGACCGGCCGGATGTAATCTCGAAAGCAGCGCAGGCGGGTATTGCCGCCAGCAAGAAGCAGGTGCCGGGCTTTCTGGGCCTGCATTTCGAAGGGCCGCATCTTTCCGTCGCACGCAAGGGCACCCATGATCCAGCGCTGGTCCGCAAGATGGAGACGGCCGATCTTGCCGTTCTGATCGGCTGCAAGGCGGAACTGGCCTTCGTGATGACGACCATTGCCCCTGAGAACGTCACCGAGGAACAGGTCGCAGCGCTGAGAAAAGCCGGCATCGTGGTCAGTCTCGGCCATACCGATACCGGCCTTGATGTTGCGACGGCCTATATCGAGGCCGGCGCTTCCATGGTGACACATCTTTTTAACGCCATGAGCCCGCTTGGCCATCGCGAACCGGGTCTGGTTGGCGCCGCCCTTTCGAATGGCGGGCTGGATTGCGGGCTGATCGCTGACGGATTTCATGTCGATCCCGCCGCCATCGGCATTGCGCTACGCGCCAAGAATGGCCCGGGCCGGATTTTCCTCGTCACCGACGCCATGTCGACCATCGGCACGGATGACGATGGTTTCGAACTGAATGGCCGGCGCGTCTATCGCAATGGCGGCCGACTGACACTTGAAGACGGCACGCTTGCTGGGGCGGATATCGACATGCTCTCCTGCGTCCGCTTCATGTATGAAAAGCTGGAGATGCCGCTGGAGGAAGCCTTGAGAATGGCATCCGCCTATCCTGCACAGGCCGTTGGCGCATCGGACAAGGGAAAACTGCTGCCCGGCTTCGATGCCGATTTTGTTGTGCTGACGCCCGGCCTCCAGATGCATTCGACCTGGATTGGCGGAGAAAAAACCTACGATGCCGTGCATTCCGGAGTGTGAACCATGATCGTTTGTTTCGATATTGGCGGAACGACCATCAAGGGCGCGATTGCCCATACCCCGGACGACATTCGCCCCGTGCCACGCATACCAACGCCGAAAACCAGTTTCGAAGACTTCGCCGCCGGCCTCAAATCCGTCATCGATGCGAGCGGCGGCACGCCCGGTTGCGTTTCGTTGTCGATTGCCGGGGTCATCGATCCCGACACCGGCAAGGCCACCGTTGCCAATATTCCGAGCATTCATGGCCGGGTCTTGAAGGACGAGTTGGAAAAAGCCCTCAACCTTCCCGTCATCGTGTCCAATGACGCGGATTGTTTCGTGATCGCCGAATCGGAAATCGGCTCGGGTCAAGGCCACCGCGTGGTTTTCGGCGTCATCCTTGGAACCGGTGTCGGCGGCGGGCTGGTGATCGACGGCAAGCTCATCAACAGCCATGGCGGTTTTGCCGGCGAATGGGGGCATGGTCCCGTGGCCGCGACATCGGCCGGCAATCCGCCGGTCTCGCTGCCCCGCTTCGAATGCGGCTGTGGCCTCACCGGCTGTGTCGACGCCATCGGCAGCGCCCGCGGCATGGAAAAGCTGCATGCGCATCTGCACCGGCAGGAGATGACGAGCGAGGATATTATCGCCGCCTGGCAGGCGGGCGATGCAAAAGCCGCCAGAACCATCGATGTCCTCATCGATATTCTCGCCTCGCCGCTGGCGATGGTGATCAATGTTACCGGCGCGACCATTGTGCCGGTGGGCGGCGGGCTTTCGAACTCGCGGGAGCTTCTCGCTGCATTGGATGAAGCAGTCAGGGGCCGCATTCTCCGGCGCTTCAACCGTCCACTGGTCGTGCCCGCCATCTGCCGCATCGAGCCGGGGCTGATCGGATCAGCCGTTATCGGGTTGAAATATGCGCAGGAGATCGCCCGCCCGTCCTGATGGCTCTCACGGCGTCTCAATCTTTTCCCGACGGAAACCCAGCCCCACCAGCCGGCCAGTCAGATGGGAAAGAAGCGGAAATCGAATAATCGCCCGCACGAAGGCAGGCGGGCCTTTGGGCTTTTCCGCTCTTTCCTCTTGCCCTTTCTTGCGACCGATACGCATCATCCGCTGCAGAAACTGCGTGGCCTTGGTCGGGAAGGACCGCCGCTTTTCGATTGCGGCGAGGTCATCATCACGAATGGCCCGGCCGGACACCAGCACCGGCACCAATATATTGGCGGCGGCAACCGCGTCCTGAATGGCCAGATTGACGCCGACGCCGCCGACGGGCGACATGGCATGGGCCGCATCGCCGATGCAGATCAGACCGGGTTTCCACCAGCGCTTCAGGCGGTCGATACGAACGGTAAGGAGATGCACATCGTCCCAGCTCTTGAGCTCATCGAGCCTTTCGCGTGGGAAAGGGCAGATTTCCGCGACCCTGTACCGAAAGGCCTCAAGCCCCTCCAGCTTTATGTCCGCGAAAAATCCCTTGCGCACCACATAACCGCATTGCCAGTAGTCACCCCGGTTGATCATCACGAAACCCTGTCGCGAGCCGGCATGCCCCATGGTTTCGGTCGGATCGTCAGGCTGTTTCGAAAGGCGCAGCCACAGCACTTCGGTCGGGATGCCGAAGCGCTGGACCTCGAGCCCTGCCGCCTCACGGACGATGGAGTTGCGGCCATCTGCACCGACCACCAGATCGGCAGCGATCTCGATGACCCCTTCCGGCGTTTCGACGGTGAGGCCGCCGACGCGCCCGTCCCGTTCGATGAGGCCGGTGACCGGCGCATTCATCAGCAGGCGGAAATTTTCATATTGCCCTGCCTTGCCGACGATGAAATTGAGAAAATCCCATTGCGGCATGAAGGCGATGAACCGATGCCGGACCGGCAGGCGGGAAAAATCCGCAATCGTGACGCGCTCACCACCGATAACCGCGTTCAGCCGCGGCGCGCGTGTATGCGGAAGGCTTAAGAACTCGTCGATGAAACCGAGCTGTTCCATCAATTCAAGCGTGGAAGGATGGATGGTGTCGCCACGAAAATCGCGCAGAAAATCCCCGTGTTTCTCGACGACAACAACATCGATACCGCTGCGGGCGAGCAGCAGGCCGAGCATCATGCCTGCCGGTCCGCCACCGGCCACGGCAACACAGGTGTGGATATTCTGAACGGCTCTGCCGTCCTTTTCATGCCCGGCTTTCGCGTCTTCCATCACCCTCGCCCCCATCCGGTCCCGTTAAATCTCTTTATCTTGTTTCAGCCGCCGGAGGGCTTGCATTCTTCGGCTGCGGCCAGCCCTGTGCGTCGAAACGGAACAGCATTTCGAACCGGGCAAAGATAAAGGCGAAGGCCATGGCCGTCCACAGGCCGAGCAGCAGCCCGGCTGCGACATCGCTTGGATAATGCGCACCGACGATGACACGCGAAACGCCGATCACGAGCGCAAGCAGCAGGAACGCCCAGCGGAAGCGCGGCATCAGCATGGCGAAAACACCGAAAAACGCCCCGGCAGCCGTCGAATGGCCTGAGGGGAAACTCTCATAAAGATTGTCGCCGGTAAAAGGCGTGAGGCTGTAGGCGCCCATTTCCAGAAAAAGCTCCGGCCGCGCCCGCCCGATCAGGAATTTCAGCGTATGGACGAGAATACTCGCCGTGCCGATCGTCAGGAAAAAATAAGCGAGAAGCCGCCACGCCGTTCTCAGCCGCCCGCCATAGGTCTGCGCCTGCAGGACACGCGCGGCAACATAAGCAAGAATGGCGAGCGCGCCCGTGGAGTAAAGCATCCAGCGGAAGGTTCCGAAATCGGTAATAGCGCGATTGAAGGTGACTATTCGGCCCGGCAGTGCCTGCGCGGTTTCGGAAAGGCGCGGATCGAAAGGAATGAAAACCAGAACCAGCACAAGGCTTGCCGCAAAAATCCAGCCGCTGGAAACCACGAAACGTCGCATCAACATCCTCTTGTCTTTTTCTTGCATATGGCTTTGCGCCTCACAAAAACAATAGCCTGGGCTTTGTCCTTGTTATGGCGGGTTTTCGCGAGTAGAGCCTAATTCTGCCAATAAAACCGACGGGCTGAAGATGACGAATGCCAGTGAAATGCCACGCAAGCTGACCATATTGGGTTCGACGGGTTCCATCGGCACCAATACTCTGGATGTCGTGCGTCAACTGGGTGGCCGCGACGGGTTCGAGATCATGGCGCTGACCGGCGCGGGAAACATCGCGCTTCTGGCCGAACAGGCGCGGGAATTTGGCGCGCAGCTCGCGGTCACTGCGGACGATGATAAATATGAAGCGCTGAAATCGGCGCTGGCAGGCACCGGCATCAAAGTCGCCGCAGGCATGGCCGGCCTTGAAGAGGCAGCCTCGATGGATGCCGGCTGGGTGATGGCCGCGATTGCCGGCACCCCCGGCCTCGCCCCGACACTGACGGCCGCCCGGCGTGGTGCCGATATTGCACTTGCCAACAAGGAATGCCTCGTTTCGGCGGGCGATGTTTTTCTGCGCACTGTCAAACAGGGCGGCGGCCGGCTGATCCCGGTCGACAGCGAACACAGCGCAATCTTCCAGTGCCTGACGGGTGAATACAAACAGGCGGTGGAACGCATCGTGCTGACGGCTTCCGGCGGGCCGTTCCGCACCTGGTCGCGGGACGAGATGTCCAACGTCACGGCGGATATCGCCCGCGCCCATCCCAACTGGTCGATGGGGCTGAAGGTCTCGATCGGCAGTGCCTCCATGTTCAACAAGGGCCTGGAAATGATCGAGGCGAAATATCTCTTCGATCTCAGGCCTGATCAGGTGGACGTGATTGTCCATCCACAATCGATCATCCATTCGATGGTTGGCTACACTGACGGCTCCTATATCGCGCAGCTCGGCTCTCCCGACATGCGCACCGCCATCTCCTATGCCCTCACCTATCCTGAGCGCGGCAATCTAAGCGTCGAGCGCCTGGATTTCGCGAAACTGGCACGGCTCGATTTCGAAGCACCGGACGAAGCCCGCTTCCCGGCGCTGCGGCTTGCGCGCATGGCGCTGGAGCGTGGCGGTTTGCAGGGCGCGGCCCTGAACGCAGCCGAGGAGACCGCCTTTCACGCCTTTGTCGCTGGTGGCATCGGTTTTCTCGACATGGCCGAAATTGTTGAAACGGTGATGGACCGTATGCATGACGGCCGCACCGCCGAGACGATGGACGACGTTTTTTCGGCAGACGAAGAGGCCCGCCGCCATGCACTGGAACTCATCGCCACAAAAGAAAAGGCCGCGTGAACGCGGCCCTGACCTCTTCAATCTGAACGGTTGCCTTAAGCCACCGCACGCGCCAGTGCGCAATGCGACCAGAGCTGATGCAGCGCACCGACAAGCTGCTCGATATCGGCATCAGTGTGCAGCGGTGTCGGTGTAATACGCAGGCGCTCTGTCTTGCGCGGCACGGTCGGGTAATTGATCGGCTGCACATAGACGCCGTGATTGTCGAGCAGGATATCCGAAATCCACTTGCACTTGGCGGCATCGCCGACCATGACCGGCACGATGTGGCTTGGATTGTCCATATGCGGAATGCCGCGGGCATCGAGAAGACCGCGCAGCTTGCGGACCCGATCCTGATGGCGCGCGCGCTCAAAGGGGCTAGCCTTCAGATGCTGGATCGACGCGATAGCGCCGGCGGCAAGCGACGGTGGCAGGGCCGTCGTGAAGATGAAGCCGGATGCGAAAGAACGGATGAAATCGCAGACTGCGGTGGAGCCGGTGATATAACCGCCCATCACGCCGAAGGCTTTGCCAAGTGTACCCTCGATGATCGTCAGACGATCCATCAGGCCTTCGCGCTCGGCAATGCCGCCACCGCGCGGGCCGTACATGCCGACGGCATGGACTTCGTCGAGATAGGTCATGGCGCCGTAACGGTCGGCCAGATCGCAGATTTCCCTGATCGGCGCGATATCGCCATCCATCGAATAGACGGATTCAAAGGCAATCAGCTTCGGCGCATTGGGATCGGCAGCCTTAAGCTTCGCTTCGAGATCTTCGAGATCGTTGTGTTTCCAGATCACCCGCTCGCAACGACCGTAACGAATGCCCTCGATCATCGATGCGTGGTTGAGCGCGTCGGAGAAGATAATGAGGCCCGGAATTTTCTGGCCGAGAGTGCCGAGGGTTGCCCAGTTCGAAACATAACCCGACGTGAAAATCAGGGCTGATTCCTTGCCGTGCAGATCGGCGAGTTCCTGCTCCAGCAGGACATGATAATGGTTGGTGCCAGAAATGTTCCGGGTGCCTCCCGCACCCGCGCCACAGTGATCGATGGCGGCTTTCATGGCTTCGATGACTTTCGGGTTCTGGCCCATGCCGAGATAGTCGTTGGAGCACCAGACGGTTACGTCCTTGCGATCGCCATTGGCATTGTACCGTGTCGCGCGGGGAAAATTGCCCTGCTGGCGTTCGATATCCGCAAAAACGCGATAACGCCCCTCAGAATGCAGGCTTTGCAGTTCCGTCGTAAAAAATGCCTCGAAGTCCATGCCATGCTCCAGAATTGACCAGACCGTTTTCCGCTCCGACACCGGGACCGTCAACCCTTTCGGGCCACTTTAACCACGTCTGCGTCAATTCGCCGTTGTTTTGAACCATTCCAATAAACCGTTTATAGACGCTTATGAAAAGTGCAAAATTGATTCACATCAAAAAACCGAGAGATTTGGAACCTTTTCCGCGTGGCGCCGTTGTCTGGCACGCAATCGATTTACGCTCGAAGGAATGCCGAAAGACGAGGCTTCCCTAAACGACATCGAATTGTTAGTTATCTGTGGCGGTCGGAGGTAGCAGTCGCCGCAGATAAATATGGGACGCCTACCGAGCCGAAGAGCTCATTGTAACGTTGGAGAGAGTTTCATGAAAAAGGCAATCATATTTGCGCTGGTCGGCCTGTCGCTTGCAAGCTGCACGCAGACCGAAAAGGGTGCTTCGATCGGTGCCGTTTCCGGCGCTGTTATCGGTGGTGCGGTCACTGGTAACGTTCGTGGCGCAGCAGTTGGCGCAGCCATCGGCGGCGTGGGCGGTGCTCTGATCGGTAACGCTTCCGAGCCGGGCTATTGCTATTATCGCGACCAGTATGGCCAGCGTTACACGGCACGTTGCCGCTAATCGCTGCACGACATACAGTTGCACAGAAGCCCCGGTCACCCGGGGCTTTTTGCGTTAATGGCGGCAAAACATCAGCGCGAGGGTCCTCAAAGCCGTTTATTTATGATTAAATTGCAATGTTAACGGACAGGAAACGGGTTAGGGCGACAATAAATGCTCAACCATAAAGCAGCTTATGCGAAGAACACGAACTAACCCGAAGACAGGTATTGCGTATCGGAAAGCTGGCACCGCGCTTGCGGTTGCTTTGACGTTCGCCCTGTATCCGGCGTTTGCCCGTGATGCTTTCGCCTTCAAACTGTTCGGCATGCGCCTCTGGGGTTCGGAAGAACCGGAGGTCGAAGTTATCAACCCGGTCAAATATGCCGTCACGCTTGACGCGGCCGACGCCGACAAGTCCCTGAAGAGCAGTCTGGAAAACAGCTCGCTTCTTCTGGCCGACAAGGACAAACCTGCCTCCGGCGATCTCGGCCTTCTGATAAAGGCGCGAGACGACAGGGACAGGCTGATCGCGGCACTTTATGAAAACGCCCGTTACGGCGGCATCGTCAACGTGACCGTGGCCGGAAAGAACGTTGATGACCTGCCTCCCAACCCGGTTTTCGATCACAGCACGCCTGTACCCATGGTCATAACGGTAACGCCGGGCCCGAAATTCACCCTCGGCAACGTTCGCCTTGAAGGCGATGTAACGGGCCGCAATCTTGATGAATACGGCCTGATCGCCGGCGGTGATGCCGGGTCTCTGGCAATTATCCGCGCCGGCAACAAGCTGATCGATGATCTGAAGGCGGAAGGCCGGCCGCTCGCGAAACTGACGAAACGCGAGGCGGTCGCAAACCACGCGACGAATACGGTCGACATTACAATGGCAGCTGAAGGTGGCCCCGTCGCGCCGCTCGGCGCAGTCACCGTCACCGGCGAAAAAACCGTCGATGGCGACTTCATTCGCCGTTATTCGCGCCTTAATGGCGGCGAGCCCTATTCGCCGGAAAAGCTGCGCAAGGCCGCCGACCGCCTGCGCCAGCTCGGCGTCTTTTCCAGCCTGACGATCAAGGAAGCGGGAACGCTTGCCCGCGACGGCACCATTCCGCTCACCATCGAAGTGTCCGAAGGCAAGCACCGTTATTTTGGCGTCGGCGCGCAATATTCGACGACCGAAGGTATCGGGCTTCAAGGATATTGGGGTCACCGTAACCTCTTCGGACAGGCGGAATCACTGCGCATCGAAGGCTCTGTCTCGCGTATTGCGGAGGCATCGAGCGTCGAAGGCATGGATTATTCGGCGGGCATTACCTTCACCAAGCCGGGGATGTTCAACCCCCGCACGACGTTCAAGACCAGCCTGATTGCCAAGACCGAAAACCCGGACACCTACAGGGCCAAAACGCTGACGGGCACGGCGGGTTTCGCCTACGAACTGAACGATACGGATACAGCCGCCGCGGGTCTGGAGGTCCAATGGGCCGATACCGAAGATGCATTCGGCAAAAACGAATATCTGACGACCTCGATACCGCTGGAATTTGTGCGCGACACGCGCGACGATAAGCTTAATCCGACCGAAGGTTTTCGCGCATCCTTGGCCGCCAAGCCAAGCTATGAAGCGCTCAATGGCACGTTCTTCTCCTCTTTCGAAGGCTCTATCACCGGCTATAAGGGACTTGGTGCCGAAGACCGGTTGATCATGGCAGGAAAGCTCTCCGGCGGTGTTCTGGTGGGCGGCAGCGATCTACAGGATATACCGACCACCCGCCGCTTTTTCGCCGGTGGCGGCGGATCGGTGCGCGGCTATAGCTACCAGGAGATTTCGCCCTATAATGCGGCGGGCGATGCGACTGGCGGCCGCTCCTACGTGGTTGGCTCCGTTGAGGCCCGCATCAAGGTCACCGATACCATCGGCCTTGTGCCGTTTTTCGACGCCGGCGTCGTTTCTGATGGGGTAACACCCGATTTCTCCGATATCCGGGCCGGTGCCGGTATCGGCCTGCGTTACGCGACGCCCTTCGGGCCTCTGCGTCTCGATGTCGCCATGCCGCTCGAAAAATACGACGGCGGCAACAATTTCGGCATTTATGCTGGCATCGGCCAGTCTTTTTAAACGCCGCAGTCGAACACCCTTGCAACAGAGTGTAGATTACCCTTGATGAAAACGTTGATTCGATTGCTGAAATGGCTAGGCTACGCTGCACTCTGCTGCGTGGTGCTGGTGTTGCTTGCGGTTCTGTTCGTCGGTTTTACGCCGATGGGCGCCCGGATTGCCGCAAACCAGATTTCATCGCTCGTATCGACACCCGATCAGACGATCGAGATTTCGCCTCCGGGCGGCCTTCTGACCGGCCGCCTGCGGCTCGACAACGTCACGCTTTCAGATCGGCAGGGGCCCTATGCCCGCCTGAACCAGATTGCCGTCGACTGGTCGCCACTGTCACTGCTTGCCGGCACCTTCCATGCCGATCATGTCTCGGCCGGATCGATCGATGTGGAGCGCCAACCGCTGCCGGCCCAGCAGACGACAGGCAAGAGCTCCGGCGGTTCTTCCCTTCCTATTGAAATCGTCATCGATAATTTCAGCTTCCCGGATATCAGCCTTGGGCAATCGCTTCTCGGCCGCGCCTTCGACTTGACGGCGGAAGGCAACCTCAAGGCCGCCCAGGACGACATGCGGCTTTCGCTCACCGCTCACAGGCGAAATGCAGTGGATGCGGAGGTCAATGCCGACGTTGCATTCCTGCCGAATGAGAACGTGCTGAAGCTGAAAGCCGAGATGAAGGAACCCGAAGGTGGCCTGCTCGCCACACTGCTTTCGCTTCCCGGCACGCCTGCGGTGGCGATAGACCTCAATGGCGAAGGCCCGCTTTCCAGCTGGACGGGCACCCTGCGCGGCAATGTCGCCGGCAATGCGGTGGTCAACGTTACCGGCCGTCATCTCCTTGGCGACGACGGAACGCGCCGTATCGAAATTGCAGGCGGTGGCCAGCCTGATCTGCTGCTGCCACCTGCGTTCCGCCAGCTTTTTGCCGGTGAGACGAAACTCGACGCGAATGCCACACTCTACCCGCAGGGCCGCATCGAAATCGGTAGCAGTACGCTTGAGACCGGTGCGTTGCTGCTGACGGCATCAGGCACCGTCGATCCGAATGGTCAGAACGATTTGGCTGCCAATCTCATCGGCACCGCCGGCCCCGTGGATTTCCGCTGGCCACTCGGCAATGGTGAAATTCAGGCCCTCATCAACGGCCTCGATCTTTCCCTGAAGGGTGGTGCGGATGCCGCACACCTCAACACCACGGTTTCCCTGCGCAGCCTCGCGCTGCCACAAGGCCGGCTTGACGATGTCAAACTGACCGCCGAGAGCGCCGATCTCAATATCACCAACCGCAGCGGCACGATCGCCACCGTCCTGTCCGTCGCGCAATCATCCTTCGTCAGTCCAGATATCGACCGGCTGGTACGCGCGCCTCTTACCATCAAGGCGCCGCTCAGTCTTACCTCTTCCGCCATCGGTTTTAACGGCGCAACGCTGGAAAGCGCCAGCGTCGGCGGCACGCTGAACGGCAGTTTCGATCTCGCTGATAACCGCCTGACGTCAAGCGTCCAGCTCTTCGCGTTGCCCGCCACGCTTCCACCGGCACTCGCGGAAAAATTCGACACCACCATCGCCCTCCAGGGCGACATCGACCTGACCATCGGTGGACGCACCAGTATCGAGAACCTCGTCATCAAGTCAGGAACGATCGAGGCGGCGGGTAATGTCAGCCTCGAAAATGATGCACTAAGCGCCGACCTCAAGGGTAAATTCCCGGCACTGGAAAAGCTGACGCCGCAGGCGAAGGGCATCGCCGATTTTGCAATCGAAGCCAGCGGCGCGCTCGCCGCCCCTGATTTCAACGTGACGCTGAGTTCCGAAAGTGCCATCCTTGCCGGTCGAAAACTCGAAGCACTGAAGGTTAATGCCTCCGGCAAGGCCGACCCGGCCGCACCGCAGGCAAAATTCACGGCCAGCGGCAGCCTCGACCGGCAGAAGATCGACGCCAACGCCAATGTGGTGCAGACCGAGAACGGCACGGCAATACCCGAACTTCATGTCGCCGTAGGCCGCAACATTCTGAACGGGAAGCTGCAATTTTCGCAACAGTTCCTGCCGACGGGCAATCTCTCCTTCAATTTCCCCGATCTCGCCCTGCTGGCCGCACTGGCCGCACAGCAGGCGGATGGCGATATTGCCGGCGATATCGCGCTGAGCAACGCCAACGGCAAGATCGCCGCGACGATAAAGGCAAATGGCGGCAATATCCGCCAGGGCACGACAACGATTTCAAAACTGGCCGCCGATATTTCGATCGATGACATCAAGGCGCTTGCCATCAACGGCAAGATCAGCGCCGACAGCGTCAATGCCGGTACGGCGGCGATTTCAGGCCTGAATGCCACCATCGGACATTCGGGCACAACGACTGCGTTCGATGTCAACGGCCGCTATGACAATGCGCCTCTGGTGGTGAAAGGCAGCGCCGATACCGGCGGTTCACCCATGACGGTGCGGGTCGACACCTTTTCGGCCGCCCCCAAGGGAATTCCGGTGCGGCTTGAAAAACCAAGCACCATCGCCATCCAGAACGGTACGGCTCGCATCGCCGATCTGACCATCATCACGGGCGATGGTCGCGTAGAGGTCAACGGCACCGCCGGTTCGACCCTCGATATCAAGGCCGATATCCGCTCGCTTCCCGCGAGCCTCGCCAACGCCTTTGCCGCCGGGCTGGATGCAGCGGGCAGCATATCCGGTACCGTCAGTGCCAAGGGCGCGGCATCCGACCCCTCGGTTGATTATAATCTGAACTGGGCCAATGCCGAGGTCGCCCAGACGCGCGCCGCGGGACTTGCCGCCCTTGGCATCAAGGCGAATGGCCGGTTCGCCGGCGGCAACTTGCAGATCGACACTGACGTGACCGGTCAAGGCGGCATGTCGCTTTCCGGCGGCGGCTCGCTCGGCATCGCCGGCAATCGCCCACTTTCCATGGCATTCTCCGGCCGGCTGCCTTTCAGCGCCGTTGCGGCGCAAACCGCCGCACAGGGCCTTGATGTGGATGGCACCGCCGCCATCGACGTCAATATCTCCGGCACTGCATCCGCACCTGTGGTGACCGGCAGCATCACCACCGATGGCACGCGCCTGACGGATGTGCGCCGGAACCTGACGATCAATGGCCTGGGCGCAACGATCAAGTTTGACCGCGACCGTGCCGTCATTTCCAGATTGACGGGCAAACTCGTCGGCGGTGGAACGATCTCCGGAACCGGCAGCGTCGGCATTGCCGGCGGCTCGGGTTTCCCCGCTGATATTTCGATCACGCTCGATCGCGCCGGTTATAATGACGGTACGCTGGTAACGACAGTGGTGAGCGGCACGCTGACGCTGAAAGGACCACTGCTGAATTCGCCAGCGCTCGGTGGCAACCTGACGCTCGACAGAAGCGCCATCACCATTCCGGAGAAACTTCCGGCCTCGCTGACGGAAATCGATGTCAAACACAAGAACGCACCGCCAAAGGTACGCGCTCAGGCCAAGGCGCTCGGAGCGGACCAGGGCGGCAGCGGAAGCTCCTCTACCATCAATCTCGATCTGCAGGTGAATGCGCCGAGCGGCATCTTCGTGCGCGGCCGCGGCATTGATGCGGAACTGACCGGCAATCTGACCATCCGCGGCACGGCTGCCGTTCCCGTCATCTCCGGCGGCTTTGAAATGCGCCGCGGCCGGCTGGAAATCCTCACCCGCCGCCTGGATTTCACGACAGGCAATATCACCTTCGGCGGCGGCCTTGTCCCGGTTCTCGATATGAAGGCGGATTCGACGGTCGGTTCGACCACGGTCACCGTATCCGTTTCCGGCAATGCCAACGACCCGACCTTTGCCTTCTCCTCCGCACCGGCGCTGCCGCAGGACGAGGTGATGGCGCAGCTGATCTTCGGACAATCCATGTCGAAACTCTCCGCGCTGCAGATCGCGCGGCTGGCCGATGCCGCCGCCCAGCTTGCCGGCGGACGCTCAACCTCGCTGTTCGACAAGCTCCGAAGCAATCTCGGTGTCGACGATCTCGATATTTCCACGGATTCCGAGGGACAGGCCCGCGTTTCCGCCGGCAAATATCTCAATGAAAGAACCTATCTTGAGCTGCAGCAGAGCGGCGAATCCGGCGCAAAGGCGATTATCAACCTCGATGTCGGGCGCGGCGTGAAATTGCGCGGCGAAGCAGGCGGCAATGGCGAAGGTGCGGCCGGGATATTTTACGAGAAGGAATATTGAGACGGCTCCGCATTTAGGTTTGCGAAACCATCTCATGATACGAATCTTCCATTGAAGACGGAAATGGTATTTCCGGCTGTTCAGGCACCAGGCAGAACGCCAAATTCGCACATGCAAGTGTCGGTGCACTTGCGCCGGCCTCCACAGCGAGCATTGGGAAGAATTCTGATGGCAATGATTAACTCTACCAATTTTGGCGGTGAGACGCTCGAAATCATCGCATTCCGCCTGCATGATCAGGAGTTCTGCGTGAAGACGACGACCATCCGCGAAATCCGCGGCTGGGCGCCTTCCACGCCCATTCCCCACGCGCCGAAAGACGTCATCGGTGTCATGAACCTGCGCGGCTCGGTCATTCCGATCATCGATCTGGCCCACAAGCTCGGTATGAAGAGCACCGTCGCCAATGAACGAAGCGCCATCGTGGTGGCCGAAGTGCACAACATGGTCATCGGCATGCTGGTTGACCGCGTTTCGGACATCCTCACGATCCCGGCAAACCAGGTACAGCCGGTTCCGGAAATCTCGGCGTCTTTCGACAAGTCCTATTCCGAAGGCATCATTGCCAACGAACACGGCATGATCTGCTTCCTGAACCTCGCAAAGATGTTCAAGGGAACAGAAGCCGAAGATCTTGCCGCCTGATCAGGCGATGACAGTCTGACGCAAGCGTTTCACTGCTGTCATCGACAACAGAACCAGACCGCCGGAGCACCCCCGGCGGTTTTTGTTTTCCCGCGCGCCCACAACTTAAATAAGAACATTTTAATATTATAGATATCTAATATTAAAAGCCAACGAACAGTAACCTCACCCGCGTCATATCTCATCAGGGTCCGATAGCTGACGAAGGCCGTAAAGTCGCAAGTGCCTGCATTGCTGCCCATGGCGGCAAAACCTGTTCGTTGTTCAACATGATACGGCGCGGACCGCACCTTGGGTGCGGCGAGCCGCCCGTGGACCGATATTTGGGGGACGTTAATGCTGGGGTTAGGAAAAAGCGCAGACAATCGAAATATGCTCGATGCGATATCCAGATCGCAGGCGGTCATAGAATTCGATCTCAAGGGTAATATTCTCACCGCAAACCGCAATTTCTGCATGGCGCTGGGTTATGATCTCGCAGAAATCGTCGGCAAGCACCATCGCATCTTCTGCGACCGGGAGATTGCCGCATCGCACGCCTATCAGGAGTTCTGGGAATCTCTTGCGCGCGGCGAATTTCAGGCGAAGGAGTATCGCCGCATCCGCAAGGATGGATCAGCCGTCTGGATCGAAGCATCCTACAATCCTGTCTTCCGTTCGGGCAAACCCTACAAAGTCGTCAAGATCGCGACCGACATCACCGCCAAGAGGATCAAGGCCGTCGAAGATGCAGGCAAGCTGGAGGCGTTATCCCGCTCTCAGGCCACCATCGAGTTTTTCCCCGACGGTACGATCATCACCGCCAATCCGAACTTCTGCGCAACGGTGAACTACGACCTGAAGGAAATCGAGGGCAAACACCATCGCATGTTCTGTGATCCGGCCTATACGGCATCCGCGGCTTACGCCAATTTCTGGCAGCGGCTGGCATCGGGAGAGTTCATTTCGGACGAATTTGTCCGCTATGGAAAGAACGGCAAGGAAATATGGATCCAGGCCGCCTACAACCCGGTCCTGGATGAGGCGGGAAAAGTCGTGAAAGTGGTGAAATTCGCCACCGACGTGACCCCGCGCATGAGCGCCATTACTGTGCTTGCCGATGCTTTGCAGGCGCTGGCCGCGGGCGACCTCGTGCAGCGCCTCGACACCAGCTTCGTGCCCAGCATGGAGAAGCTGCGTGCGGACTTTAATGAGGTCGTCGGCAAGCTACAGGCCACCATGCAGACGATCTCCCACAATGCCTCGACAATCGCCTCCGGCTCGGGCGAAATCCGCATCGCCGCCGATCAACTTTCGCAACGCACCGAACAACAGGCGGCCTCGCTGGAAGAAACTGCGGCCGCTCTCGAAGAAATCACCACCACCGTGACCGATGCCAGCCAGCGTGCCGCCGAGGCGGGCAAGCTGGTGTTGCGGACGAGGGAACATGCCGAACATTCCGGCGACGTCGTTCAGCAGGCGATTTCCGCCATGGACGCGATTTCGCGTTCCTCCGGCGAAATCACCAATATCATCGGCGTGATCGACGACATCGCCTTCCAGACCAATCTTCTGGCGCTGAATGCAGGGGTCGAAGCCGCCCGCGCCGGGGAGGCCGGCAAGGGTTTTGCCGTTGTGGCGCAGGAAGTTCGCGAGCTGGCGCAACGCTCCGCCGTCGCGGCCAAGGAAATCAAATCGCTTATCAACACCTCCCGCGAACAGGTCGCCAACGGCGTCGATCTCGTCGGCAGAACCGGTGGGGCCTTGCGGGATATTCAGTCGCAGATGGGCGAAATCGATATCAATGTCTCGGCAATCGTCGAGGCATCGCGCGAACAGGCGAACGGGCTGAAGGAAATCAATCAGGCCGTCAACGTCATGGATCAGGCGACCCAGAAAAATGCCGCCATGGTGGAAGAAACCACTGCCGCCAGCCACGGCCTCGCCAGTGAGGCCGACAACCTCTATGTATTGCTGCGACAGTTCAAAATATCCGGCGACGGACAGATATCATCTGCCCAGCCCATCGATAAAAAAGCCGCCAGCATATCCCGGCTACCGACACCTCAGCCGCGATATGCCACGGCAAGGGCGCATGGCAATGCGGCAGCCGAATGGGCGGAATTCTAAACCCGCCTATGCCGAAGCCAACCGCCGAGGCTATAGAATAATACGGTCCGCACGGGTGAAGATCTCGAAGTCTTCACCCCGGACCAACGCAACAAGCGTGATACCCGCTCTATCGGCAGTTTCGATGGCGAGCGCCGTGGGGGCGGAGATCGCGGCCAGAACCGGACAGCCGAGGATCGCCGTCTTCTGCACCATCTCCACCGACAGGCGGCTGGTAACCGCCACAATACCCATCTGCGCGGAAATGCCCGCATTCACCACCGCACCGGCCAATTTATCGAGCGCATTGTGGCGGCCGACATCTTCGCGCACGGCCAAAAGCCCCTCGCGCGGATTATAAAACCCGGCACCGTGAACAGCCCTTGTTTCACGATTGAGGGTTTGTGCATCGTTCAGGGCTTTCACAGCCGCAACGATATCGTTGCCGTGGACCGACGATTTCACGCTGCTCAAATCCGGCACGACACGAACCGCCTGCTCTATCGATTCAATGCCACAGAGACCGCAGCCAACCGGGCCGGCCATATGCCGTCGTCTTGCCCGCAGCGCATCGGCCTCGGCATCCGTCAAATCCACCTGGACATCGTAACCCTGCCCCGCCTCGACCACTTCAATGGCCTGGATTTCGGAACGCATCGATATGATGCCCTCGGTGAGGCTGAAGCCAACGGCAAAATCGATAAGATCGGCAGGGCTGGCCATCATCACGGCATGGGTGCTGCCACCGTAAGAAAAGGCAACCGGCACCTCTTCCGGCACGGCACGCTCACCTGTGGCAGGCGTGCCCTCTCGCAAAGCGGTTCTGGCAACCCTTCGATAACTTGCTTCTACCGACACGACGATCATTCCTCCATGACGGAAAACACACCACCACATCGATCTATGACCGGTAAAGCGGTATTCCTCTTCGTCTTCACATCTAGCCCATCACCTGAAAAATCGGAATCGATTTCGGTAGACGCGAGCCAATGCCGCGTGACGTGCCTTGGGCGACAACCCGCCATATCCCAAGCGGAAGAAGCAGGAGACAGCTGAAAACAAAAAAGCGACCGAAACGGCCGCTTTCTGTTTTAAATATTTTGTGGGCAGTCATTCTTTCGAACCCGCCCGGTGCTTTCAAGCAGCGACGAGAACCTCATGCAGGTTCGTCAGCTCATAGAGGTGCTTTTCAAGCTTGGTAAGATGCTCGTGGTGATGATTGCCTTCCTGGATTTCGGCCTTGGCCGCATCGATGCGCTTCTGCAGCGTATCAGGAGACATATCGTCAGCCGAAACAGCGGATTCGGCGAGAAGCGTGCAACCTGTCGGAAGAATATCGGCAAAACCGCCGAACACGACGTATTTGTGCGTTTCGCCAGAGGCGAACTTCACCGTCACCAGACCCGGCTTGATCGTGGTCATCGTCGGCGCATGATTGGCCAGAACGGTCATTTCACCCAGCGTAGCCGGGATGACGACTTCCGTAACCGTTTCGGAAACGAGCAGACGCTCCGGGGAAACGAGATCGAATTTGAAACTGTCAGCCATGGCTATTCACTTCTTTTCAATTACGCGGGCGTCACGGACTTGTCTTTTAACAACGCAGGCGAAAGCCATTTCGGTTTCGCTGTCATTGGTCGGAAGGCGCGCGGTAAAACCACGCGCCCACCAATTTATAATCAGGCGGCTTCAGCAGTCAGCTTCTTTGCCTTTTCGATGGCTTCTTCCATCGAACCGACCATGTAGAAAGCTGCTTCCGGCAGGCTGTCATATTCGCCGTTGACCAGGCCCTTGAAGCCCTTGATCGTGTCTTCGAGCGCGACGAGCTTACCCGGAGAACCGGTGAAGACTTCAGCAACGAAGAACGGCTGCGACAGGAAGCGCTCGATCTTGCGGGCGCGGGCAACCGTCAGCTTGTCTTCTTCCGACAGTTCGTCCATGCCGAGGATGGCGATGATGTCCTGGAGAGACTTGTAGCGCTGCAGGGTCGACTGAACCTTACGGGCAACTTCGTAGTGCTCCTCGCCGACGATCATCGGGTCGAGCATGCGCGAGGTGGAGTCGAGCGGGTCAACAGCCGGGTAAATACCCTTTTCAGCGATCGAACGCGACAGAACCGTCGTTGCGTCAAGATGCGCGAACGAGGTTGCCGGCGCCGGGTCGGTCAAGTCGTCGGCGGGAACGTAAATTGCCTGAACCGAGGTGATGGAACCCTTGTTCGTGGTGGTGATGCGTTCCTGCATCTGGCCCATGTCGGTTGCCAGCGTCGGCTGGTAACCCACGGCCGAAGGAATACGGCCGAGCAGAGCCGACACTTCAGAACCAGCCTGCGTGAAGCGGAAGATGTTGTCCACGAAGAACAGAACGTCCTGGCCTTCATCACGGAAGTTTTCAGCGATCGTCAGACCGGTCAGAGCGACGCGAGCGCGGGCGCCCGGCGGTTCGTTCATCTGGCCGTACACGAGCGCAGCCTTGGAGCCTTCGCCGCCACCGAGCTTGTTGACGTTCGACTCGATCATTTCGTGATAAAGGTCGTTGCCTTCGCGGGTACGCTCACCCACGCCGGCGAATACCGAGTAACCACCATGCGCCTTGGCGACGTTGTTGATCAGTTCCATGATGAGAACCGTCTTGCCCACGCCGGCGCCGCCGAAGAGGCCGATCTTGCCGCCCTTGGCGTAAGGAGCGAGAAGGTCGACGACCTTGATGCCGGTGACGAGGATCTGGCCTTCCGTCGACTGCTCGACGTAAGACGGTGCGTCCTGGTGGATGGCGCGCTTCTTGGCCGTTACGATCGGACCGGCTTCGTCAACCGGCTCGCCGATGACGTTCATGATGCGGCCGAGCGTTTCCAGACCAACAGGAACCTCGATCGGTGCGCCCGTGTCAGCAACGGACTGACCGCGAACCAGACCTTCGGTCGAGTCCATGGCGATCGTGCGCACGACGTTTTCGCCGAGATGCTGCGCGACTTCCAGAACGAGGCGGTTGCCATTGTTCTGTGTTTCGAGCGCGTTCAGGATCGGAGGCAGTTCGCCTTCGAACGCCACGTCGACAACAGCGCCGATAACCTGGGTAACCTTGCCCGCGCCGTTCACCGCTGCGGTTTTCTTGGGGGTAGCTGCCTTAGCCATTATCCTTACCCTCTTTCCTTACCTCAGAGCGCTTCCGCGCCCGAAATGATTTCAATGAGTTCCTTGGTGATCTGAGCCTGACGCTGACGGTTATAGGAAAGCGTCAGCTTGTTGATCATCTCACCGGCATTGCGCGTTGCATTGTCCATCGCGCTCATCTTGGCGCCCATTTCACCGGCAACGTTTTCGAGCAGAGCCCGGAAAACCTGAACCGAAATGTTGCGCGGAATAAGGTCTTCCAGAATAGAAGCCGCATCCGGCTCATATTCGTAGACGGCGGTCTGCGTCGTCTCAGCCGCTTCCACAACAGGCGTTGCGGCCGGAATGAGCTGCAGGCCGGTCGGGATCTGGCTGATGACGGACTTGAATTCCGAGTAGATCAGCGTGCAGACGTCGAATTCACCCGCGTTGAAGAGCGAGATCACCTTCTTGGCGATCTGGTCGGCGTTTTCAAAGCCGACCTTCTTCACGTCACGCAGTTCGATACGCTCGATGATGAGCGATGCAAATTCGCGGCGAAGGCTGTCGTAACCCTTCTTGCCGACCGTGATGATCTTGACCGTCTTGCCTTCGGAAATCAGCTTGCGGGCTTGATCGCGGGCAAAACGGGCGATTTGCGAGTTGAAACCGCCGCAAAGACCACGTTCAGCCGTGCAGACGACGAGCAGATGCACGTCGTCCTTGCCGGTGCCGGTCATCAGCGCCGGAGCAACGTCCGCCTCGACCGCCGTGGCGATGTTGGCAAGAACGGCGCTCATGCGCTGAGAATAAGGCCGGGCGGCCTCCGCAGCTTCCTGGGCGCGCCGAAGCTTCGCCGCGGCGACCATTTTCATCGCCTTGGTAATCTTCTGCGTCGCCTTCACGGAGGCAATGCGGTTTTTCAGATCCTTTAGTGAAGGCATCCGTTATCCGTCCGAGTAAAAGAGCCCTGATTTAAGAGAAAGACTTGGCGAAGTTATCAAGAGCGCCCTTGAGCTTGCCCTTGGTATCGTCGCTGATAGCCTTTTCCGTGCGGATGGTGTCGAGGATCGCCTTACCTTCCGAGCGGAGGTAGGAGAGGAAACCCTGCTCGAACTTGCCGACCTGTGCGACCGGAATCTTGTCAAGGTAACCGTTGACACCAGCGAAGATCACCGCAACCTGCTCTTCCGTCTTGAGCGGAGAGAACTGCGGCTGCTTCAGAAGCTCTGTCAGGCGGGCACCGCGGTTAAGCAGGCGCTGCGTGGAAGCGTCAAGGTCCGAACCGAACTGAGCAAAAGCAGCCATTTCGCGATACTGGGCGAGTTCACCCTTGATCGAACCGGCAACCTGCTTCATCGCCTTGATCTGAGCGGCGGAACCAACACGCGAAACCGACAGACCGACGTTAACAGCCGGACGGATACCCTGATAGAACAGGTCGGTTTCGAGGAAGATCTGGCCGTCGGTGATCGAGATCACGTTGGTCGGAATGAAGGCCGAAACGTCGTTACCCTGGGTTTCGATAACAGGCAGTGCCGTCAACGAACCAGCGCCCATTTCGTCGGAGAGCTTTGCAGCGCGCTCGAGAAGACGGGAGTGAAGGTAGAAAACGTCGCCCGGATAAGCTTCGCGGCCCGGAGGACGACGCAGCAGAAGCGACATCTGACGATAGGCAACGGCCTGCTTGGAAAGGTCGTCGTAACCGATGAGAGCGTGCTTGCCGTTGTCACGGAAATATTCGCCCATGGCGCAACCGGCAAACGGAGCGAGGTACTGCATCGGAGCCGGATCGGAAGCCGTTGCGGCAACGATGATCGAGTACTGCAGCGCACCGCGTTCTTCCAGAACCTTTACGAACTGGGCAACGGTCGAACGCTTCTGACCGATAGCGACGTAGACGCAATAAAGCTTGTCGCCGTCAGGACCATTGTCGTGAATGGCCTTCTGGTTCAGGATCGTGTCGAGAATGATGGCGGTCTTGCCGGTCTGGCGGTCGCCGATGACGAGCTCGCGCTGGCCGCGGCCAACCGGGATGAGCGCGTCGATGGCCTTGAGGCCGGTCGACATCGGCTCATGGACCGACTTGCGCGGAATGATGCCGGGAGCCTTGACGTCAACGCGCGAACGCTTGGCGGCATTGATCGGGCCCTTGCCGTCGATCGGGTTGCCGAGCGCGTCGACGACGCGGCCAAGCAGTTCCGGACCGACGGGAACGTCAACGATAGCGCCAGTCCGCTTTACGGTGTCGCCTTCCTTGATGGAACGGTCCGAGCCGAAGATAACCACACCGACGTTGTCGGCTTCGAGGTTGAGCGCCATGCCGCGAATGCCGCCGGGAAACTCGACCATTTCGCCGGCCTGAACATTGTCGAGGCCATAAACGCGGGCGATACCGTCACCGACGGAAAGCACCTGACCGACTTCCGAGACTTCCGCCTCGTTGCCGAAATTTTTGATTTGATCTTTCAGAATTGCGGAAATTTCCGCGGCGCGGATATCCATCAGCCAACCTCTTTCAGTGCAAGCTTAAGGGTGGAAAGTTTGGTGCGAAGAGACGTATCGATCTGGCGCGAACCGACCTTGACGATCAGGCCACCGAGGATCGAAGGATCGACGGTAACGGAAATCGCCACATCCTTGCCGGTAACGCTCTTCAGCGCCGCTTTCAGTTCAGTTTCCTGCGCCTCGTCGAGCGCATGTGCCGAGGTGACCTCGGCGGTGATTTCGCCGCGGTGGGCGGCGGCAATGGTGCGGTAGGCGCGGATCATGCCGGGAACGGCAAAGAGACGGCGGTTATTCGCAACAACCTTGAGGAAATTAACAGCGAGACCAGCGATGCCGGCCTTTTCGCAAATCGCGCTGATTGCCTTGAATTGATCCTCGGCAGAAAACACCGGGCTCGCAACCAGACGCTTCAAATCGTCGCTTTCGTCGAGAAGTGCGCCGAACTTGTCCAGTTCGACCTGAACCGCTTCGACCGTACCCGCTTCCAAAGCAAGCTCGAAAAGCGACGACGCATACCTTTCCGCTACACCGGATGTTCCCTGGGAGGTCTCTGCCACGGGCACTTTTTCCCTGCTAATCGTCCAAGACCATCAGCGATGGGGCTCCACCGCATCAAATTCTTGAAATCGTTTCAATTTCCCCGAAAAAGACCGGAATTCCCCCCTGCCTTTTCCCAATTTCGCGGTCCGTCTAGCATAGGACGCCGGGACTCGCAACACGCGTAATAGCGGAAAGCGCCGTTTGGGCAAGGGGGAATGCGTTTAAATTTTCCGATTTCGCTCAGGATGCGGCGTATCTGCGGCACAAATGCCAAAAAGCCCGCTTCAGACCAGCCCGAAGACGTAGCTCAACGCGAGTGCGGACAGCAGAAAGTGCACAACCAGAAGTAAGAAATTCCGCATGGTTGCGCCACCATCCGACAGCATGGAGAGAATGCCGCCGAAGACGCTGAGGCCGAATGCCGCACCAAAGGCGAGATAGACCATGGGCTGGGCGAGAAGGAGCGCGGCAGCACCGAGACCGAGATAAAAGCCAGCAAGCGACGAGCGCGCGAGCGCATAACCATCCCTGCGCTCGCCAGCCGGCTGCAGACCGAAGGCGCGAAGCGTCAACCCCGGTGCAAACATGAAAAACAGGCCGATGATGGCTGATACCACCGCCGCGCCGAAGGCCAGTTGCTCGCCGAATTCGGCCGGAAAATAAAACTCCATCTCGTTCCCCAAATCATTATGTTGTTCGCTCGCGTTATGACACGGTCACGACAGCGGGAAAACGCCCTCTCTGGCAAAGTTCAAAGGAAACTTTGCGGATCGATATCGAGCTGCACATGCACGCTGCCACGCTCCTTCGGGCCACTCGCAAGAAGCGTGCGAAGAAAAGACTGCATGTCGGAATTGCGCCGCCCGTGCACCAGCAGACGAAAACGGTGACGGCCACGGATCAGTGCCAGCGGCGCTTCCGCCGGGCCGAGAAGCATGATGCCGGTGACCTGCGGAGCCGCGGCTCGCAATCCACGCGCATGGGTTTCCGCCTCCGCGCGCGTATCGGCGGAGACGATGATCGAAGCGAGGCGGCCGAAGGGCGGCAGAACGGCCTTTTCCCGCTCGACGATCTCCCTTTCATAAAAGGCCGAGGCATCACCGGAGACGATCGCTTGCATCACCGGGTGCTGCGGCTGGTAGGTCTGCAGCAGGCCGTGACTCTTCAATCCCGTTCGTCCGGCACGGCCGGTCACCTGCGAAAGCAACTGGAACGTCCGCTCCGCCGCGCGCGGATCGCCATTGGCAAGGCCGAGATCGGCATCGACGATGCCGACGAGCGTCATCAGCGGGAAGTTATGTCCCTTGGCGACGAGCTGCGTGCCGATGACGATATCCGCCTCGCCCTTGACGATCGCCTCAAGCTCCAGACGCAGCCGCTTGACGCCCATGAGATCGGAAGACAGCACGATGGTGCGGGCCTCGGGGAAATGTTTCTCAACCTCCTCGGCGATCCGCTCCACCCCCGGCCCACAGGCCACGAGATGATCGAAGGTTCCGCATTCCGGGCAATGGTCGGGCGTCGGCTCGTTGTGGCCACATTGGTGGCACTGCAATTGATTGCGGAAACGGTGTTCCACCAGCCAGCTGGAACATTGTGGGCATTGGAAACGGTGACCGCAAACCCGGCAGAGCGTCAGCGGCGCATAACCGCGGCGATTGAGAAAGAGCAGGGACTGCTCGCCCTTTTCGATGGTCTTGCCGATGCCGCGCAGCAGGACGGGCGAGAGAAACCCTCCCCTTTCCGGCGGATGGCGGCGCATATCGACGAGATGCAGGTCCGGCATCGCCGCATCGCCGAAGCGGGTATGCAGATGAATGGTGTTGTAACGCCCGGAACTGCCATTGACCTGGCTTTCCACCGACGGCGTGGCCGAAACCAGCACGACTGGGAATTCGGCGATCCGCGCCCTCACGACAGCCATGTCACGGGCATTATAAAAGACGCGGTCTTCCTGCTTGTAGGCCGGGTCGTGCTCTTCATCGACAATGATGAGGCCTAGATTGTCGAAGGGCAGGAAAAGCGCCGAGCGCGCGCCGGCCACCACCTTTATCTCACCCGTCACCGCCTGCCGCCAGACCTTTTCGCGCATGCGCGGCGACAGATCCGAATGCCATTCCGCCGGTTTCGCACCGAAGCGATCCTGAAAACGCTCAAGAAACGCCGCCGTCAGGGCGATTTCCGGCAGCAGGATAAGGACCTGCTTGCCTTGTCGCAGCGTTTCGGCCACCGCCTCGAAATAAACCTCGGTCTTGCCGGACCCGGTCACGCCGTCGATCAGCGAGACATGAAAGCCACCCTTGCGCACATCTTCAATTATCTCCGAAGCAGCCTGCTTCTGCGGGCCTTCCAGACGTGGCTCGACATAATCAGGGTCGGGCTCGGCCACGACAGGTGGCGCGGGCAGAAAGACCGTCTCGAACACGCCCTGCTTGACGAGACCGTCGATGACGCTGGTCGAGACGCCGGCCGCATGGGCAAGTCCGCTCTTCGTCCAGCCTTGGCCTTCGGCCGCCAGCTCCATTACCCGCTCGCGGGCGGGAGTCAGGCGCTCCGGCCTGCCTTCGGTCAGCCGCAGCCCCTCGATCATCGGTTCGGGATCGAAGGCGGCAGGCGCACGCAGCGCCATGCGCGCCACGAGGCCGGGCGGAGACAGCGTATAGGCAGCGACCCAGTCCACGAAGCGGCGCATCTCCACCTTCAGCGGTGGGCACTCGAAACTCTTGGTGATGGGCCGCAGCTTCTTCGGATCGACGCCCTTCTCGCCGGCATCGTCCCACACCACGCCGAAAACCTGCCGCGGACCGAGCGGCACCTGCACGACGGAACCGGTCTCGACCACCATATCCTCGGGCACGGCGTAGCTATAAGGCCCCGGAGCCGGCAGGGGCACAAGAACGGGCACCGTGCGCGTGGGCGACGGCGGGTCAAATAGAGCCCCAAACAGATCGGACGAATCTTTTGCCATGATGTGGCGACCATGCCCCGGCGACAGGAAAAAGGAAACCGCCCGGGTGTAGTGGGCGCGCCCGGCAAAGTCCACCTCTTAACCAAATACTGACCATAAGAGCATAGTTTCGGGGGATGGAATGGAGTACCGCGTGACCGAAATCCTGACATTTGCCGAACCCGATCTCCTGAACGAGCGCCAGTCCTGGCTCGCCACCCTTGCCGGCGAGCGCCGCCTTGCCGACAACACCGTCGAGGCCTATGAGCGCGACACGCGCCAGTTTCTGAGATTCCTGACCGGCTATATCGGCAGGCCCGCGGCCATAAGAGATATAGCCGATCTGCGCCCTGTCGATCTGCGTGCTTTTCTGGCCAACCGGCGCAAGGAAGGCGCCGGCGCGCGTTCACTCGGCCGGCATCTGGCAGGACTGCGCTCGCTTCTTCATCATCTGCAGAAGAAAGGTCTCGTCAACGCAGCGGGTGCGACCGCCATGCGCGCGCCAAAACAGCCGAAATCCCTGCCGAAACCGCTCACCGACCGGCAGGCGCTGAAAATCACCACGGCCGAGGCACAGTTGAATGAAGAACCCTGGATCGCCGCCCGCAATGCCGCGGTCCTTTCGCTGCTTTATGGCTGCGGGCTGCGCATTTCCGAGGCATTGGGTCTCACGCCAGCCGATTTTCCACCCGGCACCCGCAGCCTGCGCATCACCGGTAAAGGCAACAAGACGCGGATCGTGCCGCTGCTTGCGGTAGTGACGGAAGCGGTCGATACCTACAGGAAGCTATGTCCCTATGCTCTGGCCGCGGACGAACCGATGTTCCTGGGCGCACGCGGCGGCAAGCTTCAGCCCGCCATCATCCAGCGGGAAATGCAGAAGCTGCGCGGCGCTTTCGGCCTGCCGGAAAACGCCACCCCGCATGCGCTGCGCCATTCCTTCGCCACCCATCTTCTAGCCGGCGGCGGGGACCTGCGCACCATTCAGGAACTGCTTGGCCATGCGAGCCTCTCCACAACACAGGTCTATACCGGCGTCGATACCGCACGACTACTGGAAATCTACGACAACGCCCACCCACGTGCCTGAAGCAGGAATTGGTTAACCGTAAACATTAACCAGACGTCCAAACCGCCGTTCTATAAACGAACAAGAACCGGATTGGACCGATGCACAGCCTGATAAAACCCGAAAATCTCACCGCCACCCTGATGGGTAAGACCGGCGACGCCCTGCTCTGGCTGCTGGCGGCCCTGCATGTCACCGCCGTCGCCATCCTGCTCATGACCCTGCTGTCACTCAGTGAAGCGGGGGCTGCGGAGCAGAAGATCGCCTGCACGGGCAGCGACATTCTCGTAGAGATGCGCAAGACCGATCCGCAAGCTTTCGCAAAGATCGAACAGGAAGCGGCCGCCATTCCGAACGGCAAGGGCAATTTCTGGCGCATCGAAAAGGCAGGCACGGCCCCGTCCTATCTTCTCGGTACCATGCATGTCACCGATCCGCGCGTTCTGGAAATGCCAACCGCCGCCAGCCCCGCTTTCGAAAAGGCAGCGACTGTCATCGTGGAGTCGGACGAAATCGTCGACGACAAGAAGGTCGCGGCATCGCTGCTGAGCAAACCAGAACTCACCATGTTTCTGAATGGCAAATCGATCACCGACATCCTGTCGTCCGAAAATGTCGCGCGCCTCGAAAAAGGCCTGAAGGAGCGCGGCATTCCGCTGAATGCGGTTTCGCGCATGAAGCCCTGGATGCTGTCGAGCTTCGTCGCCCTGCCCGCCTGCGAATTCGCCCGCAAGGCAACCGGTCTCTCCTTTCTCGACAAGAAGCTGGCCGAAGACGCGATTGCGGATGGAAAGCGGCTTGTCGGGCTGGAGACCATGGTGGAGCAGCTGACGGCCATGTCCGAACTGCCGATGGAATTCCATCTACAGGCGCTGATTGAAACGCTGGAACTCGGCGACCGTATGGATGACGTTATGACGACCATGACCGATCTCTATGTCGCCGGCGATATCGGCATGACCATGCCCATGCTGAAAAGCATCGACCCCAAAAAGACAGCGGTAGAAAGCGAACAGGGCTACGCCGCCTTCGAACAACGTATCATCACCGACCGCAATCACGTCATGGCCGACAGGGCCACCCCCGAGCTTGCCAAGGGCAATGTCTTCATGGCCGTCGGCGCACTGCATCTGCCCGGCGAGGAAGGCCTTGTCGAACTGCTGCGCGCAGAGGGCTTCACCCTGACGCGGGTCGACTGAACCACGCAGTCTCGGTGCTGACAGGCCGGACATCGGTGCAGAACGGCCGCATGGTCGCCGGCACGATACGGCGGTGAAACGGTCCGACGGCAAAAAGATAGAGCCGCCCGAACAGGTTCTTGCGCCGCACGAGGGTGGTGACACTCACCAGCTGGCGGCATTCCTGTTCTTCCAGGTCAACGACGATCCGGAAATCGAGATGGCGGTCATCGAAGCCCAGCACGGTCTGCTCCCGGCTGGAGGACAGGACCGGAAATCCGCCCGCCGAAGCGCCAGCTACCAACTCGACTGTTTTTAACCCAAAAAGCGAAACGACGCGGTTTCGAAGTGCCATCAGCCCGCTAATCCATGCCGGAGGATGATCGAAAAGGAGCCTGCTCACGTCGAGCGAGCTCATTCCCGGTGTCATCATCTCTCCCTGAAAGCGATCGCACCAGTCGGCGCCCGGCAATATGTCTTCGTTGTTTCGCATCTCTGTACCCCAGCCGCCCGGTGCGGCAAGGGCCACCATCGTCTTTTTCCGTCGAACCGAAAACGCGACAAACCGCCGCTCAGACCCTAGCCGTGCGTCATGCGCTTCAGGACATTGGTGCGCCAGTAGAACTGGTGAACCAGAACGGCTGCGACATGGCCGGCGATCAGCACCCACATCACAGCCTTGAAGGGACCGGAATGCAGCTCTCCTGCCGTTGCGATGCCGAAGTAATAAGCAGCGATGCCGGAAAGCGGCAGAATGAAAAACAGGACATAAAAGGTGAAGTGGGCCGCCTTGGCGGCAATTTGCGACGCACGCGGTTCTTCGGCCGGATGCGGCGGTACGCCCTGGAAAAAGCGAAGACAGAGACGCAGAACCGCAAGGAGCAGGATGGCAAAGCCGACATAGGCATGGATATTGGCCGAAGAAATCTGGTCCGGCGTCAGCGTCTCACCCCGCCGCATCAGCCGGTAGGCGTGGGCCATGGCGTCGGGAAACAGCAGATTGAAGAAGATCAGAAGCGCCATTGCCCAGTGAATGACACGCTGCGGAATGGAAAAGGAAACTTGACTGAAAGATGCCATTTTATTGCCTTTTATCAAAAGGTTAGACAGGCTATGGCACGAGTATGAGAAACCCCGGCCTGCATGGCAAGCCGGGGTTCAACAGATGACTGAAATTTAATATTCGAACGTCAGGCTTAATGCCGATCACATGTGGATCGGCTTGAAGAAGGTGGCAAGTGCTGCTTCCTTCACGGCTTCCGACATGGTCGGGTGCGCGTGGCAGGTGCGGCCAAGATCCTCTGAAGAACCGCCGAATTCCATCAGCACGGTGATCTCGTGGATCATTTCGCCGGCGCCGAAGCCGACGATATGGCCGCCGAGAACCCGGTCGGTTTCCTTGTCGGCAAGGATTTTCACGAAACCATCCGTCACCTGCATGGCGCGGGCGCGGCCATTGGCGGTGAAGGGGAACTTACCGACCTTGTAGGCGACGCCAGCGGCCTTCAGTTCCTCTTCTGTATTGCCGACGGAAGCGATTTCCGGCTGCGTATAAACGACGGCCGGAATGACGTCGTAGTTCACATGGCCACGCTGGCCGGCGAGGATTTCAGCAAGCGCAACGCCCTCATCTTCCGCCTTGTGTGCCAGCATCGGGCCCTTCACCACATCGCCGATCGCATAGATGCCATCGACATTGGTCTTGTAGTGGCCGTCGATCTCGACACGCCCGCGGCTGTCGAGCACAACACCGGCTTCCGCAAGGCCGAGACCTTCGGTGTAGGGCTTGCGCCCCGTGGAGATCAGCACGACATCAGCTTCCAGCGTTTCAGCCGCGCCGCCCTTGACCGGCTCGAATACGACCTTTGCACCGGCAGCGGTCTTTTCAACGGCCGTCACCTTGGCGCCAAGCTTGAAATCGAGACCCTGCTTGGCGAGCAGACGCTGCGACTGCTTGGAAACTTCGCCATCCATGCCACCGAGAATGTTGTCGAGATATTCGACGACGGTCACCTTCGCGCCAAGACGCGACCAGACCGAACCAAGCTCGAGACCGATGACACCACCGCCAACGACGATGAGTTTTTCCGGAACCTTGGAAAGAGCAATCGCACCGGTGGAGGACACGATGACGGTTTCATCGATATCGACCTTGACACCCGGAATGCCGGCAACATCGGAACCGGTGGCGATGACGATGTTCTTGGCTTCGATCTCCTGGGTCTCACCCTTGTCGTTGGTGACGGAAACCTTGCCGGCGGAAACCACCTTGCCAGTGCCCTGGAAAGCATCGATCTTGTTCTTCTTGAACAGGAAAGCAACGCCGTCGACATTGGCTTTCACCACGCCGTCTTTGTGCCCCATCATCTTCTCGAGGTTCAGCTTCGGAGCGGCGACTTCGATACCAAGCGTATCAACGCCGTGGGCCACATGCGCGAAGGTTTCGGAGGCGTGCAGCAACGCCTTGGAAGGAATGCAGCCGACATTGAGGCAGGTGCCGCCATAGGTCGCGCGCTTTTCGATCACTGCGACCTTGAGGCCGAGCTGTGCCGCCTTGACCGCGCAAACATAACCACCGGGACCCGTTCCGATTACAACTACATCATATGCCATATTTCTGTTCCTGATTGATATCGGGCAGGATTTGAACCGCCCTGCTTCCGTTTGACCTGAAACTCAGGCCGCTTTTTCCGTTGCGAGTTTTATGCCGAGTGCGATGAAGACCACGCCGCTGGTACGGTCGATCCATTGGCTGGCGCGCTGAAATGCGGCGCGCATGCGCGGCGTCGTCATGAACAGGCTGACGCCGACGAACCACAGGATAAGGCAGCTTGCCATGACGAGCCCATATCCGAACTTGATGCCAACAGGTGTATGCGCGTGAACCACCGTCGAAAAGATCGACAGGAAGAAGAACACCGGTTTGGGATTGAGCGCGTTTGCGGCAAAACCGAGCGTGAAGGCCTTGAGCCCGGTCTGGTCGCTTTTGGCTCGAACGCCGTCCTCACCACCTTCCGCCGTCGGCAATTCGGTCTTGCCGGCGCGCAGCGCCTTGATGCCGATATAGATCAGATAGGCGACACCGAGCCATTTGACGATGTTGAAGAGATAGATCGACTGGGAAATTATGAGGCCAAGTCCAAGGATCGTATAGGTAACATGGAACATCAGCGATGTTCCGACGCCGAAGCTTGTGATGATGGCCTGCTTGCGTCCATGCACCATGGCCTGGCGCATGACCATCGCAAGATCGGCGCCCGGCGATACGATTGCGAAAGCGAAAATGGCCATCAGCGATGTCAGTTCGATAAGATATTGGTGCACCACATCAGACCTCAGAACATCAACACAACAAACATCAGCGCAAGTCCAAGCATTGAACCCAACCAGACGAAAGACCGGATATAGGGCACACCAGCCAGATAGAGCGGAATATAGATGATGCGGCAGATCAACCACAGCCACGCGCCGATAAGCGCAATTCCGGCGGGATCGCCCGCCATGATAACGCCGAAAGCCAGTGCCAGAAAAGCCGGATAGGTCTCCCGGAAATTCGCCGATGCGCGCGAAGCGCGACCGGAGAGCTTGCCCTGCGGCTTCAGCTCACCGTCTCTCGGACCGGCATTCCATTCACGCCCCAGTTCTCTGGTCGCCGTCATCCCCTGCAACAGGACATGCGCGACGAGAAGAAAAACGCTTAGACCGATAAGCGGCAAAAAAGGCGAAGCGGCAAGAAATGTCGGCTGCACGTCTGCTCTCCCGGGTGGTCTTTCAGCGGGGTTCACTTGAAGCCCCGCTGAAACGAAAAGCAATACCGATCAGAGATCGAGAACCAGACGTTCCGGATCCTCGAGGCTCTCCTTGACGCGAACGAGGAAGGTCACGGCTTCCTTGCCGTCAACGATACGGTGATCGTAGGAGAGCGCAAGATACATCATCGGGCGGATGACGACCTGACCGCCGATGGCGACCGGGCGCTCCTGGATCTTGTGCATGCCGAGAATGCCCGACTGCGGTGCGTTGAGGATCGGCGAAGACATTAGTGAACCGTAGACGCCACCATTGGTGATGGTGAAGGTGCCGCCCTGCATGTCCGCCATGCCGAGCGAACCGTCACGGGCTGCCTTGGCAAGGCGACCGAGTTCCTTTTCGACGCCGGCGATGGAGAGCTGGTCGGCATCACGGATAACAGGAACGACGAGGCCCTTGTCGGTGCCGACAGCCATGCCGACGTGACAATAGTTCTTGTAGATGATGTCCGTGCCGTCGATTTCAGCGTTGACAGCAGGCAGCTCCTTCAGCGCGTGGGTCACGGCTTTGGTGAAGAAGCCCATGAAGCCAAGCTTGACGCCGTGCTTCTTTTCAAACACGTCCTTGTAGCGGTTACGAAGGTCCATGACCGCGCTCATGTCCACTTCGTTGTAAGTGGTGAGCATGGCGGCGGTGTTCTGCGCGTCCTTCAGGCGGCGGGCGATCGTCTGGCGCAGACGGGTCATCTTGACGCGCTCTTCGCGAACCTGATCCTGCTCGGCCGAAACCGGACGGGGGGCGGCAACCGGTGCCGGTGCGGCGGCAGGTGCCGAAACGCCCTTGGCGACAGCGGCAAGAACGTCGCCCTTCAGAACCTGACCACGCTTGCCCGAACCGTCAACCTGATCGGCAGACAGGTTGTTTTCGGCAAGCAGCTTGCCAGCGGCAGGTGCCGGTGGCATGGCGCTGCCACCCGGAGCGGCGGCTACGGCTGCGGCAGGTGCCGGTGCGGCGGCGGGCGCAGCAGGCTTTGCCGCAGGTGCAGAAGTCGCAGCGCCGGCAGCACCTTCGGCGATCTGGCCGAGAAGCGCGTCGAGACCAACGGTCTCGCCGTTCTGCGCAACGATTTCGGTGAGAACGCCTGACGCAGGGGCCGGGACTTCGACGGTAACCTTGTCGGTTTCGAGTTCAACGAGAGGTTCGTCGGCCTTGACGGTATCGCCGACCTTCTTGAACCAGGTGCCGACGGTCGCTTCGCTGACGGATTCGCCGAGGGTTGGTACGCGGATTTCAGTGGCCATGATCTAGTTCCGTTATTCGGGTGTCTTTTTTACGGGGCGATGCGGGAGAGTTCTCACTCTCCCAGCGCGTCTTCCAGGAACGCAGCAAGCTGCGCCAGATGTTTGGACATCAGGCCGGTCGCCGGAGAGGCGGCCGCCGGACGGCCCGTGTAACGGACCTTCTGGTACTTGGCGTCGATATGCGCCAGAACCCATTCCAGGTAAGGATCGATGAACGACCACGAACCCATGTTCTTCGGCTCTTCCTGGCACCAGACCATTTCCGCGTGGCGGAAACGGGAAAGCTCGTTGATGAGCGCCTTTGCCGGGAACGGATAAAGCTGTTCGACGCGCAGCAGGTAGACGTCGTCGATACCGCGCTTTTCACGCTCTTCGAGAAGATCGTAATAGACCTTGCCGGTGCACATGACGACACGGCGGATCTTCGCATCCTTCTGCAGCTTGATCGGGCCGTCCTTGATGACTTCAGCATCGTCCCACAGGAGACGGTGGAAGGAGGACTCGCCGGCCAGTTCCGCCAGAGACGAGGTGGCGCGCTTGTGACGCAGCAGCGACTTCGGCGTCATCAGGATCAGCGGCTTGCGGAAGTCACGCTTCATCTGGCGGCGCAGGATATGGAAGTAGTTAGCCGGCGTCGTAACGTTGGCGACCTGCATATTGTCTTCGGCGCACATCTGCAACCAGCGTTCCAGACGAGCGGACGAATGTTCCGGGCCCTGGCCTTCATAACCATGCGGCAGAAGGCAGACGAGACCGGACATGCGCAGCCACTTGCGTTCACCCGAGGAGATGAACTGGTCGAACACCACCTGCGCGCCGTTGGCGAAGTCGCCGAACTGGGCTTCCCAGAGCGTCAGCGCATTCGGGCGGGCAAGCGAATAGCCGTATTCGAAACCGAGAACGGCTTCTTCCGAAAGCATCGAGTTGATGACTTCGTAACGGGCCTGCGTCGGGGCGAGGTTCGCCAGCGGGATGTAACGCTCTTCGGTCTCCTGATCGTAAAGAACCGAGTGGCGCTGCGAGAAGGTGCCGCGTTCGCAATCCTGACCGGAAAGACGGATCTTGTGGCCGTCAACAACGAGCGAACCGAAAGCCAGCGCTTCCGCCATAGCCCAGTCGATGCCTTCGCCCGTTTCGATCATCTGCGAGCGGTTTTCCATGAAACGCTGGATCGTGCGATGCGCGGTGAAACCTTCAGGAATGGTCGACAGCTTCTTGCCGATTTCCTTCAGCTGCTTCATCGGCACGCCGGTCTTGCCACGACGCTGCTCATCGGCATTGTCGGCGGCGCGCAGGCCGGACCACTGACCATCCAGCCAGTCGGCCTTGTTAGGCTTGTAGGACTGGCCTGCCTCGAACTCCTGCTCGAGATGAGCGCGCCAGTCGGCCTTGACCTTCTCGAAATCGCCCTCGGTGATCAGGCCTTCCGCGATCAGGCGGTCGGCATAGATACGGGCGACGGTCTTGTGGCCCCGGATGACCTTGTACATCTTCGGCTGCGTGAACGCCGGCTCATCGCCTTCGTTATGGCCGAAGCGGCGGTAACAGAACATGTCGATGACGACAGGCTTGTGGAACTTCATGCGATATTCGGTCGCGACCTTCGCCGCATAGACCACCGCTTCCGGATCGTCACCGTTGACGTGGAAGATCGGCGCTTCGATCATCTTCGCAACGTCGGACGGATAAGGCGACGAGCGCGAGAAGGCCGGATTGGTCGTGAAGCCGATCTGGTTGTTGATGATGAAGTGCATGGTGCCGGCAACGCGATGGCCACGCAGGCCGGAAAGACCGAGAATTTCGGCAACCACGCCCTGACCCGCAAAAGCGGCATCGCCGTGCAGAAGCAGCGGCAGCACTTTGGCGCGTTCGGACAGCGGAATGATGTCGCCGTCCCATGTCTTGGCCAGTTGGTCCTGCTTGGCGCGGGCCTTGCCCATGACGACAGGATTGACGATTTCAAGGTGCGACGGGTTGGCCGTCAGCGACAGGTGAACCTTGTTGCCGTCGAATTCGCGGTCGGAGGAGGCACCGAGATGGTACTTCACGTCACCCGAACCTTCAACGTCGTCTGGCTTGAACGAACCGCCCTTAAACTCGTGGAACACGGCGCGGTGCGGCTTGCCCATCACGTTGGTCAGAACGTTCAGGCGACCGCGGTGGGCCATGCCGAGCACGACTTCTTCCAGTCCGTCCTGGCCGCCGCGCTTGATGATCTGCTCGAGTGCCGGGATCAGCGATTCACCGCCATCGAGGCCGAAACGCTTGGTGCCCTTGAAACGCACGTCGAGGAACTGCTCGTAACCTTCGGCTTCGACCAGCTTGGACAGAATGGCTTTCTTGCCTTCCGGCGTGAAATCCACACCCTTGTCCGGGCCTTCGATGCGTTCCTGAATCCAGCCCTTTTCTTCCGGGTTGGACATGTGCATGAATTCGACGCCGAGCGTCGAGCAATAGGTACGCTCGAGAATCTCGACCATTTCGCGCACGGTCGCATATTCGAGGCCGAGCACGTTATCGATGAAAATCTTGCGGTCGTAGTCGCTTTCCTCGAAGCCATAGGACTTCGGCGAAAGCTCGTTGTAATCCTCGACGGCGCTGGCGATGCCGAGCGGATCGAGCTTGGCGTGCAGGTGGCCGCGCATGCGGTAGGCGCGGATCATCATGATGGCGCGAACGCTGTCACGGGTCGCTTGCAGCACTTCCGCTTCGCTGACGGGCTTGCCTGTATCGGCGCTCTTGGCTTCAGCCTTCGCCTGGACCTTTTTCTCAATGGCCTTTTCGACCGTGGCCCAGTTACCGTCGAGTGCGGAGACCAGTTCGCCATTCGCCGGGATCGGCCAGTTGGCACGCTTCCAGGAGGCGCCCTTGGCCGCCTTCTTCACATCTTCCGGATTATCGGACAGTGCCTTGAAGAAGCTCTGCCACTCCGGCGACACGGAAGAGGGATCCTCTTCGTACCGGGCATAGAGCTGCTCGATATAGGCTGCATTCGCGCCGTCCAGAAACGACGTGATCTGAAACTGCTCGTTCGCTTCTTGCCTTGCCATTGTGTTCCTGCGGACTTGTCCGTCCGCCTCCTCGATGCCGTTAGGGCCGTTCACCGGCCTGCCGCTTTGATTATTTCTGTCTGCCGCCAGGGCGGTATGCCGTCTGTCTATCTTCTTGCGGCATCGGGCAGCGCAGCGTTAAAACCGCGCCGCCCGTTACCGGTCTCATGTGGTCTCAGCCCTTGAGGACTTCAACCAGCGTCTTGCCGAGGCGCGCCGGGGAAGGCGAAACCTTGATGCCCGCCGCTTCCATGGCTGCGATCTTGGACTCTGCGTCGCCCTTGCCGCCAGAAACGACAGCGCCGGCATGGCCCATGGTGCGGCCCTTCGGAGCCGTACGGCCCGCGATGAAGCCGGCCATCGGCTTCTTGCGGCCCTTCTTGGCTTCATCGATCAGGAACTGCGCCGCATCTTCTTCAGCCGAACCGCCGATTTCGCCGATCATGATGATCGACTGGGTGGCGTCGTCGGCCAGGAACATTTCCAGGATGTCGATGAACTCGGTACCCTTGACCGGGTCGCCGCCGATGCCGACAGCGGTCGTCTGGCCGAGGCCTTCGTTCGAGGTCTGGAACACGGCTTCATAGGTGAGCGTGCCGGAGCGCGAAACGATACCGACCGAACCCTTGCGGAAGATGGAGCCCGGCATGATGCCGATCTTGCATTCTTCCGGCGTCATGATGCCGGGGCAGTTCGGGCCGAGCAGGCGCGACTTGGAGCGGTCGAGGCGGGCCTTGACGCGCACCATGTCCATGACCGGGATGCCTTCGGTGATGCAGGTGATGAACGGGATCTCAGCCTCGATGGCTTCGATGATCGCGTCTGCTGCACCTGCCGGCGGAACATAGATCACGGATGCATCTGCACCGGTCTTTTCCTTGGCTTCGGCAACCGTTGCGAAGATCGGCAGGCTTTCGCCCTTGGAACCGGTCCAGGTTTCGCCACCCTTCTTCGGGTGAATACCGCCGACCATCTGCGTGCCGTAATAAGCAAGCGCCTGTTCGGTGTGGAAGGTGCCGGTCTTGCCGGTCAGACCCTGAACGAGGATCTTGGTGTCTTTATTAACAAGAATAGACATTATTTCCGGTCCCTCAATTAGCCGTTGATCGCCGCGACGATCTTCTTGGCTGCGTCGTCCAGGTCGTCAGCAGCCGTAATCGCAAGGCCCGATTCGTTCAGGAGCTTCTTGCCAAGTTCGACGTTGGTGCCTTCGAGGCGAACAACGAGCGGAACCTGCAAACCGACTTCCTTCACCGCGGCGATAACACCTTCGGCGATGACGTCGCACTTCATGATGCCGCCGAAGATGTTGACGAGGATACCCTCGACCTTCGGGTCAGCCGTAATGATCTTGAAAGCTGCCGCAACCTTCTCCTTGCCGGCGCCGCCGCCGACGTCACAGAAGTTTGCCGGCTCTTTGCCGTAAAGCTTGATGATGTCCATCGTCGCCATGGCGAGACCGGCACCATTGACCATGCAGCCGATGTTGCCGTCGAGCGCCACGTAAGCGAGGTCCCACTTGGAGGCTTCGATTTCCTTGGCGTCTTCTTCGGTCTCGTCGCGCAGCGCCTTGACGTCTTCATGGCGGAACAGCGCGTTGCCGTCGAAGGACATCTTGGCGTCGAGAACGCGCAGATGGCCATTTTCCATGACGATCAGCGGGTTAACCTCGAGGAGAGCCATGTCCTTCTCGTTGAAGGCCTTGTAGAGGATCGGGAACAGCGCTTTGGCGTCTTCGGCTGCAACACCATCAAGCTCGAGAGCCTTGGAGATTGCGGCAACGTCAGCGTCGCTCACGCCCTTTTCCGGGTTGATGGCGATGGTGTGGATCTTTTCCGGCGTGTCATGGGCGACAGCTTCGATATCCATGCCGCCTTCAGTGGAAACCACGAATGCGACCTGACCGACCGAACGGTCAACCAGAAGCGAGCAATAGAGTTCGCGGGCAATGTCCGCACCGTCTTCGATGTAGAGGCGGTTGACCTGTTTGCCGGCGTCGCCCGTCTGCGCCGTTACCAGCGTGTTGCCGAGCATGTCCCTGGAATGAGAAACGACTTCCTCGATCGACTTCGCTAGGCGAACGCCGCCCTTGGCGTCGGGGCCGAGCTCCTTGAACTTGCCCTTGCCGCGACCGCCAGCGTGAATCTGGCTCTTGACGACGTAAAGCGGGCCGGGAAGCTGCTTTGCGGCAGCTTCGGCTTCTTCGACCTTGAGGATGGCGACGCCTTCAGCAACCGGCGCGCCGTAGCCCTTCAGAAGAGCCTTAGCCTGATATTCGTGAATATTCATGGAATAATCCCTGTTTGGAACCGCTTGAAGTTATTACTTCAGCGACGGAGCGATGTTGATGCAGGCTTCGCAAAGACCAGCGACAGCGCCGACGGATTTCTGGAAGGCGGCTTCTTCTTCCTTGTTCAGTTCGATCTCGATGACGCGCTCGATACCGCCGGCACCGATGATGGTGGGCACGCCGACATACATGTCGTCTACGCCATACTGGCCCGAAAGGTGGGCAGCAGCGGGCAGAACGCGCTTCTTGTCCTTGAGGTAGGATTCGGCCATTTCGATAGCCGAAGCGGCCGGCGCGTAATAGGCCGAGCCGGTCTTCAAGAGGCCGACGATTTCCGCGCCGCCGTCACGGGTGCGCTGGATGATCTGCTCAAGACGTTCGGCGGTCAACCAGCCCATCTTGACGAGATCGGTAAGCGGAACGCCGCCAACGGTGGAATAACGGGCGAGCGGCACCATGGTGTCGCCATGACCGCCGAGAACGAAGGCGGTGACGTCCTGGACCGAAACGTTGAATTCTTCGGCAAGGAACAGGCGGAAGCGTGCGCTGTCGAGAACGCCAGCCATGCCGACGACCTTGTTCTTCGGCAGGCCGGAGAACTTCTGCAGCGCCCAGACCATGGCGTCGAGCGGGTTGGTGATGCAGATCACGAAAGCGTTCGGAGCATATTTCTTGATGCCGGCGCCGACCTGTTCCATGACCTTGAGGTTGATGCCAAGAAGATCATCGCGGCTCATGCCGGGCTTGCGGGCGACACCTGCGGTGACGATGCAGACGTCTGCGCCTTCGATGGCGGCGTAATCGGAAGCGCCGGAGAGCTTTGCATTGAAGCCTTCAACCGGGCCGGACTGGGCAATATCCAGACCCTTGCCCTGCGGGATGCCGTCGGCGATGTCGAAGAGGACGATATCGCCCAGTTCCTTCAGGCTGGCGAGATGCGCCAGCGTGCCGCCGATCATGCCAGAACCAATAAGTGCAATTTTTTTGCGAGCCATCGAATGCTTCCTCTTGAGCTTCAATTCAATTTTACCGCGCCAAACCGGCAGCCAAATTGTCGCACTTCGATTAGCCCCATTGGCCAAAATTGGCAACAGATTCTTTTCTGATGAGTATTTTCAATCGTTTAGATCATTATTTTCTTACGTAAACGTAAGATAATGCGTCACGAAAGTGTCAAACTTTCTGCCGCTTTTCGTGGTGGAGCGCCAGGTAATCGGCGCTGCGCATCTCAAACAGGCGCGAGGCGGTGCGATCGAACTCGAAACCTTCTGTCCCCTTGCGCTTGCCCAGCAGGTCTTCCGGCATGGCGGCGGCAGAGGCGAAAAGCCTGACGGTGTGATCGTAAAGCGCATCGATGAGGATGATAAAGCGCTTCGTCTCGTTACGCTTGTCGGCATTGAGAAGCGGAATGTGATCGATGAAGACCGTATCGAAACGATTGGCGATGGCGAGAAAGTCGGAAGCTCCGAGCGGCTTTTCGCAAAGGTCGGAAAAGGAAAAACGGGCAACCCGGCCGCTGGCGCGCGGCACCAGAATGGAACGGCCCTTCATGGGTATCTCAGTCGGCGCGACGAGATGGCCGGCAGTCATGTGCCGCCATGCCATATCCATCGCCTGATCCGCTGAACCGTCGAGCGGCGTGATATAGACTGGCAGGCTCTCCAGCTTCTCCATCCGGTAGTCTGTCGGGCTGTCCAGAGTTACCACCTCAACATATTTTTTCAGCAGATCGACGAAGGGCAGAAACAGGCCGCGATTGAGCCCGTCCTTGTAGAGATTGTCAGGCACCACGTTGGAGGTCGTCACCAATGTGCAACCATTGGCGAAAAGCTCGCTGAACAGCCGGGCGAGGATCATTGCATCGGCAATATCCGTGACGGTGAACTCGTCGAAGCACAGAAGCTCTGCTTCCGCCAGAAGCTGGGCCGCGACGGGCGGAATGGGATCGGCCTGTTTGGTCTCGCCATTTTTCAGTTTCTGCCGGTGCGTATGCACGCGATTATGCACATCCGCCATGAATTCGTGGAAATGACAACGCCGTTTCGAAGAGACGGGCGCCATCTCGTAGAACATGTCCATCAGCATCGTCTTGCCGCGGCCGACGCTGCCATGAACATATAATCCCTTGACGAAGGCGGCGGGCCCGGCCTTGCGCGCGAACATCCAGCCGAGCGCGCTTTTTTTCCTGGCGGGCTTGCGCGCCTTCAGATCGGCAAGAATGCGGTCGAGATGAGCCGCGACCCCCAGCTGGGCGGCATCGGCCTGCAAGGTGCCAGCTGCCGTCAATGCGTTGAGTTGTTCAACGACACTATGATTGTAATCAGGCAATGGCTTCATGAAAAAGCGCTCCGGTCGCGGGCGCAGCAAAGCACCCGCGAGGAATGGAATGGCTCAGAACAAGCGAAGCGATCCGGCTGCACCGGATAGGCTCATCGGCTGAGGCTGAGCGGCTGGCCGCTATTGGTCGTGCCGTCGAAGCGCGCATCGGCGCTCTTGTAGACGCGGCCGATCGTATCGCCCGAACGGTTCTTGAAGAGGACCATCTTGCCGGACACTTCCCAGGAACCCATTGCCGTCAGCTCACCCGAGCAACCACGCGTGCCGCCACGCGAACCGCTGCCGAGGTTGGTGAGCGTCAGGAACATGTCGCAATTGGCACCGCCATTGGAAACGCGCCAGTTGCCAACCATGGATTCCTTGGTCACGTCGAGCGCCGTTGCCGGAGGAGCAGCAGAAGCGACATTCACGCCGCCAGGTGCTGCGGATGCAGGCGCCGATGGGAACTGGCTGCCGGAAGCGCCATCAGGCGGCGGCAAGGCGCCGGACTGGACCGAGGGCACCGGCTGCGCCTGCAACGGCGGTGTATAACCGGGATTGTTGCTGCCGTTATTGTTGTAATCGTAGGAGGTACGTTGGCAACCGGCAAGGCTCATCACAACCGCTAGGCCCGTCACCACATATCTGAATTGCATATCAAGCTCCCGATTCTCTCGCTTCCGGAAAGACCATGATCAAACAAGAAGGCTGAATTATTACCAAAGCCTTACCTTGCGCAAGCGATGGCCGGGATAATTACCATTTCGGTCGATTTTTACCGAATTTTCCCAGGCCCGGTTGTAAAAAGAGCCGCGGTCGAGACCGCGGCCGGATAGATTTTCTCTCTCAAGCGAATCGCCGTTAGACGCGACGCTCGACCATCATCTTCTTGATTTCCGCGATCGCCTTGGCCGGGTTCAAGCCCTTCGGGCAAGCCTGTGCGCAGTTCATGATGGTGTGGCAACGATAAAGGCGGAACGGGTCCTCGAGATTGTCGAGACGCTCACCGGTTGCCTCATCGCGGCTGTCGATCAGCCAGCGATAGGCCTGCAGCAGAACGGCGGGGCCGAGATAACGGTCGCCATTCCACCAGTAGCTGGGACAGGAGGTGGAGCAGCAGGCGCACAGGATGCACTCGTAAAGACCATCCAGCTTCAGACGATCCTCATGGCTCTGCTTCCATTCCTTGGCGGGCGTCGGAGACACCGTCTTCAGCCAGGGCTCGATGGAGCGGTGCTGGGCGTAGAAGTTCGACAGATCGGGAACGAGGTCCTTCACGACAGGCATATGCGGCAGCGGATAAACCTTTACCGTACCCTTGATCTCTTCCATACCCTTGGTGCAGGCAAGCGTATTGGTGCCGTCGATGTTCATCGCACAGGAACCACAAATGCCTTCGCGGCAGGAGCGACGCAGCGTCAGCGTCGGGTCGATATTATTCTTGATGTAAAGCAGTGCATCGAGAACCATCGGCCCGCAATCATCGACATCGATGTAATAGGTATCGATGCGCGGGTTCTGACCGTCATCCGGGTTCCAGCGATAGATGCGGTATTCGCGCACATTCTTGGCACCGTCAGGCTTCGGCCAGACCTTGCCTTCGCTGATCTGGGAATTCTTGGGGAGAGCGAGTTCAACCATATCCAGTTCCTCAAATCAGTAGACGCGCGCCTTCGGCTCGATCTTTTTGGGATCGATGCCGTCGGCGATCAGGTCGGTGTGAACCGGGCGATAATCGAGTTTGACGTCCCCTTCGGGGCTGACCCAGGCGAGCGTGTGCTTGCGCCAGTTCACGTCGTCGCGACCGCCGAAAGGACCATCGACGAAATCCTCACGGGCGTGTGAACCGCGGCTTTCCTTGCGCGCTTCAGCGCCATAGACCGTGGTGATCGCGTTGGCCATCAGATTGTGTAGCTCGAGCGTCTCGACCAGATCGGAGTTCCAGACCATCGAACGGTCGGTGACCTTGACGTCCGGCAGCTCCTTCCAGATGGCGGAAAGACGCTGGCAACCGCTCTCCAGCGATTCCTGCGTGCGGAAAACGGCCGCATCGTCCTGCATGGCGCGCTGCATCTTGTCGCGCAGCACCGCCGTCGGCGTCGAGCCATTGGCGTAACGCAGGCTGTCGAAGCGCTCCATGATCTTGTCGCAGGCCGCAATGTCGAGCGCAGGAACGGGCGCATCGCGGTCGATGACCTGTGCTGCACGAATAGCGGCGGCGCGGCCGAAGACCACGAGGTCGATCAGCGAGTTGGAGCCGAGGCGGTTGGCACCGTGAACCGAGGCGCAACCGGCTTCGCCGACGGCCATCAGACCGGGCGCGATACGTTCCGGGTTATTGGCATCGGCATTCAGCACTTCACCCCAATAGTTGGTCGGAATACCGCCCATATTATAGTGAACCGTCGGCAGAACCGGGATGGGCTCGCGCGTCACGTCCACGCCGGCAAAAATCTTGGCGCTTTCGGAAATGCCCGGAAGCCGCTCATGCAGGATCGCAGGATCGAGGTGATCCAGATGCAGGAAGATGTGATCCTTGTTCTTGCCGACGCCGCGGCCTTCACGGATTTCCATCGTCATGCAGCGGGAGACAACGTCACGGGAGGCAAGGTCCTTCGCCGATGGCGCATAACGCTCCATGAAGCGTTCGCCTTCTGAGTTGACGAGGTAACCGCCTTCGCCACGCGCGCCTTCGGTGATGAGGCAGCCTGCGCCATAAATGCCGGTTGGATGGAACTGTACGAATTCCATGTCCTGAAGCGGCAGGCCGGCACGGGCAATCATGCCGCCGCCGTCGCCGGTGCAGGTGTGAGCAGAGGTCGCCGAGAAATAGGCGCGGCCGTAACCGCCGGTCGCCAGCACCACCATCTTGGCGGAGAATCGATGGATCGTGCCGTCATCGAGGTTCCAGGCAACGACGCCCGTGCAACGACCATCTGGCGCCATGATGAGGTCGAGCGCGAAATATTCGATGAAGAATTCCGCATTGTTGCGCAGCGACTGGCCATAGAGCGTGTGCAGAATGGCGTGGCCGGTACGGTCGGCGGCAGCACAGGTGCGCTGTACCGGTGGGCCTTCGCCGTAATTCTGCATGTGACCGCCGAACGGGCGCTGGTAAATCTTGCCCTCGGCATTGCGCGAGAAGGGCACGCCGTAATGTTCCAGCTCATAGACCGCCTTCGGCGCTTCCATGGCGAGATATTGCATCGCATCGACGTCGCCCAGCCAGTCGGAGCCCTTTACGGTGTCGTAAAGGTGCCACTGCCAACAGTCGGGCGTCATGTTGGTAAGCGATGCGGCAATGCCGCCCTGCGCCGCGACCGTGTGGGAGCGGGTCGGGAAAACCTTGGTGATGCAGGCCGTGCGGAAACCCTGTTCCGCCATGCCGAGCGTTGCGCGTAGACCGGCGCCACCGGCGCCCACCACGATCACGTCATAGGAGTGATCGACATAGGTGTAGGCCTTGCCATTCTGGGAAGGTGAACTGATCGATGCCATGGCGGACTTATCCTGCGAATGCGATTTTCAGAATGGCGAAGATGGAAAGACCGCCAATCAGAATCGCGAAAAACGTATTGAGCATCAGAAGAACGAGCTTCGAAACCTCGGCGTGAACGTAGTCTTCGATGATGACCTGCATGCCGAGCTTCATGTGGATGAGGCCGGACACCAGCACCAGAGCCATGATGACCGCAACGAGCGGGTTCGACAGCGCGGCGACGACTTCCGGATAAGGCGCACCGGCATATTTGATGAGGAAGATCACGAAGAAGATCAGCAGCGGAACGTTGGCGACCGCGGTGACGCGCTGGCGCAGGAAATGGTCGGTGCCTTCCTTGGCGGAGCCCAGACCGCGAACCTTTCCGAGAGGTGTACGCATATCCATGAAAAAATCTCCTCAGCGCACGATCAGGACAATGACCCAGATCAGCGCGGTCAGACAGATCGACGCGACCCACGAGGCCTTTGCCAGCTTGGTGGTAAAGTGCTTGTCGAAGCCATGACCCAAATCCCACATGAAGTGGCGAAGACCGCCCAGCATGTGGTGAACCAGAGCCCAGGTATAGCCGATCAGGATGAGCCTGCCGATGATCGTGCCCATCGCCCAGTTGACCCAGTCGTAATAGGCAGGGCCCGAAGCAAGCGCGATCAGCCACCAGGCGACCAGAAGCGTCCCGAAATAAAGCGCCCCGCCCGTGATGCGGTGCACGATGGATGCAACCATCGTCGGGATAGGCTTGTAAATTTGAAGATGCGGCGACAGAGGCCGGTTATTTGTCACATTCGCCATCAGAACCTCGCGGCGTTTTCCCGTGCGTCCATTCAGACAGGACGCCCCCAAGCAACAGCACATGACGAAAGAATGTGCATTGCACCAACCGCGACGTTTAATCACATGGGGGCGTCATCACAAGCACATTTCATGACCGATTCGAATTTAATCGATTGGTTCACGAATTTTTTTTGGATTTTTTCATGTCAAAATAAAAAATCGAGCGTTTCCAAGATTTACGCCCTCAAAATATTTACCTTTACGTAATTCAGAAAAGGTGTAATTTACGAGCGGTTAACCAATAAAACCGGAGCATGAAGCTCATGTTACAGCGCCGAATCGCCGCCCTGATCATGATGGTTGCAGGCGCCATTTTAACCTTTGTGCCACCGGCAGCGGCAGAAGATTTTTATGGCCGCCACCCATATCGGCATCATCAATCCGAAGTAAGCTTCTCTACCGATGGGTTGCCATCCGCCCTGCCCGGCGGCACCTATGTCGGCGGCATATCGGCCCTGCGGGTGCGTGGAAACGGCAATTATTTCGCGATCAGCAGCGGATTTTCACGAAAAGGTATTACGGATCGAGCGGGCCTGCAACTTGCGCCCAAGGCGAAAATCATCTCTGTCCATGCCGAAAACGCAGACGATGCCTGCGCATACGAACATGGCGTCTGCATCATCAGGCCCTGATCAGATAAAACGCCACACCGTGGTCTTCTTCACGTCGCTGTCTTCCAGCGCCCGCGTCACCGGCACCTGATAGGTCGCCTCGGCGCGAAGCCGCTCTTTGGGCAGATAGGCCCGTCCCGGATCGCCGACGAGCACGATCATACCCTTCTCCGTCAGCTCCACAAACCACGGCACGAGAAGATCGGCAAAAGCGCGGTCGTAGAACACGTCGCCAGCCAAGAGGACATCGGCATCGACCGGCTTGCCGACGAGGTCGAGCCCCGTAAAACCGATATCCACGCCATTGAGCGCCGCATTCAAGCGAATGGCCGTTTCCGTCCACGGATCGATGTCGGCAGCGAGAACCTTTGCTGCACCGGCCTTTGCCGCCGCGATGGCAACCAGACCGGAGCCACTGGCGAAATCCAGCACACGCTTGCCGCAAACGCTTTCAGGGTGATCGAGAATATAACGGGCAAGCCCCTGCCCGCCGGCCCAGGCGAAGGCCCAGAAGGGCGGCGGCAGGCCGATCTCCTCCAGTTCCTCCTCCGTCTTCAGCCAAAGCTCGTGCGCCTCGGTGGCGAGATGAAGACGCAATTCCGGCACATGCGGCGGATGCATGATGGCAGCATTGTCGAGAATGAAGCGCTCGGGATCGGTCCTCACCGAAGCATCAGTCCGGCGATTTCGGCGGATTGGCGAGGCCGCCCATGCGGCAGACCTCAAGATATTCCTCTTCCGTCACCGGCTGCACGGAAAGCCGCATCGAGGTGACGAGCGACATCTTTTCGAGCTTTGGGTTCGCCTTCACATCCTTCAGGGAAACCGGCTGCGGCATATCGCAGACGGCGCGGATATCAACGCAATCCCACTTCAGATCACCCTCCGCAGTCGAATCCGGATGCGACAAGGCACAGACTTCGACGATACCGACGACATCCAGCCCCTCATTGGAGTGATAGAAGAAACCCTTGTCGCCGATCTTCATGGCGCGCATGTTGTTGCGGGCCTGATAGTTGCGCACGCCGGTCCATTCTTCGCCGGTCTCGCCCTTGGCCTTCTGCATTTCCCAGGACCACTTGAACGGCTCGGACTTGTACAGCCAATAATTCGCCATCTCCGGTCACGCTCCCGGATTGTTGAAGACCCAGTTATAGGGCTTCACATCCACGCTCTCGAACAGGCCGGCCTTGGCATAGGGATCGGCATCGGCGAGAGCCTTCGCCGCATCGATATCGGACGCCTCCACGATCACAAGGCTGCCATTCGGCTTGCCTTCGGCATCCAGAAACGGGCCGGCGATCTTCAGCGTGCCCTCGGCGTTCAGCCTGTTCAGATGCTCCAGATGAGCGGGGCGCGTTTCCATGCGCACGTTCAGATGGCCGGGCTTGTCCTTGCAGATAAAGGCAAACAGCATTGTCGTCTCCTTGCTAGAGCATGTCTCCCAAATGGGTCAGCGGTTTGGGACCAGGACATGCGTAAAATATTATTCGACCGCCTCACCTCATTCGGTGGTGATCGGCCGTGTCATCAATTGTTGCATGGCGCTCGCCACATCCAGATTGCCATCAATAATGGCGGCCACCGCCTCGGTCACCGGCATGTCGATTGCGTGGTGTTCGCCGAGCCGAGCGGCAACGGCTGCCGCAAAGGCACCCTCCACCAGCCCGCCGGACATGTCCTTGCCCTCACCCCGGCCAAGCGCGATGCCGAAACGCAGGTTGCGCGACTGGTGGCTGGTGGCGGTCAGCACCAGATCGCCGAGGCCGGAAAGACCGCGCACCGTATCGGCCTTGCCGCCCATGGCGACGATGAGACGAGACATTTCGGCAAGCCCACGCGAAATCAGCGCCGCCCGGGCGGAATCGCCGAGCCCCGCTCCTTCGACAATGCCGGCGGCAATGGCGAGAACATTCTTCAGCGCACCGCCAAGCTGCACGCCGATGCGGTCCGTCGAGGCATAAAGCCGGAAGGTCTTGCCCGAAATCGTGGTCGCCAGCCGTTCGGCAACCGTGGCGTCCTCCGCCGCAATCGCCATGGCGGTCGGCAAGCCGCGCGCGATATCGGCAGCAAAGCCCGGCCCGGACAGAACAGCAATGGGATGATGCGGCAGTTCCGTCTCCAGAAGTTCCGTCAGCAGACGACCGGAGTTGCGGTCGATACCTTTCGCGCAGGTGACGATGATAGAGTCACTGGCCAGATAAGGGCCATAGTGTTGGGCCGCGTCGGCATGGGCCTGCGAAGGCATGGCGAACAACACGATACTGGCGCCAGCCAGCACGTCAGGCTCGGCCGAGAATCCAAGTGCATCCGGCAACTCCACACCCGGTAGGGCGGCCTCGTGTACGCGTTCGTTCCTTAGATCGGCCATCAGCGACGGATCGCGGCCGAGCAGGGTCACATCATGCCGGTTTTCCAGCGCGATGACGACGGCAAGCGCGGTTCCGAAGGCACCGGCGCCGATGACGACGATTTTTTCCCGCTGCATCAGGCCTTGGCTCCCCTTTTACCGAAACCAATCAATGTCTCCGCGCTACCGTCAAGCGGCCAGCGAGAGCGCGGCGCGACCTCAAGCGCATCGGCTTGCCTGCCTTCCGCCATGCGCTCCAGACCCGCCCAGGCGATCATCGCAGCATTATCGGTGCAAAGCCGGTGCGGCGGCGCGACGAAGCGGAAGCCGTGTGTATCGCAAAGTGCCTGCAGGGTCTGGCGGATTTCCTGGTTGGCGGCTACGCCGCCGGCCACCACAAGAGCCGGTTCTCCATTGATATGCGGAAATTCTACTTTGAAACGCGCAAGGCCACGGCCGATACGGTCTTTCAGGGTGCGCGACACCGCCTTCTGGAAGGAGGCGCAGATATCGGCAATATCCTGCTCCGAAAGCGGCGCGATGGCGGTCGCAGCCTGCCGCACCGCTGTCTTCAAGCCCGAGAAGGAAAAATCGAGCCGTGCTTCCCCAACCATCGGGCGCGGGAGCGGAAAACGGTCCGGGTCACCCTTCGCCGCCGCGTTCTCGACGGCAGGCCCACCGGGATAGGGCAGCCCGAGAAGTTTGGCGGTCTTGTCGAAGGCCTCGCCGAGCGCGTCGTCGATGGTGGTGCCCCAGCGCTCGTATTCCCCCACCCCGCGCACCAGCACCAGTTGGGTGTGACCGCCGGAGACGAGCAACATCAGATAGGGAAAAGACAGACCATCGGTCAGTCGCGCCGTCAGCGCGTGGCCTTCCAGATGATTGATGGCGTAGAGCGGTTTGCCGGCCGCCTTGGCGATGGCCTTGCCGGTCATCAGCCCCACCAGTAGCCCACCGATGAGCCCAGGGCCGGAGGTGGCTGCAATGGCGTCGACATCGGCAAGCTTGACGCCCGCCTGATCCAGCGCTTCTTCCACCAGCGTGTCCAGCGCCTCGACATGGGCGCGCGCAGCAATTTCCGGCACCACACCGCCATAGGCACTGTGTTCCTCAAGCTGCGACAAAACGACATCGGAGACGATCTCGCCACGCCCGTCCGCATGCCGAACCACAATGGATGCAGCGGTTTCGTCACAGCTTGTCTCTATGCCGAGAATACGAAGAAAGGGGGGCATCAAATCTGTTCGTTCATTGCGATCATGCGCTGAGTTGGTCTAAGACAACTCCGGTAACAATGGATAGACGCGGATGCAAACAAAACCTTTCCGAATCGGCACACGCGGCAGCCCGCTGGCGCTCGCGCAGGCTTATGAGACCCGCAGCCGGCTGATGGCGGCACACGGTCTTCCGGAAGAGATGTTCGAAATCGTCGTGCTCTCCACCAAGGGCGACCGGATCACCGACCGCGCCTTGTCGGAAATCGGCGGCAAGGGCCTGTTCACGGAGGAACTGGAAAACCAGCTCCTGTCCGGCGAACTCGATATTGCCGTGCATTCCTCCAAGGACATGCCGACGGTTTTGCCTGAGGGCTTGCATCTTTCAGCTTTCCTGCCGCGTGAAGACATGCGCGACGCCTTCATTGGTCGCACGGCACCGAAGCTTCTGGAGCTGCCGCAGGGCGCCGTTGTCGGCTCCGCCTCTCTGCGCCGCCAGGCACTGATCCGCCGCCTGCGCCCGGATCTCAACGTCATCGTTTTCCGCGGTCTGGTCGACACGCGTCTGCGCAAGCTCGAAGAAGGCCAGGCGGATGCGACGCTTCTTGCCTTTGCCGGCCTGAAGCGGCTCGGCAAGGACAACGTGCCGACGGAAATTCTCGATCCAAAAGAATTCCCGCCCGCTCCGGCCCAAGGCGCGATCGGGGTCGAGAGCCGCATCGGTGACGCCCGCATGGATAAATTGCTGGCTCCCATAAACGACAGGCCCACTTATGACGCCGTGACCTGTGAGCGTGCCTTTCTGGCAGCGCTTGACGGTTCCTGTCGTACCCCCATTGCCGGTTACGCCACCTGCGAAGGTGATAACCTGCATTTTTCCGGCCTGATCCTTACCCCCGATGGCCAGACAAGCCACGGCGTCGAAATCTCCGGCAACCGCAGGGACGCCTTGATACTGGGGAAAAAGGCCGGCGAAGAGGTGCGCGCCAAAGCGGGCAGCAATTTCTTCGAAGGCTGGAGCTGAGCCGGTGCGGATCGTCGTCACCCGGCCGCAGCGTTCGGGCGAAAGGACGGCTGCAAAGCTTGAAGCGCTTGGCCATGCGCCGGTGCTTCTGCCGCTGTTTCATCCCATCCATCATGGCGAACGCGCCACCTCGGCGCTGTCCGATCCGGCGGGCGCTATCGCGGTGACCAGCGCTGAAGCCTTGCGGGCGCTGGCAACGTGCGAAGAACAGCTTGCCCCCTATCTGTCGAAACCGCTTTTCGCCGTCGGCGGGGCAACGGCGGAAGCAGCGCAAGAAACCGGCTTCGAGCAGATATTCACCGCCTCCGGAGATGCTCTGGGTCTGACCGTGCTGGTGAAACAGCACCGCGCTTTTTTGACTGAAGAAGAACCCTTGCTCTATCTCGCCGGCAGGCCACGTGGCTCCGTCTTCGAAGAGGGCCTTGCCGCCGCGGGCATTCCCTTCAGAACGGTCGACTGTTACGAGATGCTGCCCTCGGATATCTCCGAAAACACGCTCGAAACGACGCTTCTCGACACGACCGCCGATATGGTCCTGCTCTATTCCTCTGAAGCGGCGCGGGCCTTTTTCCATCATGTATCGGCGGATAAATACGTGACGGCGCTGGCGGCGACAAAATTCATCTGCATCAGCCGCAACGTGCTGTTTCTGGTTCCGGAAATCTTCCGCGCAAATGCCAAGGCCGCCGAAGAGCCGAGCGAAGCCGCGATGTTCGAACTTCTGCACCATAACTCTGGAACCTAATTCGACCTCACCTCTTTCCTTTGCCGCCGTCACTGACTAGGTTTAGAGTATTGCAGGCAGAAATGAGGTTGTCATGGTATCGGGAAAGCCGCCACGCCACTCCAAGTCCAAAGCCGAACCGGTCACAATCGACCTGGACGCGAAAGACGTGAAAGCAATTTCTGCCGAAGGAGACGCTGCCAGAACGGACGACAAGGCCGGTGACCAAACGCCGGTCGCTAAGGCAGAGCCGAGCGTTGAAGAAACAAAGCCCGCAGCAGCCGATCCCGCGCCCGTTTGGGACCAGCCGAAAAAATCCCCCCTCGAGCCAGAACCGAATGTCGGCAAGACGGACTCATCGCTTGGCGCACCGAAGGCGGAAAGCCCTGCGGACAAGCCAAAAGAGCCCGTTTCACCAGCTGCCGTACCGCCAAAAGCCGATGCCAAACCGGCAACTACCGCATACGGCGCGAGCGCCTCTTCGGCTGCCGCAGCCGCTTCGAAACCGGCCTTTGGCTCCACAGCCTCCACCAGCGCATCCGGCAGCGCCGCCGCAGCTGCAAAACCCTCACCGGCCACCGCCTCATCTGGACCGGCCAAACCCTCCACGCCACAACAGGTTGAACGTAAACAGGCCGCAACCTCGGGCTTGATCGCCGCCGGCATCGTTGGCGGTCTCGTAGCGCTGGCCGCCGCTGGCAGCATGCAATATGCAGGCATCCTGCCTTCCTTTACCGCGGGCGAGGCCGGAAGCGATGAAATCGCAGCCCTGAAATCCGATATCGGCGGCCTGCGGCAGCAGCTCGCCAATGCTCCGGCGGCAGACACATCGACGCTGGAACAGCGCATCGCAACGCTGGAAGCCGCGAAGAGTGAAGCGCCGCAGGTAGATGGGCTTTCGGAAAAAATCACTGCTCTGGAAGCTGCCCTGCAATCGGAGCGATCCGCGCAGGCCTCCGCCACATCAGAACTGACGCGCCGCCTTGCGGATGTGGAAACCAAGCTCAACGAGCCACGCGACGATATCGAAGTCGCCCGTGCGATTGCATCGGCCGCACTGAAGGCAGCGATCGATCGCGGTGGACCGTTCCTCACAGAACTCGACACGCTCTCCAAGGTGACGCCTGACGATCCGGCCATCGCATCGCTGCAATCCTTCGCCGCCACGGGCGTGCCGTCGCGTTCGGAGCTGATGCAGAAATTCCCTGATGTCGCCAATGCGATGCTGTCGGCCATCAACCAGCCCGATCCCAATCAGGGCATCATGGAGCGCCTGACCGAAAGCGCCTTTTCGCTGGTGAAAGTTCGTCCGGTTGGAAATATAGAGGGTGAGACAGCCGACGCGATGATCGCGCGCATGGAGAACAAGCTGCGCAACGGCGATCTGCAGGGTGCCGCTCTTGAATGGAACGGGCTTCCCGAGGCGGCCAAGGCGGCATCCGCCGATTACAAGAAATCTCTGGATGCGCGTATCGAGGTCGAAAATCTGGTGGGCGGCACGTTGAACCGTGCCATCACCAGCACCGGCAGGCAGGGGTAAGCGCATGATCAGAATTCTGACTTTCGCCGTTATCGTTCTGGCGCTTGGTTTCGGTTTCTCCTGGCTGGCGGACAGGCCAGGCGCGCTTTCCATCGTCTGGCAGGGCCAGCTGATCGAAATGAGCCTGATGGTCGCCGCCTCGATCATCGCGGCGCTGGTTGCCGCCGTCATGCTCATCTGGTGGGTAGTCAACGCCGTCTGGACCTCGCCCAATGCCGCTCGCCGCTATTTTCGCGCCCGCAAGCGTGACCGCGGTTATCAGGCCCTGTCCACCGGCCTCATCGCCGCCGGGGCCGGCAATGCCATTCTCGCCCGCAAGATGACAGCCCGCACGCAGGGGTTGCTCAGCGCCGATCAGGAGCCGCTGATCCACCTGCTCGATGCGCAGGCCGATCTCATCGAAGGCAAATATGACGAGGCGCGCCGCAAGTTCGAGGCCATGGCCCGCGACCCGGAAACCCGAGAACTTGGCCTTCGCGGCCTTTATATCGAGGCGCGCCGGCAGGGCGCTTATGAAGCCGCCCAGCAATATGCCGAGGACGCAGCGGAAAAGGCCCCCTATCTGCCGTGGGCTGCGCAGGCGACGCTGGAAAACCGTTGTCGCAACGGACAATGGGACGATGCCATCCGCCTGCTCGACCAGCAGAAGGCGGCAAGCGTGATCGAGCGTGGTGAAGCGGAACGGCTGAAAGCCGTGCTTCTCACCGCCAAGGCCGGCGAAAAGCTGGAAAGCGATCCGGTGAGCGCGCGAGAGGATGCCAAACATGCCCTCAAGCTCGCAAAAGGCCTCGTTCCGGCGGCACTGATCGCGGCAAAATCCTATCTGCGTGAAGACAATCTGCGCAAGGCGGCCACGGTTCTGGAACCCGTGTGGAAGAACGAACCGCATCCGCAGATCGCCCAGCTTTATGTTCGCGCCCGCAGCGGCGATACCGCCATAGACCGGCTGAAACGTGCCGAACGGCTGGAAAGCCTGAAACCCAACAATATCGAATCGCTGTTCGCCGTGGCGCAGGCGGCGCTCGACGCCAAGGAATTCGCCAAGGCGCGGGCCAAGGCCGAGGCCGCCGCGCGGATCGAGCCACGCGAAAGCATCTTCCTGCTGATGGCCGACATCGAGGAGGCCGAAACCGGTGATCAGGGCCGGGTGCGCTACTGGATGGCACAGGCGCTGCGCGCGCCGCGTGATCCAGCCTGGGTGGCCGATGGCATCGTTTCGGAAAAATGGTTGCCGGTGTCGCCCGTCACTGGCCGTCTGGATGCCTTCGAATGGAAAGCGCCTTTTGGCCAGCTCGAAGGCCCCGTCGAAGACCTGACAATCGAAAACGCGATTGCCGCAGCGCCCGCAAGGGCCGAACCGGCTGTAAAGACAATCATTGTCGAAGCCGCCCCGGAGACGCGTGCGGAGCCGAAACCCGCCCCGGCCACGCCGATCGAGGTGAAGCCGATCGTATCTACCGCGAAGGAGAATAAGCCCGTCCCGATCGAAGCGCCGGTGGGAACCGATGCGTCGGATAAAAAAGCGGACGCCGTGCCGTTTTTCGGTGGCGCGCCGGATGATCCGGGTGTCAAGAAATCCGGCGCGGAAGCCGAACCCAAGACCCGGCTCAAACTCTTCTGACCAACAGGCTATCGATGTTCCAGCAAATACAGTCGTTCCTTCAGAACCTCGTCGGCCCGAATGCGGGTGATTTCAGCCCTGATGATCTGAGGGTAGCGGTTGCCGCCCTCTGTTTCCAGGTAATGGAAGCGGATGGCACGGTCTCGAAAAGCGAGCGTCACCGCCTGCGTGAAATCCTGCATGAATATTACCATCTCGATGGCGGCAAGCTCGATGCCCTTCTCACCGCCGGTCAGGAGGCCGGCAAGGAGGCCGTCGATTATTACCGCTTCACCGCCGATATCCGCCGCCATCTCGATGAAGATCAGCGCGTGGAGCTTATTGGAATATTATGGGATATTGTTTACGCTGACGGCGAACGAAGCGAAATGGAAGATCATGTGATCTGGCGGGTAGCCGATCTGCTTGGTGTTTCCGTGCGCGACAGGGTTCTGCAACGTCAGCAGGCCGCCACGAGGTCCGGGCCCGCTGAAGAAAGCGAAAACGAAGACGATGCTGTTTGACCCCTCCAGGCAACAGAGAGAACAACCTTCGCTGCTAGTCGTCCTGCATCAGGAACGCTCCACGCCTGGCCGCGTCGGCCAGATACTCGTGGAAAAAGGGTACCGCCTCGACATAAGACGCCCCGCACTGGGTGATGATTTGCCACAGACGCTGGAACGCCATGCCGGTGCCATCATCTTCGGCGGCCCGATGAGCGCGAATGACCCGCATGATTATGTCAAAGCCGAAATCGACTGGCTGAAAGTGCCGCTGAAGGAAAACAAGCCCTTTCTCGGTATCTGTCTCGGCGCGCAGATGCTGTCCAAACATCTGGGCGGCAAGGTGGAGGCAGACAGGGACGGCAAGGTGGAAATCGGCTGGTATCCACTTCACGCCACCGAACACGGGCGGCTTTTGATGCCGCATTGGCCGAAGATGGTCTATCATTTCCACAAGGAAGGGTTCGAACTGCCGCGCGGCGCCGAGCTTCTGGCTTCAGGCGAGACCTATCCCAACCAGGCCTATCGTTACGGAAAAAATGCCTGGGGTCTGCAGTTTCACGCCGAACTCACCCGCGCCATGATGCATAGCTGGGTGGTGCGCGGCGCGCAGCGTTTCGGCATGCCCAATGCGCAGGTCGGCAGCCAGCATCTGGAAGGCCGCATGCTGTTCGACACACCGCTCCGGGCATGGCTTGGCAATTTTCTCGATCTGGTCTTTGAAGGCAAGCCGCAGCGCTGAGACCTTACGGGGTTATTGAGGCGCGTCCAGATTGTCGATCTTGCGCAGCTTGGTAAAACCAAGCGCCCAGATAACCGCCACCGCAAGCGTCCCTGCCCCGCCGATAACGACGGCCGGCACAGCACCCACGACATGGGCCATTGTGCCGGCGCGGAACTCACCCAGTTCGTTCGATGCGCCGACAAATACCATGTTCACGGCATTCACGCGGCCGCGCACCTCATCCGGCGTCCAGAGCGCAATCAGGGTCTCGCGCACATAAACCGACACCATGTCCGATGCCCCCATGACCACCAGCGCTGCGATGGACAGCCACGCGGTTTGCGAGAGCCCGAAGACCACGGTGGAAACACCGAAGAGGCCGACGCCGACAAACATCAGCAGTCCGGCACGGTGCCGGATCGGCTTGAACGCCAGAATGACCGCAACCGTGATCGCCCCGATGCCGGGAGCGGCGCGCAAAAGCCCGAGACCCCAGGGCCCGAGTGTCAGCACTTCCTTGGCAAAGATCGGCATCAACGCGACAGCACCGCCCAGCAGGACAGCGAAAAGGTCGAGCGAGATCGCGCCGAGGACGATCTTCTCCTGCGAGATGAACTTGAACCCGGCCAGCATGGTTTCCAGGCTGATGGCTTTTGCCGGCCCGCGTTGTTCCGGCTTGCGGATCGCCACCGCCAGCGTTGCGGACACGATGAACAGCACGAACGCCACGCTATAGGCGACGGACGCACCGAGGCCATAAAGCAGACCACCCGCAACCGGGCCGAGGATCGACGCCATCTGCCAGGAAGACGAATTCCAGGCGATCGCGTTCGGCAAATCTTCGACGGGCACGAGATTGGGCGCCAGCGACTGAACCGCCGGCCCCATGAAGGCCCGCTCAATGCCAAAGACGACGAGAATGGCGAAAACCGGCCAGGGGGAAAAGCTTTGCGTCAGCGTGAGACCGAGGAGCGCCACAGCACAGAGCGCCGCCATCAACAGACATATCGCCATGATGCGCCGGCGATTGTGCCGGTCGGCGACCGTTCCCGTGACAAGGATCAGAAGCAGCGACGGCAGAAACTGAAAAAGACCGATCAGGCCGAGATAAAAGGCGTTGCCTGTCACCTCATACATCTGCCAGCCAACGGAAACGCTGACGATCTGGATGGCGAAGGCCGAAAAAAACCGGGCGCTGAAGAAGCGGCGATAGGAACTATGCCGGAATGCGCCAAAACGGTTTTCGGCAGAAGGCAGGGACGACATCGGCTGGTTGCTCGCGAGACAAGATGAGAGCTTTGCAATAGAGCGATATGACAAGAATCGCCAGCCCTCAACAGCAGCATGACGAAAAGTGTGAGCGGCTTTCGTCTGGAATCCCGCGCAAAGCCTTGAATCAGATTGTGATGATCGCCGGTCGATCAGACCAAAGATCAATACGATCTGGCGGAACACTTGCCGGTTCACGCGTCAATGTCTAAATGTCTTGCAACCAAGATACGGAGATATTGATGCTTGCCCTGTTTCAGACCATCGATCTGGCCTTGAACCTCTACACATGGGTGCTGATCGCCAGTGCTATTTTTTCCTGGCTTTACGCCTTCAACGTCATCAATTCCCGCAACCAGTTCGTGAACGCCATCGGGAGTTTCCTGGTGAATGTCACGGAACCGGCCCTGCGCCCCATCCGCCGCATTCTGCCCAATCTCGGCGGTATCGACATCTCGCCGATCATCCTGCTCCTGATCATCTTCTTCATCCGCTCCTTCATGTGGAACACGCTTTACCCGATGACTGTTTGAGCGGCCTCTGGCGAAAACACGATGATCATGTCCGCCTGTCCGTTCGCCTGACCCCGAACGGCGGGCGTGATGCGATTGACGGCGTGGAGCAGGATGCGGATGGAAACGCGCATCTGAAAGCCCGTGTCAGCGCCGTGCCGGAAGGCGGCAAGGCGAACAAGGCCCTCATTGTTTTGCTGGCAAAAAAACTCGGCCTGCCCAAGTCTTCCATTACCTTCATCTCAGGCGAAACAGCGCGCAAAAAAATCCTCCGGATCGATACCGACCCGGAGGATTTCGAAAAGCTCTTTAAAAAGCTGGCGGGCTAGGGCTATCAGCCCTGCGTCTTGTAACGCTCGATGGCTTCGACGATCAGCTTCTTGGCGACGTCGACATCCTGCCAGCCGCCCATCTTCACCCACTTGCCGGGCTCCAGATCCTTGTAGTGCTCGAAGAAATGCTCGATCTGCTTCAGCGTGATTTCCGGCAGGTCGGTGTAGTTATGGACCTTGTCGTAACGCTGCGTCAGCTTCGGAGCCGGCACGGCGAGGATTTTCTCGTCCTTGCCGCCATCATCTTCCATGATCATCACGCCGATGGGGCGGACATTGATCACGCAGCCGGGAACCAGCGGACGGGTGTTGCAGATGAGAACATCGATCGGGTCGCCATCGTCGGACAGGGTGTGCGGCACGAAGCCATAGTTACCCGGATAGGTCATCGGCGTGTAGAGGAAGCGATCGACGATCAGCGCACCCGCGTCCTTGTCCATCTCGTACTTGATCGGATGGCCACCGACCGGCACTTCAACGATAACGTTTATGTCATCCGGCGGGTTCTTGCCTATGGAAATTGCATCGATACGCATTCGCTTCCCTCAATTCGACGGGTTGGATTTGGTTTTCGATACTGGGAAAGTCGCCGTATTGCAACATGGCTTTGAGCGGATAAGACAGAATGCCGGATTTGAGGTTATCGCGATTACGCATGGCGGCCGCAAAAAACCATACCATCACGTAATCCATCCGCAGCTCTTGTCAGTTCCAGACGAAACCGATCTTGCGTAACGACTTGCCGCCGAAATCTTCCATGCCTTCGGCAATGTCGCGGCCGCCATGCGAACGGAAGAATCGATTGGCGACGTCACTGTCTTCGAGGCACCAAACGACGATGCCATTGCAGCCGAGTGACGTCAGCAGCCTGCGGGCCTCCGTGAACAGCAGCGAGCCGAGCCCGATGCCCTGATATTCCGGCCGCAGATAAAGTTCGTAGATCTCGCCGTCATGCGGCAACCCGCGCGCGCGGCTAAGACCGAGCGTCGCATATCCGGCAACCACACCGGCCACTTCCACCACCAGCATGGTAGCAGAGCCTCTTGTCGCCTTCTTCCACCAGCCTTCACCCCGGCGCTCCAGCATCTGCGTCAACGGCCGGTGCGGAATAAGCCCCGCATAGGCCTGTTGCCACGACAGACGGTGCGCCTCGGAGATGGCACGCGCATCATGCGGCTCGGCACGGCGAACATCGATGGATAACGTTTTCATAACGCGATTCTGGCCCCGACCGCGGAAACTTGCCAGTCATAAAGGTTAACGCCGGCAGGCTTACCCACAGCCTATTCATGTGGACGACCAGGAAAAATTAACGCATCCTTAACCTTTCGCACAAGCACCTTTCGACTCATGCACACATAAAAACGAAAGCATAAAAAAACCCGGCTCAAGGCCGGGTTTTTCAAATTCGTGCCGCCTAGCCGCAATCAGATTGCGAGCTTGGCCTTTTCAAAACGCTTGCGGTCGTTGGCGTCGAGGAACATCTTGCGCAGACGGATCGACTTCGGCGTCACTTCCATCAACTCGTCTTCCTGGATCCAGGAAAGAGCGCGGTCGAGTGTCATGCGGATCGGCGGCGTCAGCTTGACGGCTTCATCCTTGCCGGCGGCGCGGATGTTGGTCAGCTGCTTGCCCTTCAACACGTTCACTTCGAGATCGTTGTCGCGCGTGTGAATACCGATGATCATGCCGGCATAAACCTTCTCACCCGGCTCGATGATCATCGGGCCGCGATCTTCCAGGTTGAACATGGCATAGGCAACAGCCTCGCCCGAACCATTGGACAGGAGAACGCCGTTGACGCGACCGGCAATCTGGCCCTTGAAGGGCTGATAGTCGTGGAACAGACGGTTCATGATGGCCGTACCGCGCGTGTCGGTCAGCAGTTCCGACTGGTAGCCGATCAGGCCACGGGTCGGAGCGTAGAACTTCAAACGAACGCGATTGCCGCCGGAAGGACGAAGCTCGGCCATTTCAGCCTTGCGCTCCGACATCTTCTGAACGACGACGCCGGAATGCTCTTCGTCAACGTCGATCACGACTTCTTCGATCGGCTCCAGCAGGGTGCCGTTCTCATCCTTGTGCATCACGACCCGCGGACGCGAAACGGCAAGCTCGAAGCCTTCGCGACGCATGGTTTCGATCAGAACCGCCAGCTGCAATTCGCCACGGCCGGAAACGAAGAACGAATCCTTGCCTTCGGCCTCTTCGATCTTCAGCGCAACGTTGCCTTCGGCTTCCTTGAACAGACGGTCGCGGATGACGCGGCTGGTAACCTTGTCGCCTTCGGTGCCGGCGAGCGGGCTATCGTTAACGATGAACGACATGGTGACGGTCGGCGGATCGATCGGCTGCGCGGTCATCGCCTCGGTGACGGACGGATCGCAGAAGGTATCGGCAACGGTACCCTTGGAAAGACCGGCAATGGCAACGATGTCACCGGCATGGGCTTCTTCGATGGCCGTGCGCTCGATACCGCGGAAGGCAAGGATCTTGGAAATACGGCCAGTTTCGATCAGCTTGCCGTCCTGACCCAGAACCTTCACGGCCTGGTTCGGCTTGATGGAACCAGAAGCGATACGGCCGGTAATGATACGACCGAGGAAGGGGTTGGCTTCGAGGATCGTGCCGATCAGACGGAACGGACCTTCTTCGACCTTGGGCTCCGGAACATGTTCGAGAACCAGATCAAGCAGCGGTGCGAGACCCTGATCCTTCGGACCTTCCGGGTTGACGTTCATCCAGCCGTCACGACCAGAACCGTAGAGGATCGGGAAGTCGAGCTGCTCGTCGGTGGCGTCAAGGTTTGCAAAGAGGTCGAAAACTTCGTTGATGACTTCTTCATGACGGCCATCCGGACGGTCGATCTTGTTGATCGCAACGATCGGGCGAAGACCGACCTTCAGCGCCTTGGAAACCACGAACTTGGTCTGCGGCATCGGGCCTTCGGAACTATCGACCAGAACGATCGCGCCATCCACCATCGACAAGATACGCTCGACTTCGCCGCCGAAGTCGGCGTGGCCGGGGGTGTCGACGATGTTGATGCGAACACCCTTCCACTCCACCGAGGTCGCCTTGGCGAGAATGGTGATGCCGCGTTCCTTTTCGAGGTCGTTGCTGTCCATCACGCGCTCTGCAACGCGCTGGTTATCGCGGAACGAGCCGGACTGCTTCAGAAGCTCGTCCACGAGCGTCGTTTTTCCATGGTCAACGTGCGCGATGATCGCGATGTTGCGAAGTGCCATTGTTCAAAATCTCTGAGGTTGGGCGCTATATTGAGGAGAAGCACCAATTTAGTTTGGCGCGCTCATAACCTTTTTTTTGCAAATGCGAAAGGGGGGCTCATGTCATAAGCCCCCTGCGCTCAGGTTCTAGCTGAGAATTATGACAGTCTCTTATACGAGACCGCGCTTCAAAAGCATCGCATCCGGGCTCGGCATCTTGCCGCGGAACGCGAGATAAGCCTCTTCAGGATCGATCGAGCCCCCGACGGAATAGATATTATCCTTCAGCCTGCGCGCCATCTCGCCATCAAAAGCGTTGCCGGTTTCCTCAAAGGCGGCAAAGGCATCGGCATCGAGAACTTCCGACCACATGTAGGAATAATAACCGGCGGAATAACCGTCGCCCGAAAACACATGCTGGAAATGCGGCGTCGCGTGCCGCATGACGATGGATTTTGGCATATTGAGGCCAGAAAGTACCTCACCCTGAACCGCCATCGGATCGGCAACGCTGTCACGGGTGTGAAACGCCATATCGACGATCGCCGAAGAGGTGAATTCCACCGTGTTGAAACCGGCATTGAAGGTCTGCGCGGCCAGAACCTTGTCCAGCAGCGCCTTCGGCATCGGCGCACCAGTCTCATAGTGCAGCGCGTATTTTTCGAGAATTTCCGGCACCGTCAGCCAATGTTCGTAAAGCTGGGACGGCAATTCGACGAAATCGCGCGAGACACCCGTTCCGGATACCGAGGGATAGGTGACATCGGACAACATGCCATGCAAGGCGTGGCCGAATTCATGGAACAGCGTGCGCGCATCGTCGAGCGAAAGCAGCGCCGGTTTTCCTTCGGCTGGTTTCGCGAAATTGCAGACATTGTAGATGATCGGGATTTCACCGACCGTGCCGTCCTTCAGCGGCAGCTTGTGCTGCGACTGGAAGGAGCTCATCCAGGCGCCTGATCGTTTGGAGGGGCGGGCGAAATAGTCGCCGAGGAACATGGCCTTCAGATCGCCCTTGTTATCGCGGATTTCGAAAATTCGCACATCCGGGTGATAGCCCACAACGCCCTTCACTTCGACCGCATGAATTCCAAACAGCCGCTCTGCCACATCGAAACAGGCTTCGATGATCTTTTCCAGCTGCAGATAGGGCTTCAATTCCGCCTCGGAGAAATTGAATTTCTGTGCCCGGAGCTTTTCGGCATAATGCCGCCAGTCCCACGGCAGCACCTCGTGGTTCTTGCCTTCCTCGGCGATGATGGCGGCAAGTCCAGCCTCTTCCTCACCGGCCCGTTGAACGGCTTTTTCCCAGACCTGACGGAGAAGACCGTTCACCGCATCCGGCGTCTTCGCCATCGTATCATCCAGCTTATAGGCAGCGAAATTCGCATAACCAAGAAGTTTTGCCTTTTCCTCGCGCAGTTCGAGGGTGCGGCGGACGATCTCGCGATTGTCGGTCTCGCCACCGTTCTCGCCCCGCGCCACCCAGGCCTTGAAGGCCTGTTCGCGCAGGTCGCGCCGTTCTGAAAAAGTCAGGAAGGGCTCGATGATCGAGCGGGAAAGGGTAACGGCAAATTTGCCGTCCTCCCCGTGCTCGCCGGCTGCCCCCGCCATAGCGTCGCGCAGGAAGCCGGGGATGCCCGCAAGCTCTTCATCCGTGGAAAGCAAAAGCTTCCAGCTCTTCTCATCCGCCAGCACGTTCTGGCCGAATTTCGCGCCGAGACCGGCAAGCTCTTCATTGATGGCCGCCAGCCGCTCCTGCCGCTCTTTCGGCAATTTCGCACCTGAGTGGACAAAACCTTTCCAATGGCGTTCGAGAACCCGTTTTTCTTCGCCTGTCAGCCCAAGCGCCTCGCGCTTTTCCCACAGCGTGTCGATGCGCTTGAACAGCGCTTCGTTCATGCCGATCTTCGAATAATGTCGCGACATCTTTGGCGCGATTTCCCGCTCGAGCGCCTGGATCACACCATTGGTGTTGGCGCCGGCTTTGTTCCAGAACAGCGACGAGATACGCGAGAGCTCGTCACCTGCAATTTCGAGTGCGGTCACCGTGTTTTCGAAACTCGGCGCCTCTGGATTTCCCGCAATCGCATCGATTTCCTGCTCATGGGAAAAAAGCGCGGCATCGAAAGCGGGCGCAAAATCCTCATCCTTGACCGCATCGAATTTCGGCAGGCCATTATGGCCGTTCCAGTCAACCAGCGCGGGATAAAGGGCGGTCTTCAATGGCATTTCATCTTCCTTGTGCGATTCCGATTAAAATCCATATGGGCATGCCTCTAGCGTCAATTCAATATGCTAAGCGGAGGTCGAAAAATGCCGACGCTTTCTCCTGTAATCCGAGGCAATTATCAGCCCCAACGCCGACCGCCCTGCTCTGGAGCTGACGTATAGTTGAGCCGATTTTCGAGAATATGGGTCGCGTAGCATTGATTATCGCCCGGAATTTAGTAAGGCTGACTTACGAAAAGGCGAAGCATGGGCACAAAACGCGAAAAAGATTCACTGGCATTTCTGTTGAACAGCGGCGCCCGCCTGCTGAACAATGCTTTTGAGCGCCGAATTTCTGAAGCAGGACTGGGCCTGACCCCCGGCGAAGCACGCGCGTTGCTGACGGTTGCCGTCGTTGATGGCAGCAAGCAATCGGATATTGCCGCCCGTCTCGGCATCGAGCCCATGACGATCTGCGCCTATCTCGATAAGCTGCAATCCCTCGACCTGATCGAGCGCCAGCAGGACCCGCAGGACAGGCGCTCCAAACGCATCGTACTGACAAAAAACTCCACAGACATGCTGGAAGCCGTGCGTCAGGAAATCGATGAACTGGTCCGTCACGCCACGCGTGGCTTGAACGAGGACGAAGTTGCGCTTTTCCGCAGCTTCCTGCAGACGCTTCGCGACAATCTCCAGCCTGAACAGCCGGGCCAGAGCTGCTGACCACAATGCCGCCAGAACCGATCATGTCGACAAAACGCACGGCCATTCTCGGCGCGTTGCTGACGGCGCTGGCGCCGATTTCCATGGCGATCTATACGCCGGCCATGCCGGAACTGACGCGGGTTTTCGCCACGAATGAATCCGCGATAAAGCTCAGCCTCTCGCTTTATTTCGCCGGTTTCGCCCTGGCGCAGCTGCTCGCCGGCCCTGCTTCCGATGCCTTTGGCCGGCGCAGGGCGAGCCTCGTTTTCCTGTCAGTCTTTCTGGGCGGCGGACTGCTGGCGATTTTTGCCCCGACGATAGAAGTGCTGCTCCTCGCGCGGCTCATTCAGGGCATCGGCGCCTCCGTCGGCATGACGGTGGCACGCGCTATCGTACGCGACCAGTTTACTGGCGCGGAAGCCTCCAGCATCATGAACCTCATCGGCATCATGCTGGCAGTCGGCCCCGCCCTCGGACCAACGATCGGTGGGCTTTCGCTTGCGGCTTTCGGCTGGAAATCGGTGTTTTTCCTCATGGCCGGTCTCGGCGCCGCCGCCATCTTCTCCGTCGTGATTTTTCTGCGCGAAACAACGGTCCCGGACAAAAGCCTTATCCGCCCCCGTCGCCTCCTGTCGGCCTACGGCAACTTGCTGACCGAACCACGCTTTCTTCTGGCCGCCCTCGTGCTCGGCGGTTCCATCGGCGCACTTTATGCGCAGGCCACCATGCTGACCTTCATTCTCATCAACACGGTTGGCATGACACCCACCGCCTTCGGCATCGGCATGCTGATGCAGACCGGCGCTTATTTCTTCGGCTCCATCGCCCTGCGGTACATCGCACCGCGACTGGGTGATCGCCGTTCGGTCATGCTCGGCCTCTGTTTTTCGGGAACAGGCGGTCTGCTCATCCTGCTGTCGGTCTTCCTGATACCGCCGTCCTTCTTTTCCATCATGGGACCCGTGGCGGTCGCAACGGTCGGTATCGCCTTGCTGACACCCTCAATGGTAACGGCAGCGCTTGCACCCTTCCCCCATATTGCCGGCTCGGCCTCGGCGATGATGGGCTTCATCCAGATGGGATCGGGTTTTGCGGGCGGCACCGCTGCCTCGCTCATCGGTTCACCCTTGACAGGCTTCGGCATCGTCATCCCGGTGATGGAATTCACCGCTGTTGCCAGCTACATCGGCTTCCGCATCGTCTCCAGAAGCAAGACATGAAAAAACCCGCCGGCGTCACCGCCCGCGGGTTTCATAATCTTTACGTCAGCTGAATTACTTGTTGAGGTTACGCTTGGCGAGCGTGCGAAGACGCAGCGCATTGAGCTTGATGAAGCCAGCAGCATCCTTCTGGTCGTAAGCGCCGTGGTCGTCCTCGAAGGTCACCAGCGCGTCGGAATACAGCGACTTCTCGCTCTCGCGGCCGGTTACCATGACATTGCCCTTGTAGAGCTTCAGCGTCACTTCGCCTTCGACATGTTCCTGGCTCTTGTCGATCAGGGCCTGCAGCATTTCGCGCTCCGGCGAAAACCAGAAGCCGTAATAGATAAGCTCAGCGTAACGCGGCATCAGATCGTCCTTGAGATGCGCGGCACCCCGGTCGAGTGTGATGGATTCGATGGCGCGGTGCGCTGCCAGCAGGATCGTGCCGCCGGGCGTCTCGTAAACGCCGCGTGACTTCATGCCGACGAAACGGTTCTCGACCAGATCGAGGCGGCCGATGCCGTTTTCGCGACCGTAGTTGTTGAGCGTGGCAAGAAGCGTCGCGGGCGACATTTCAACACCGTTGATGGAGCAGGCATCGCCCTTGCGGAAACCGACCTTGATGACGGTCGCCTTGTCGGGAGCCGCTTCCGGGGAAATGGTGCGCATATGCACATATTCAGGTGCTTCCACCGCCGGGTCTTCCAGCACCTTGCCCTCGGAGGAGGAGTGCAAGAGGTTGGCGTCAACGGAGAAAGGCGCTTCACCCTTCTTGTCCTTGGCGACCGGGATCTGGTGCTGTTCGGCGAAGTTCAGGAGGTCGGTACGGCTCTTGAACGTCCAGTCGCGCCAGGGCGCAATGATCTTGATGTCAGGGTTCAACGCATAGGCCGAAAGCTCGAAGCGGACCTGGTCGTTGCCCTTGCCGGTGGCGCCGTGGGCGATGGCGTCAGCGCCGGTCTTCTTGGCGATCTCGATCAGGTGCTTGGAAATCAGCGGACGGGCAATCGACGTGCCGAGCAGATAGACGCCTTCATAAACGGCATTGGCGCGGAACATCGGAAACACGAAATCACGCACGAACTCTTCGCGAACGTCCTCGACAAAGATTTCCTTGATGCCCAGCATCTCAGCCTTCTTGCGTGCCGGCTCAAGCTCTTCGCCCTGGCCGAGATCGGCGGTGAAGGTCACGACCTCGGCGCCGAGTTCCGTCTGAAGCCATTTCAGGATGATCGAGGTGTCGAGGCCGCCGGAATAGGCGAGAACGACTTTCTTAACGTCTTTCGGGAGTGCCATAATGATGTCCATCTGCATGATGACGGCATCGGGGCACCGCCATTTCCTTGGGATTTCGGCACTTTTACAGTGCAACCCGAAATGTGTGAAGCGCTTTTCCGTGAGATAAGCGACAAAACAATTGATGGGCAGGCATGACGATGGGTGATGACCAGCCACGCCGGTGGGAACGAAGCAATTGTCACATGCATTTAGAAAATTCGCGCTTTATCATAAAGCGGCGCGATCGACTTGAAGACCGTGAATGAAGCCACTCAGGTTCAGGCAACGTTGCAAACCGCTGGAAACAGCAGAAACGACGCGAAGGAGAAACCTATGACGACCATCCACCCCGCATTCAAGGAAGATAATGTCGCTGTCATAACAGGTGCGGCGTCCGGTATCGGACTAGCCGCCGCCCGTAAATTCGCCAGTTTCGGCATGAGCGTCGTGCTCGTCGATCTCGACGGCGAAAAACTCGCCGCAGCACATGCGGATATTCTAAACGTCGCCAAGGATGGCGAAGCGCAGATCGTCGCCATCCCGACCGACGTCTCGAAACTCGATGAGCTGGAGGCTTTGGAACGTGCCGTGATCCAGCGTTTCGGCCGCGTCCACGTTCTCATGAACAATGCCGGCATCCAGCCGGGCAGCGCCATCTTCGGACCTCAGGCCAACTGGGAGAAGATTATCGGCGTCAATCTGATGGGCGTCGTGAACGGCAGCCGGGTGTTCGGCCAGGGCATGATCACCCATGGCGAACCGTCGCTGATCATCAATACCGGCTCGAAACAGGGCATCACCACGCCTCCGGGCGATCCTGCCTATAACGTCTCGAAGTCCGGTGTGAAAACCTTCACGGAAGCGCTTCAGCACGAATTGCGCAATATTCCAAACAGCGCGGTTTCTGCCCATCTGCTGATACCCGGTTTCGTCTTCACCGGCCTGACCGCCCATGGCAGGACCGAAAAGCCGCAGGGTGCCTGGACCGGCGAGCAAACCGTCGATTTCATGATCGAGAGTATCGGCCGCGGCGATTTCTACATTCTCTGCCCGGATGGCGAGGTGGACCGCCCGACGGATGAGAAGCGCATTCTCTGGGCAGCCCAGGACATCGTCCAGAACCGCCCGCCGCTCTCACGCTGGCATACGGAATATTCCGCCGCCTTCACCAGCTTCCTGAAAAACTGAAGCTCCAGCCGCCGTGCCTGAAAGGGTGCGGCGGCTATTTCCCCCTCGCAGGCGCGTCATCGCTCAAAAACATTGGCAGAAACACGAAACCGCGTTAAGCAACCGCATTCTCCAGATTTTACGGGTGCCGCGATGGATTTCGTTCCGAGCCTGCCAACATTGATCGCCTTCACCATTGCCATTCTGCTTCTGGCGGTGACGCCGGGTCCTGACATGACGCTCTGGATCAGCCGCTCGCTGCGCGAAGGCCGGGCGGCGGGCTTCATGACGCTGGTCGGAACCAATATCGGCATCACCGTGCATACGATGCTGGTCGCTTTTGGTGTCGCGGCTCTCATCGTCGCCTCGCCGACCGCCTTCATGATCCTGAAAACCGGTGGTGCGGCCTATCTGGTCTGGCTCGCCATACAGGCAATCCGCAAGGGCTCGGATTTCGTGATGGTGAAAAGCACCGGTGAAAAAGCACAGGCCTCCCTGAAATCGGCCTTGCTGAACGGCATCTGGGTCAATCTGCTGAACCCCAAGGTCATCATCTTTTTCATGACCTTCCTGCCGCAATTTGTCAGCGCAACCGATCCGCACGTCACCGGCAAGCTGATCTTCCTCGGCATCTGGTCCATCATCGTGGCGCTGCCGATCGGCATCGGCATCGTTGTCACCGCCGATATTCTTTCCGCCTGGCTGCAGCGCAACCGGAAAGTTCTGCGCGGACTCGATTATACGATCGCCGGCGTCTTCTCGCTTTTCGCGGTCAAGATTTTCTTCACGCAAACGCGCTGAGGGCAAATAAAAAGGCGCCCAAAGGCGCCTTTTTGCAATCAGCCGATCAGCAGTTCGTCGTCGTCAAGCGTCTGGCCGCGTATCTTGCGGAACATCTCGATCAGGTCTTCGACCTCGAGATCCTTGCGGCTGTCACCGGAGACGTCGAGCACGATTTCACCGGCATGCAACATGATCGTTCGCGTACCATAATCCAGCGCCTGACGCATGGAATGGGTGACCATCAGGGTCGTCAGCTTGCGCTCCGACACAACCTTGCGGGTCAGTTCCATCACGAATTCCGCCATACCGGGATCAAGTGCCGCCGTATGTTCATCCAAGAGCAGCACGTCTGAACCGGATAACGTCGCCATGACAAGCGAAACCGCCTGCCTCTGCCCACCCGACAGAAGGTCCATACGGTCCTTCAGGCGGTTTTCGAGGCCAAGATTGAGCGAAGCGATACGTTCCCTGAAGAAATCCCGCCTCCCGCGTCCAAGCGCCGACGACAACCCGCGACGCTCGCCGCGAGACGCCGCAAGCGCCAGGTTCTCCTCGATGGTGAGCGCACCGCAGCTGCCCGCCAGCGGGTCCTGAAACACGCGCGCCACCCGTCCCGCCCGGCTGGCGGTCGGCTTGCGGGTGACATCGGCGCCGCCGATCATCACCTTGCCCGCCGTTGGCAGAACATCGCCGGCCAGAACACCGAGAAGCGTGGACTTGCCCGCACCATTGGAGCCGATGACCGTGACGAAGGAACCATCCTCGATGGTGAGATCGATCTTGGCGAGCGCCTGCTTTTGCAGCGGCGTGCCGCGCCCGAAGACGACCTGAATGTCGGAAAGCGAAATCACGATGTTGCTCCCCCACGGCGCAGTCGCGGCAGGATCAATGCGATGGCCACCAATACCGCCGTTACGAAATTGAGATCGGACGCCTTGAGACCTAGCACATCGCTCGACAGGGCAAGCTGGATGGCGAGACGATAGGCAATGGAGCCGAAGACACAGCCGATGAGCGCGATCAGGATGCCGCGTGCGCCAAACAGCGTCTCACCGATGATGACGGCCGCAAGCCCGACGACGATGGTACCGACACCGGAGGTCACATCCGCAAAACCATTGGTCTGCGCAAACAATGCGCCGCCGAGAGCCACCAGCGCATTGGAAAGCGCCATGCCGAGATAGATCTGGTTTCCGGTCTTCACACCCTGCGCCCGCGCCATCCGCGCATTGGCGCCGGTCGCCCGCATGGCGAGACCCGCATCGCTTTCAAGAAAACGCCAGACGAGAATGACAGCGATCAGCACCAGCACACCGACGAAGAGCGGCCGCACCAGATATTCGGAAAGGCCAAGGCCGTAAAACGGCGATACCATCGTGTCCTGATTGAGCAGCGCCACATTCGGCTTTCCCATCACCCTGAGATTGACGGAAAACAGCGCGATCATCGTCAGGATCGAGGCAAGCAGGTTGAGGATCTTGAAACGAACGTTGAGTGTTGCGGTCACCATGCCCGCGGCAGCGCCAGCGACCATGGCAATCGCTGTCGCGACCCAGGCATTCAGACCGGCGATAATCAGCACGGCAGCAACGGCGGCGCCAAGCGGAAACGAACCGTCCACGGTCAGGTCAGGAAAATCAAGTACGCGGAAAGCGAGATAAACGCCGATCGCCACGAAAGCGAAGACCAGTCCCAGCTCCACGGCACCCCAGAAGGCGATTTGGCTCACGGTAATGTCCTTGTTATTGCCGCCATCAGGCGGATACGGGCACCGTCTCGTGCCACGTAAAACGGGCGGCGGAATGCCGCCGCCCGCAATTCAGTCTGGTTTCGGTTCAGTCGATGACCTTGGTGGCGCGCTTCGTCACGCTTTCAGGGAAGGTGACGCCAACTTTTTCGGCAACCTTCTTGTTGATGACGAGATCCGTACCAACAGCCACGGTGGCCGGAATATCGCCCGGCTTTTCGCCCTTGAGGATGCGAACAACGACTGCGCCGGTCTGCTTGCCAACGTCGAAATAGTTGAAGCCGAGGGCTGCAACCGCGCCACGGGCAACGGAATCCGTATCTGCGGCGTAAAGCGGGATCTTCGCCTCGGAGGCAACACCGGCTACCGCTTCGAAAGCGGAAACGATGGTGTTGTCGGTCGGAACGTAGATCACGTCAGCCTTGCCGACCAGCGCGCGCGTTGCGCCCTGAACTTCAGCGGACTTGGTGGCGACGGATTCGATGACCTTCAGGCCGGCCTTGTCAGCTTCAGCCTTCAGCAAAGCGAGCGTCGAGGCGGAGTTGGCTTCGGCCGAGTTGTAGATGAAGCCGATGGACTTGGCGTTCGGAGAGATTTCCTTGATGAGCGCCAGATGTTCGCCAACCGGCAGCATGTCGGAAAGGCCGGTCACGTTGCCGCCGGGCTTTTCCATGCTCTTGATAAGCTGTGCGCCGACCGGATCGGAAACAGCCGTGAAGACGACCGGAATGTCGCGCGTGGCCGCAACGACAGCCTGAGCCGACGGCGTCGAGATCGGCACGATGACGGCAGGGGCGTCGCCGACGAACTGGCGCGCAATCTGCGCTGCGGTGCCGGGATTGCCCTGTGCGGACTCATAAAGGAACTTGAGGTTCTCGCCTTCCTTGTAACCGGCTTCGGCAAGGGCAGCCTTGACGCCGTCACGGGCGGCATCAAGCGCCGGATGTTCAACAATGGCGGTGACGGCAACGGTGACGTTTTCAGCCTTGGCCGGCAGAACGATGGCGCTCGCGGCAGCGAGAGCCAGAATGAATGCGCGCATGGATATCCTCCTGTTGGTTCCCTGTTTTCGTCTTTCTAGGAACAAGACAGACCGAAATCAATCGGAGAACCGCCGGAAAGCCAGGTTTATGGCGCAAACGCGGCTTATTCAGTCATCTGCGCCGTGGTTGGCGATCATCATCGCCTCAAAAGCCAGTCTTTCGGTCTTGCGCATGCGTTCAGATTCCGACTTCAACTGGCCGCAGGCGGCGAGAATGTCGCGGCCGCGCGGCGTGCGGATCGGCGACGCATAACCCGCCTGATTGATGAAGTCGGCGAATTTTTCGATCTGCGCCCACTCCGAGCACTGGTAGTTCGTACCGGGCCAGGGATTGAACGGAATGAGATTGATCTTGGCCGGAACGCCCTTCAGAAGCTGCACCAGCATCTTGGCGTCTTCCAGGCTGTCATTGACATCCTTCAGCATCACGTATTCGAAGGTGATGCGGCGGGCATTGGAAACACCCGGATAGTTGCGGCAGGCCTCGATCAGCTCCTTCAGGGGATATTTCTTGTTGATCGGCACCAGCATGTCGCGCAGATCGTCGCGCACCGCATGCAGCGAAATCGCCAGCATCACGCCGATCTCGTCGCCCGTGCGGAAGATTTCCGGCACGACGCCTGATGTGGAGAGCGTCACCCGACGCTTGGAAAGCGACAGGCCGTCACCATCGGTGGCGATCAGAAGCGCGGTCTTCACATGCTCGAAATTATAGAGCGGCTCGCCCATGCCCATCATCACGATGTTGGAGACCTTGCGGCCTTCGCTCGGCACATAGGCGCCGACCGGCGTCGACCCATCAGGGAAGTCACCCAGCCGGTCGCGGGCGAGCAAAAGCTGGGAGAGAATTTCCTCCGCCGTCAGGTTGCGCACCAGCCGCTGCGTGCCGGTGTGACAGAAAGAGCAGGTCAGCGAACAGCCCACCTGGCTCGATATGCACAACGTGCCGCGTCCCTCTTCGGGAATATAGACCGTCTCGATCTCGACGGGACGGCCCGCGCCGCGCGGCGGAAAACGCATCAGCCATTTGCGGGTGCCGTCATTGGAGATCTGCTCCTCGACGATTTCCGGGCGAGCGATGGTGAAGGCCGCTTTCAGCTTCTCGCGAAGTTCCTTGGCGACATTTGTCATATTGTCGAAATCGGAGACGCCACGCACGTAGAGCCAGTTCCACAACTGGCTGACGCGCATTTTCACCTGCTTCTGCGGCACACCGATCTCGGCCAGCGCCTCGCCCATTTCCTCACGCGTCAGGCCGATCAGCGACGGCTTGCCGGACATGAGATCGCTGTTGGCGATCAACGGGGCTTTGACTGCCAGGCCGGCAGGAGCTTGCATTACGGACATCACGTTATCCCATCGTTCCATGCATCGCACGACCGGCCTGTCGAAAAGGCGGAAAATCGTCTGCATGTCGAGAAAATCAAAGGCGGAGCACTTTTCGCGCATCCGCCTGTCAATGTTGCCGCGCCTTTAGCATCAAACTGGCAAAAACGCAAATGGCCGGTCGAGGACCGGCCAATCACAAATCTGACAAAGCGTCAGGATTACTTGCAGCTCTCGATCTGTTTGAAAGCAGCCGAAATGCCCGACAGCGAATAGGAATAGGACGTCGCAGTGCCGCGGCCGGAAACCGCCTTTACGGTCATCGACTTGCCGCCCTTCATGGCGGCGACGAGAGCCGGCTCTTCAGCGGCGTTTTCAACCCAGGCAGCCTTGTCCTTGGTGAACATGACGAAGTTCTTGTTGTCGATCGTCACATTGACCTTGGAGCCCTGCTTCAGCGTATAGCCAACCATCGCCTGCGGCTCGTAGGAGATGTTCTGGCCAGGACGCTGCGAGACGATGAAGAAGATATCGCCGTGGTCAACGCTTGCCGGTTCCTTGGAGGTGGGGATGGAAAGAACGTAGCAGACGGTGCTGTTGCCCGATTTGTACGAATAGGCACCCCAGGCATTGAACTGCTGGATGCGCGTGGGCGACTGTGCAGATGCTAAGCCGACGCTGGTCAGCAAAATGGCCGCTGCGGTTGCTACACTTCTTACAAACATAGAATTTCCTGCCGGGTTATTGTCTTCCATTGGCCCGAAGCAGCGGCGAGCCCAGATTCTGGATCGGCCACGTTCAGGTGCGGATCGTCTTTTCTCATTGTGGTCGGAAAGCGGTTACCAAACCGTCAACAACACGCATAAAATGCCGGAAACGTCCTGCGGTGTTACAGATTGGCGACTTCCCGACGCCCTGAGGAGAACGGCGTGGCACGCCCTTCCCTTGTGTGTAAAACACATAAATTCAGGCAAGAATTTGTCACCCGCCGGGCTATGCCGGACGGACACATCACAGAGACGTTACCCGGCTTCCTGCTGTCGCTTCAGCATGGCGTCAGCCGCCTCATAATGTTCCATCTTGATATGGGCGCGGATCATGGCGAGCGCCGCGGTGATGACCGCGATATCATCGGTAAAACCGACGACCGCCAGCATGTCCGGCACTGCATCGATGGGCATGATGAAATAGGCAAGGGCAGCCAGAATAATACCCTTCGCGCGCAACGGCGTGTCACGGTCGATCGCGCAATAATAGGCCGCCGCCGCGTCGCGCGCGAAGGGAACCTTCGTCATAACCCGCTTCAGCTTGGGCCAGAATTTGGCGCGCACGACATTCTCACGCTCCCGCTGCTTGTCGGTTTCACCCGGCAGAAGAATTTCACCGATTTTCACATCATCCATGATCGACGGTCCTCCGGTCACGGTTATTATATGGGATTAAACGCCTGTCGTTCAATTCCCCCGGCCCGCAGCCGCCTTCTGCATAGCTTCGGCCAGAAGGAAATCCCGCTCGGTCACACCCTGTGAATCATGGGTGGTAAGGCAGACTTTCACGCGCGAATAGACGTTTGACCATTCCGGATGATGATTGAGCTTTTCCGCCGCAAGAGCAGACTCGGCCATGAAACCGAAGGCTTCGGCAAAACTCGAAAACTTGAAGGAGCGAACGATCGCCGCCCCATCCTCACGCAGCGACCAGCCCTCGAGTTTCGACAATGCCTGCCGGATGGCGTCCGGTTCGAGTCTGGGATATTTCATGAATCTTGCCTCCGTTTGATAACCACTAACGCCTCAACGACCGGATCGACGCATCGTTCATGAAACATATCACCGTTCTTTTCGTCTGCATGGGCAATATCTGCCGCTCGCCGCTTGCCGAAGGGGTTTTGACTGACCTTGCCGATGGTGAAGGCGTGTCCGACCGGATCACCGTTGATTCCGCCGGCACCGGCGGCTGGCATACGGGCGACGCACCCGATCCGCGATCTATCGCCATGGCGCGGCGACACGGCATCGATATTTCCCGACAACGGGCAAGACAGGTGACGCGGGCTGATTTTGAGGCCTTCGACCTCATCCTCGCCATGGACGAAAACAATCTGGCGAACCTGCTTCAACTGAGCCCGGAAAAATACCGGCACAAAATCCATCTCTTCATGGATTATGCCGCAGGCCACCCGGAGAACGTCCCCGATCCCTATTACGGGGCCGAGGACGGGTTCCTTGATGTCTACAACATGCTCTTGGCGGGATGCAGATCGTTGCTCGAAAAGATGGAGCTGGACCGCGCCTCGTGAAGCGGGAAAGCCTCCTCGACGACATACGGCCCGCCGCCCACCGATTCCTTCGACGACATCAGCACGAAACGGCCGACCGTGAAGGGCGAGGTGCGGAAGTTGCCGCGTCCGGAAAGATAATGCACCACATCATCCACACGCGAGGAGCGCAGCCGCGCCAGCGTGACATGTGGCATGAACTTGCGCGGATCGGGTGGGAGGCCGATCCTCTGACAAATTCGCTCGACTTCCGCCTGCAGCGCATGCATTTCCGGTGAGGGAGAAACCCCCGCCCAGATGGAATGCGGTTTCTTGGAGCCGAAGGAACCAATGCCGGTGAGATTGAGCTGGAACTCCGGTCTTTCGATCCGATCCAGCCTGTCCACGACTTCATCGGCGGTCCGTCCGTCGATGTCACCGATAAACCGCAGGGTTATGTGATAATTCTCCACATCGATCCACCGGGCTCCCGGCAGACCACCGCGCAACAATGAGAGGCTCATCGCCGCATTGCGCGGAATTTCGAGGGCGGTAAACAGTCTCGGCATGGCGAGCTCCCCGAATCTTTTGGCAGAACAAGCATAGCGAATCATGCAATGCAGATGGGCGCAAGTGCTTATTTTTTTTGCGCACCGATTGTCTTGATGAAGCTTTCAACAGCCGGCAAAGATTTCTCCACCATCACCGCCACCCCCTTGGTATTGGGGTGCATCTTGTCCTCGAGCTTCAAGGCATCATCCGTCACGACGCCATCGAGAAAGAAGGGATAAAGCGGCAGGTTGTATTTTTCAGCCAGCCTTGGAAAGATCGGGTTGAACCGCTTGGCGTAATCGTCACCCATATTCGGCGGCGCCATAATGCCGACCAGCAGCACGGCTATGTTGCGTTTCTGGAAACCGGAAATAATGGTATCGAGGTTCTTTTCCGTCTGTTCCGGCGCGATGCCCCGCAGCGCGTCATTGGCGCCGAGCTCCAGAATGACCCCGTCGGTTCCATCGGGAACCGACCATTCCGCCCGGGCGAGCCCCCCGGAGGAGGTATCACCGGAGACACCGGCGTTCGTGATCGCGACATTGATGCCCTTCGCCTTCAATGCAGCTTCAAGCTGTGCCGTGTAGCTGTCGGTGGGGGGAAGCTGATACCCGGCCATCAGGCTGTCGCCCAGGCCGACCAGTTGCAATGTCCGCTCCTGAGCTACCGCGGAAGCCACGGAAAAGGCACCCGCGAGAATGACGATGAAGTGAAACAGGGCAGCTTTAAATCTCATCACGGCTTTCCTAACTTGGTTCACATTGTCTGAAACACCGACCGCATCGACCGCCAGACCGCTTCATCACCCTATATAGGAACGAGAATTGTGACGAAAAGCATCATAAAGCTGAAGAAGGCCGACCTCACCCTCGGTAACGCCGCCGCCTCCGTTCACGTTCTCAAGAACATCGATCTTTCCATCGACGAAGGGGAAGCGGTCGGTATCGTCGGCCCTTCCGGTTCGGGAAAATCGACTTTGCTGATGGTGCTTGCCGGTCTGGAGCGGCTCGATAGCGGCGAAATCGTCATTGCGGATACGCAACTGCACAAGCTCGGCGAAGATGCGCTGGCGGATTTTCGCGGCCGGAATATCGGTATCGTTTTCCAGTCCTTCCACCTCATCGCCAATATGACGGCGCTGGAGAATGTGGCGGTCCCGCTGGAATTGGCCAATACCCCCAATCCCTTCGAGATCGCCAAGCGCGAACTCGTCGCCGTCGGTCTCGGTGAACGTCTCAACCACTATCCCGGTCAGCTTTCCGGCGGAGAGCAGCAGCGTGTCGCCATCGCCCGCGCGCTTGCCCCCTCACCGGCCGTGCTGATCGCCGACGAACCAACCGGCAATCTCGATACCGATACCGGAAAACAGATCGCCGACCTTCTGTTTGCCAAACAGGCCGAGCGCGGCATGACCATGGTGCTCGTCACCCATGATCCGTCGCTCGCCGCCCGCTGCTCGCGCCAGATCAAGGTGCGTTCCGGCGAGATCGAGGGCGATAGCGCCCGACCGCAGATGGCACGGGCAGTATCGGCATGATCGGTTCCATTTTCCCGTCCTTTACCAACATCAGAAACGCCGCAAGGCTGGCCCGGCGTGAAATTCGTGGCGGTCTGCGCGGTTTTTATATTTTCCTCGCCTGTATCTCGCTGGGAACCGGCGCCATCGCCGCCGTCAACTCGGTGTCACGCGCGGTCACCAGCGCCATTGCCACCGAGGGCCAATCCATTCTGGCCGGGGACGTGCGTTTCGAACTGCGTAACAGGGAGGCGACGGCAGAAGAGCGGTCCTATCTCGACGGCCTCGGAACCGTCGCTGTTTCCACCGGACTGCGTTCCATGGCCCGCCTTGCCGACGGCTCCGAACAGACGCTGACGGAGGTGAAAGCCATTGACGGCGCCTATCCGCTCTTTGGCACCTTCGTCGCCGACCCAAATCGGCCACTCGGCGAGCTTCTGGCCGGCAGCGGCGATACCTATGGCGCCGTCGCAGCACCTCTTCTGCTGGAACGGCTTGGTATCAAGGTTGGTGATGAAATCCTGCTCGGCAATGCCAAGCTGAGATTGACCGGCACCGTGGTCGACGAGCCGGATGCGCTATCCGATGGTTTCGGTTTTGCCCCGAGGCTTGTCGTCAGCCGCGACGCCCTCTTCGCTTCGGGCCTCATCCAGACCGGCAGCCTCGTCGAACATGCCTACAAGATCAAGCTGAGCGACCCGGCGGCGCGGGCAACCATGACCGACGCAGCCAACAAGGCCTTTCCCCAGGCCGGCTGGTCCATTCGCACCAGCGACCGGGCAGCGCCCTCGCTTACCGAAAACGTCAACCGATTTTCGCAATTCCTCACGCTGGTGGGTCTCACCGCCCTTATCGTCGGCGGGGTCGGCGTCGCCAACGCCGTTCGCGCTTTCCTCGATTCCAAGCGCACCACGATCGCCTCGCTGAAATGCCTGGGCGCACCGGCCTCGGTGGTCACCATGACCTATCTCTTCCAGATCGCCTTCATTGCCGCCGTCGGTATTGTGATCGGTCTTGTGGTCGGCGCCGTCGCACCGCTTGTCGCCATGCGGTTTCTGGAAGGTGTGCTGCCGGTGCCGGAAGGGCTTGCCTTTTATCCCGGCGCGCTGGGTCTCGCGGCCCTGTTCGGCCTGTTGACGACGCTCGCCTTCGCCATTGTGCCGCTCGGGCAGGCGCGTGAAGTTCCGGCAACGGCACTTTTCCGCGAACAGGGTTTCGAAGAGGGCAGCTGGCCGTCCTGGCCCTATCTCGCCGCAACCGGCCTGCTTCTGGCGGCGCTCGCCGCACTCGCCATTTTTTCGGCGGAAGACCGTTTCATCGCCTCGGTGTTCCTTGCCGCAATCGCTTTTGCCTTCGTGGTGCTGCGGCTGGTGGCTTCGGGCGTCAAGGCCATCGCCAAACGCAGTCCGCGCGTTCATTCGGCCGCCCTTCGGCTGGCGATCGGCAATATTCACCGCCCCGGCGCGCTTACCCCCTCGGTCGTCCTATCCCTCGGCCTCGGCCTCACTTTGCTCGTCACGCTGACGCTGATCGACGGCAATCTGCGCCGCGAACTCACGGACAGCCTGCCGGAAAAGGCGCCGAATTTCTTCTTCGTGGATATTCAGGGCAGCGAAGTTCAGGGTTTCCGCGACCTCGTGAAGCGCGAAGCGCCCGAGGGAACCCTGACCGAAGTGCCGATGCTGCGCGGCCGTATCATGGCCCTGAACGGCACGGATGTGACGAAAATGGAGGTGCCGCCGGGAGGAAGATGGCTGTTGCGCGGTGACCGGGGCATAACCTATTCGGAAAATAGGCCCGAAAACGCGACGCTGACGGAGGGAACATGGTGGGAGCCAGACTACAGCGGCGAACCGCTGGTCTCTTTCGCAGCGAAAGAGGCGGGGAATCTGGGCCTCAAGATCGGTGATAAAGTCACCGTCAACGTGCTCGGCCGCAGCATCACTGCCAAGATCGCCAATCTGCGCAATGTCGAGTGGGAATCTCTCTCAATTAATTTCGTCATGGTGTTTTCTCCCAATACCTTCCGCGGCGCACCGCATGCCTGGCTTGCGACCCTTGCCGATCCTTCCGCAACCGCCAGCGACGAGGGCCGCATATTGCGCGCCGTCACCAACACCTACCCAACCATCACCAGCGTGCGCGTGAAGGACGCGCTTGATGTCGTCAACCGGCTGGTCGGCCAGCTCGCCACCGCCATCCGCGCGGCGGCGGCCGTTGCACTCATCGCATCCGTTCTGGTGCTCGCCGGCGCCCTCGCCGCCGGTAACCGCGCCCGAACCCATGACGCGGTTATCTTGAAAACACTGGGCGGCACACGAAACCTGCTCATCCGCGCTTTCTCATATGAATATATGATGCTCGGCCTCGCCACCGCCGTCTTCGCGCTGTTTGCCGGCGGCGTTTCCGCATGGTTCGTCGTTGCCCGCATCATGAAACTGCCGTCCAGCTTCCTGCCGGATGTGGCGATCGGCACGCTTGTCATTGCCCTCGTTATGACCGTTGGTATCGGTCTCATCGGTACGTGGCGGATCCTCGGGCAGAAGGCGGCGCCAGTTCTGCGGCAGGCGGGAGAATGATCATCAGTTGTGCGCCGCTTAACTTTAACGATTAATTCTTTGTAATGATCGCCAAAACGTGAGTGCTTTTCGCGCATATGGTGTCTTTTCGGCAGTAAAAGGCCTTGTATCGGACACGTTCTGCCATCATATTCGTGAGTAGGCTTGCTGAAGCTCCGCAGCGGCGCCCGGGAGGTATCCCGACACCGTAGCAATCACGGAGCTCAAAAGAGGAAACAATGGCTGACTTCAATAACTACCAGAACCGCATGGCGCAGACGCGTGCACAGTCTGGTGCGATGATCGATGAAGGTCTTCGCGCCTATATGCTGAAGGTTTACAACCTGATGGCGCTGGCTCTGGTCATCACCGGTGTCGCGGCGTTCGGCTTTGCCATGCTTGCCACGACAACTGATCCCGCCGCCGCGGTCGCAACGCTGCCGAATGGCAAGATGCTGACCTCCCTGGGTGCCCTTGTTTATGCGTCTCCGCTGCGCTGGGTCGTCATGCTGGCACCGCTCGGACTGGTCTTCTTCCTTAGCTTCCGCATTCAGAACATGAGCGTTTCCGCCGCTCAGTCGACCTTCTGGGTTTATGCCGCTCTGATGGGCGTGTCGTTGTCCTCGATCTTTCTCAGATATACTGAAGGAAGCATCGTACAGACGTTCTTCGTGACCGCTGCTTCGTTCGGCGCACTCTCGCTTTACGGTTATACGACGAAGAAGGACCTTTCCGGCATCGGTTCGTTCCTGATCATGGGTCTGTTCGGCCTCATCATCGCCTCCATCGTCAATATTTTCCTTGGTTCCGGCGCCCTGCAGTTCGCGATTTCGGCGATCGGCGTACTGATCTTCGCAGGCCTGACCGCCTATGACACGCAGAAGATCAAGGAAATGTATTTCGATGCCGACGATGTCGCCGTGGCTGGCCGCAAGGCTATCATGGGTGCACTGACGCTCTATCTCGACTTCATCAACCTCTTCACCTTCCTGCTGCAGTTCCTCGGTAACCGCAACGACTAAAGCTGAGAGGCTTTGAGACAAACATGCGAAAGGCGGCCCTGCGGCCGCCTTTTTATTTGGGAATAGCCTTCCCTCACATCGGCCTGCCTGCCCCCCCCCTGGAGGTAGACCAGGCAGTTAAAATCACTCGATAAGCTTCAGAACCTTGTCGAAAACCTTGAGAACCTGCGGCAGCTCATGGCCGCGCTTGAGAATGCGGCCATCCACATTCACCACGCAATAGGCGCCCTGTTTCGTCGCCAGCTTGGGGTTCTTCTCGATTCTGTAAAGCGGCATTTCACCCGAACGTTTAAAGACGGAAAACACCGCCTTCTCCTTCAGGTGGTCGATGGCGTAGTCACGCCATTCTCCCTCGCCCACCATGCGGCCGTAGATACGCAGAATCGCATCCAGCTCGCGACGGTGAAAAGTGACCGGCAAAGGGTCCTTGTTCGTCTTATATTCACGGAGATCGATAACGGTGGAATTGTCGCGTGAAGCGGTCTGCACCCGCTGCACATCCGGTTGATCGGTCATCCAATACCTCCGAATCCACCCAAATCATCAGAGCAATGTGAGCCTGAGGCAGCAAAATTGCAAGCCTTGCGCCATTGGGAGGGTTTCGACAGGCTTCAGGCAGCAATGGGCAAGCAGGAGGCGTGACCGGACCTGCTGCCAAAGCTCCGCAGAGAGGCTAACGCCGTAAAAGCAGAGGTAAAAATTGGTAACCATTTAGGCACCTATTTTAGGGGAGCCTGCCGTATTTCGGTCAAACCATGGCCTGAATTGGGTGGAATAGTCTCATTGTCAATTGATGCCTAGGCACCAAGATGACCCGGTCCGGTGCATTGACCCTTTACCCCCAGCCCCCAATGCCCGGATCGGATCTTCCATCGCCAGAGTGGCGATTACTGTGTTTCATTCCCCAGCAGAATACTTGCGCCGACGATAGCCGCCGGATCGCCGCTGGCATTGGCCGTCTGCAACAGCACGGCACAGCCACCCTTTTTCACCTTGGCCACGACGCTTGCCGGAAGCTTCACCGTCATCGGTGAGCCATCCCACATCCCGACCGTCTGCACATCATAGACGCTATGCCAGTAGGACATTTTTTTGCCCTGGTTCTCGCCTTTCTGCACATCTACCGTCTGCTCGCGCGTGAAATAGGCGACCACGACATCGGCCTTGCCATTGCCCGCGCCAATATCGATCTCCACCTCGTCACCGGCAAATTTCGACGAGACCGGCACGTTCAGCCCCTGGCCTTCGCGTTTGAAAGCATCGAGCCTGTCGTAAATCCCGCGGACATCCGCACCCTTGACGTGGTCGCGACCATTCAGAATGGCTTGCGGCGTATAGACCCCGTTGCGGCCGAGTGCGCGCATGTAACCATATTGCCGTTCGGTATTTTCCTTCGATGCCAACGAATCTGTCCAGCCGAGATAGTTCCAATAATCGACATGGTAGGAAAGACCGACGACATCACCCTTCTGGATCATCTTGCGCAGGGCCTCATCCGCCGGCGGGCAGGAGGCGCATCCCTGTGATGTGAACAATTCGACGACGCCTTTCACGGCCTCCTGCGCCTGCGCGGAGGTGACAAGGAACGTGCCGAGAAGACATATCGACAGGGGGAATTTCAGCGGCATTACAAAAACCTTTGTCCGGAAGAGATCCAGACGAATTGATGAGATCAATCCTGCCGGGATGCAAACCGGAAAATAACGTCTATTGCCCTTCAATAGAAAGTCACGAAGGGGTGAGCGACAATCACAAAAAACGAGACCAAGAAATTGAAAGGCGCCGGGATTTCTCCCGGCGCCTTAAATCGTTCAAGCTTTAGGCAGCCAGATCGCGAAGAACGGTCTGCAGAATGCCGCCATTGTTCATGTAGATTACCTCGTCCAGCGTATCGATGCGGCAAAGAAGCGGAACTTCCTTCACCGAACCGTCGCTATAGGTGATCTTGGCGATCTTCTTCTCACGCGGCTTGATTTCGCCTTCGAGACCATCGATCTCAACGACTTCGTCTCCCTTGAGATCGAGACTCGCCCAGGTCGTTCCCTCTTCGAAGACGAAGGGAACGACGCCCATGCCGACGAGGTTGGAGCGGTGGATACGCTCGAACGACTGCGCAATCACAGCCTTCACGCCGAGCAGGTTTGTACCCTTCGCCGCCCAGTCGCGGGATGAGCCGTTACCATATTCGACGCCGGCAAAGATGACGAGCGGGACGCCTTCCGCCTTGTATTTCATGGCAGCGTCGTAGATCGACATCTCTTCCTTGGACGGATAGTGGATGGTGTAGCCACCTTCCTTGCCGTTCGGACCAAGCATGTGGTTGCGGATGCGGATATTGGCGAAGGTGCCGCGCATCATCACTTCATGGTTGCCACGCCGCGTGCCGTACTGGTTGAAGTCGGCCACGGCAACGCCATGCTCCGTCAGATAAGCGCCGGCAGGCGATGCAGCCTTGATCGAACCGGCCGGAGAAATATGGTCGGTGGTGATCTTGTCGCCGAAGAGACCGAGGACGCGCGCGCCCTTGATGTTCTTGAGACCGGTGCCCTTTTTGCCCATGCCGACGAAATAAGGCGGGTTCTGAACATAGGTCGACTGGTCATCCCAGGCATAGGTCTGGCCCGGCGGAACCTGAACGGCCTGCCAGTTCGCATCACCCTTGAACACGTCGGCATACTTCGTTTCATAAAGCTCGCGGGTGACGTATTTCAGGATGAATTCCTGGATTTCCTTCGAGGTCGGCCAGATATCCTTGAGATAAACAGGATTGCCGTTCTGGTCGTCGCCGATCGGCTCCTTCGTCAGATCTTTCTGGACCGTGCCGGCAAGGGCATAGGCCACGACGAGCGGCGGCGATGCCAGATAGTTCGCCTGAACGTCAGGCGAAATACGGCCTTCGAAGTTGCGGTTGCCCGAGAGAACGCCTGATGTGATCAGGCCCTTGTCGTTGATCGTCTTGGAGATCGCAGGCGGCAGTGGACCGGAATTGCCGATGCAGGTGGTGCAGCCGAAACCGACGAGGTTGAAACCGATCGCATCGAGATCCTTCTGCAGACCTGACTTGTCGAGATATTCGGCAACGACTTGGCTTCCCGGTGCCAGCGAGGTCTTCACCCATGGCTTGGACTTCAGCCCCTTGGCGACCGCATTGCGGGCGAGAAGGCCGGCAGCGATAAGAACCGAGGGGTTGGAGGTGTTGGTGCAGGAGGTGATGGCGGCAATCGCCACATCGCCATGGCCGAGATCGAAAGCTTCGCCTTCAACCGCATAGCGGCTGTTGAGCTGGCCGGGCTTCTTGTAGTCGTTTTCAAGTGCCGTCGCGAAGTTGGGCGCGATGGTTTCAAGCGGCAGGCGGCCTTCCGGACGCTTGGGGCCAGCCATGGAGGGCACGACGTCACCAAGATCGAGTTCCAGCGTATCGGTGAAGACGAGGTCGGAACCATCGCCGGTGCGCCACATGTCCTGTGCCTTCGAATAGGCTTCGACGAGGGCGATACGGTCCTTGGCACGGCCGGACATCGTCAGGTAATTGATGGTTTCGCCATCAACCGGGAAGAAGCCGCAGGTCGCACCATATTCCGGGCCCATGTTACCGATGGTCGCACGGTCGGCGAGAGACATCGAATCAAGGCCGGGACCGAAGAATTCGACGAACTTGGAAACCACGCCCTTCTTGCGCAGCATCTGCACGACGGTCAGCACGAGGTCGGTCGCGGTGACGCCTTCCTTCACCTTGCCGGTCAGCTTGAAGCCGATGACCTCGGGCAGAAGCATGGAAACCGGCTGGCCGAGCATGGCCGCCTCAGCCTCGATACCACCAACACCCCAGCCGAGAACACCGAGACCGTTGATCATGGTCGTGTGGCTGTCGGTGCCGACGCAGGTGTCCGGATAAGCGATCGTTTCGCCTTCCTCTTCTTTCGTCCACACGGTCTGGCCGAGATATTCGAGGTTGACCTGGTGACATATGCCGGTGCCGGGCGGAACGACGCGGAAGTTCTTGAACGCCTGCTGGCCCCACTTCAGGAAGCGGTAACGCTCGCCGTTGCGCTCATATTCGAGTTCCACGTTGCGGGCAAAGGCGTTCGGCGTGCCGAATTCATCAACGATAACAGAGTGGTCGATGACGAGGTCGACCGGAACGAGCGGATTGATCTTTTCCGGATCGCCGCCGAGAGCCTTGAGGCCATCACGCATGGCGGCAAGGTCGACCACGGCGGGAACGCCGGTAAAGTCCTGCATGAGAACGCGGGCGGGGCGGTAGGCAATTTCGGTTTCGGTCAGGCCCTTGTTATTCAACCATTCGGAAACCGCAATGATGTGCGCCTTGGTGACAGACTGGCCATCCTCGAAACGCAGCAGGTTTTCCAGAAGAACCTTCATGGAATAGGGCAGCTTGGAAACGCCCTTCAGGCCATTGGCTTCAGCCTTGGGAAGGCTAAAATAGACATAGTCCTTACCATCAACGGTAAGGACGGAACGACATTGAAAACTGTCGAGTGACTTGGGCATGGATTAAAACCCCGCTTACACTGATAGCCAACACGTTCGTGCGGACACCTATGCACTCATGCACATCAGGATGCGGGTACGACCATTTCCGCTGTCCGCACGTGAAAATTGCTCCTCGCAATCGTCAAGTCCGGCGCAAGATGATGTTCACGCCGGCCGCTGGCGTGGTTGACACCCATATAGATAATTTCGGAGAAACGTGCCAGACCATTCAACGAAGCTAATCGATTTTTTTATCGAGACGGCGAAATCTGAAACGGAATCGCAGCATGGATTTGACGGCGGAAAATCTCGGCGTGCGACGTGGCGAAGATTTCATATTCATGAACATTTCCTTCAAGTTAAGCGACGGAGAGGCACTGGTACTGACCGGCCGCAACGGCTCGGGAAAATCCACGCTTCTGCGCACGGTGGCCGGCCTGCTGCGTCCCGAACAGGGGCGAGTGAAGATAGCCGGCGAAGGAATAGACGCCGAGATGCGGCCGTCGGAGGCCTTCCATTATCTCGGCCATCGCAATGCGATGAAAACCGAACTGACCGTCGCGGAAAATCTGCGCTTCTGGAAGGACTTTCTCGGTGATTTTCCCGGCAGCACGGGCGTGGCCATCGATGAGGCAGCGGCGATCGTCGGTCTCGCCGGCATCACCCACCTGCCCTTCGGTTATCTCTCGGCCGGCCAGCAGCGGCGTTTTGCCATGGCGAAACTCCTGGTCGCCTGGCGGCCGGTGTGGATTCTCGACGAGCCAACGGCGGCGCTCGACAGGGCTGCGGACGCCATGTTTACCGATCTCGTGAAAAGCCACCTCGGAAAAGGCGGGATCGTCCTGGCTGCGACCCATCAGCCTCTGGGACTGGAGAAGGCGCAGGAATTGCAGATGACGGGGTTTGCGGGTGTGGAGACTTGGGCATGATGGTGATGTGCGCGGAGCCCACCCCCCTCTGCCCTGCAGGGCATCTCCCCCTCAAGGGGGGAGATCGGCAGGAAGCGCTACCACCACTTCATTCGCAAACGTTGAGATGGGCGAGACTTATCCGCATATCGATCTCCGTCCTTGAGGGGGAGATGCCCGGCAGGGCAAAGGGGGGTAAGGCCCCAGACGCGGAGCGACCCCAATGACCGTCCTCTTCCTCCGCGACATCAAACTCTCCATCCGCGCCGGCGGCGGTGCGCTGATCGGCGTGCTGTTCTTCATGACCGTGGTTGCCGTTATCCCCTTTGGCGTCGGCCCCGATCTCAACCTGCTCGCCCGCATCGGCCCCGCCATCGTCTGGATCGGCGCGCTTCTGTCCGCCCTTCTCGGCCTCGACCGGCTGTTTCAGGCTGAACGGGATGACGGCTCTCTCGATCTGATCTTGATGCAGGAAACCCCGCTGGTACTGACCGTCTTCGTCAAATGTCTGGCGCATTGGGTGGGAACCGGCCTGCCGCTGGTGCTGGCATCACCGTTGCTCGGCCTGTTCATGAACATGGACGAGGTGGCGATCGGTGCCGTGATGCTCACGCTTCTCGTCGGCTCACCCGCCATCACCTTCATCGGCGCGGTGGGCGCGGCGGTTGCCGTTGCCCTGCCGCGAGGTGGCCTTCTGGTTTCCATCCTCGTCCTGCCGCTCGCCATTCCGGTGCTGATCTTCGGCGTCAGCGCTTCCTATGCGGCGGTGCAGGACCCCGCGCCCTTCATGCCGCCATTTTTCATTCTCTGCGCGATCACGTTATTTTCAGCCGTGACCGGCCCTTTCTTTGCCGCTTTGGCACTGCGCAATGTTATGGATTGACGAAACCGTGATGGATGATCCCCTGTTGACAGGGATCAATTGCGGGGCGGCCATTCTCGGGTTACACAAACGGCATGAACGAGCAGATCTTCACCATCACCAAATTCAGCGATCTCGCCAACCCCACCCGGTTTCTGGCGCTGGCGGCGCGCATTCTGCCCTGGCTCGCTGGGCTCACGGCGCTGGTGCTGGCCGCTGGTCTTTATCTCTCCTTCACCACTGACGGTGATTACCAGCAGGGTTACACCGTGCGCATCATGTATGTGCATGTGCCCTCTGCCTGGCTGGCGATGATGTGTTATTCGGTCATGGCGGTCTCTGCCATCGGGACGCTCGTCTGGCGTCATCCGCTGGCGGATGTCAGCCACAAGGCCGCCGCCCCCATTGGTGCTGCCTTCACGCTGATTGCGCTCATCACCGGCTCGCTCTGGGGCAAACCGATGTGGGGCACCTGGTGGGTGTGGGATGCGCGGCTCACCTCCGTTTTTGTGCTTTTCCTGATGTATCTCGGGCTGATAGCGCTCAACCGCGCCATGGATGACCCATCCAGAGCAGCCCGTGTCAGCGCCGTGCTGATCCTCGTCGGTTTCGTGAATATTCCGATCATCAAGTTTTCGGTCGAGTGGTGGAATACGCTGCACCAGCCGGCAAGCGTCATCCGCATGGGCGGTTCCGCCATCGATGCAGAGTTTCTGTGGCCGCTTCTGACCATGGCGATCGGTTTCACGCTGCTGTTCTTCACCTTGCACATCGCCGCCATGCGCAATGAAATCTGGCGCAGGCGCGTGGCCGCGCAGCGGCGGCTTGCCGCGCGCATGGCCAACCGGGAGGGCTGAGGTGATGACACACGCCTTTTATATCGGCATGTCCTATGCGGCGACCGGCCTTGTCGTTCTCTGTCTCATCGCCTGGGTCGTCGTTGATGGCCAGGCGCGCAAACGGGAGCTGAAGCAACTCGAAGCATCCGGCGTTCGCCGCCGGGCGAGAGCCGCTTCCGCGGGTGATGCGCAATGACGCAGGCCGACCACGACACCAAGGCCAAAACAACGGGCCGCGCCCGTTATGCGCTGGCGCTGCTGCCGCTTCTGCTGTTTGGTGGTTTTGCCCTCATTGCCGGCAAGATGCTCTACGATCAGGACGTGAACGGGCTGGATATCAGCGCTATTCCCTCCGCACTCATCGGCACCAAGGCACCCGCCTTGTCACTGCCGCCGCTGGAAGGCTCCAACTTGCCGGCGCTCACCGACGCCGCTATCAAGGGCAAGCTGACGCTGGTCAATGTTTTCGCTTCCTGGTGCATTCCCTGCCGGCAAGAGCACCCGTTGCTTCAGGAATTGTCAAAGGATAGCCGCATCACCGTCGTCGGCATCAATTACAAGGACAAATCGGACAATGCGCTGCGCTTCCTCGGCGAACTCGGTAATCCATTTGCCGCGATAGGCATCGATCCGAACGGCAAGGCGGCAATCGACTGGGGTGTTTATGGCATTCCCGAAAGTTATCTGGTCGGCGCCGATGGCACGATCCTTTATAAAAAGGTCGGGCCCTTCGACGCCCGCAGCATAGAGCTTGACCTGCTGCCGGCCATCGCGGCAGCGACTGGAAAGTAGCCGCCGCGCCAAAAGGATGTCACGCCTTGGTAATAACCCGGAGCGCAGGCCCTTCCGCAGGCAAACGTATGCCTTCCAGCACGACCTGATCGCGACCGCCGCGCTTTGCGGCATAAAGACTGTCATCGGCCCGCTTGATGGCATCGTGAATGGAATGATCGCCCCTCGCAACAGCCGAGACGCCGAAACTTGCGGTGATCTGGCTGGTGACGCCGCGGTTGCGCCAGTCGAGCGACGAAAGACCCGTGCGCATGCCATTGGCAAGCTGACCGGCCGCAGCAGCCGTTTGTCCGGGCAGGAAGACCACGAATTCCTCACCACCGAAACGCGCCACCAGCGCATCGTCAGGCGCGTTTCGCCTGAGGAGATCGGAAAGGCCGATAAGCACGATATCGCCAGCCGCATGACCGTAAACATCGTTGATGCGCTTGAAGTGGTCTATGTCGCAGGCGATGATCGCGCCGTCAGGCGTATCGTTGCGAAAGTCAGGAACGCGCCGGTCGAAACCGCGGCGGTTCAACACATCCGTCAGCGGATCATGTTCCGCCGCATGCAGGTGACGGTCGACGGTGACGGAAATCTGGCTTGCGAGCACGGACAGTGCCAGCAGGAAGCCGAAGATGCTGGCGGCGAGCTGCATGTAAAAAGCATAGTCCGACTCGAAGAATTCGCTGAGCTCGATCATCGAGCCACCCGGCGTCATCACCAGCAGCATGCCGATGCGCACCAGCGTCTCCAACACCACGAGCGAGGCGATGGCCACCATCAGCCTGTCAGCGAGCGCGACGGGCCGTTTGCGCACGAGCCAGACCGGAAAGGCGAGCAGCAGAGCGCAGACGAGATCGCCGATGACGAGTTCGCGTTTCAGATCCGGCGTGACGAAAACATGGAACGAGACCAGCAATACCGCCACTGCCACGATCGACAGCCGCGCCTTGGTATAAAGCGGCCGCTCGAAATGGGTGAGCAGCGCGTGGCCATAAAGGAAGAAGGCGGAGAAGAACAACAGGTTCGAAAGAATCGCCTGGACTTCGAACGGCAGGCCGCCAAGCACCAGAGGTGTGGCGAAACCAAAAGCCGCCGCAAGATATCCGATACCCCAATATCGCGCCGAAGCGTGGCCGATCCTATGCAGGAACAGGAACACCACGCCGAATGTCAGCATGATGAAGGGGAGAAGATAGGCGAAATTATCTTGCAACGGGGTCTGCCGGGGAAAGAGACGAGCTTTGTACCCCGACGTTAGCGGAACGCCATTAAGAAAACCTGCATATAAAAAGATGCTTTTGCGGCTTTCCGGCTGGAATTCCGATGGATCAGTTCACATTTGCGGGAGCGCGTTCTGCCATTCCTTGATCACGTCGACAGGCCAGACCAGCATCACGACGTTCAGCGTCAGATTATCGCGGATCAGCCAGCCGGTGAAGATTTCGAAGAAGATGGCGATCACGACCGTCAGCCACACCGGCACGCGCGCGGCAAAGAGGAAACCGAGCGCCATGAAAACCGTGTCCATCGCCGAATTCAGGATGCTGTCGCCGGTATAACCCAGCGCCGTGGTCGCCGTGCGGTAACGATCGATGATAATAGGCGAGTTTTCGAGAAGTTCCCACGCCGCCTCGATCAGAACCGCGAAAGAAAGCCGCATGGAAAACGGCTTGTTGCGGAACAGCAGCCAGGCGAACCAGTAGAACAGGAATCCGTGAATGATATGCGAGGGCGTATACCAGTCGGCCAGATGCTGGGAATTGCCCGGCGTGTTCACGCCCGGCTCGAACAGCTTCACATAACCGCATTCGCAGATGGGAATACGGCCCATGGCGTAGAGAATGACGATCTGCAGCAGAAGCAGTCCGGCAGCCACACCGAACCATCTAAGCGAACGCGAACGGGAAGCCGACATTTCCGCAACTGTCATTTTTCGTCCTTGCCGAGAGGTTCGACAGAATGGCGCATGACGAACGGCATTTGCGCCATGGTGAAGATGATGGTGATCGGCATCGTGCCCCACACCTTGAAGGCCACCCAGGTATCGGTGGTGAACATGCGCCACACCACCTCGTTCAGCACCGCGAGAAAGAGGAAAAACACGCCCCAGCGCAGCGTCAGTTTGCGCCAGCCCTCGTCCGTCAGCTTGAAGGCCGAATTGAAGACGTAACCCAGCAGCGACTGGCCAAAGAACAGGCCGCCCAGTAGAATGACACCGAACAGCGTGTTGACGATGGTCGGTTTCATCTTGATGAAGGTATCGTTCTGCAGCCACAGCGTCAGCGCGCCGAACACAAACACCACGATGCCAGATATCAGCGGCATGATCGGCAGCTTCCGCGTCAAAATCCAGGACACGGTCAAGGCAGTGGCGGTCGCGATCATGAAGAGCCCGGTGGCGATGAAGATCGGACCGCCGAATTCCGTCAGCACCGGGAAGGTGGAAGCGAGCCATTCGCCCCGGGAATTGGCGAAAAAGAACACCATAAGCGGACCAAGCTCGAGCACGAATTTCAAGAGCGGGCTGATTTCCGCCACCATCTTTTCGCTTTCCTTGGAATTGCTTTCGATATCCATACTCAAACTCCCGCAATGGCCTTGGCGAAATCTTCCGCCTCGAAGGGCTCCAGATCCTCAACGCCTTCACCCACACCGATGAAATAAACCGGCAGCTTATGTTTGGCAGCGATAGCGACGAGGATACCGCCCCGCGCCGTGCCATCCAATTTTGTCATAATCAGGCCCGAAACACCCGCAACATTGCGGAATATCTCCACCTGGTTCATGGCGTTCTGTCCCGTCGTCGCATCCAGCGTCTGCAGCACGGTATGCGGCGCATCCGGATCGAGCTTGCCGAGCACCCGCACGATCTTTTCCAGCTCCGCCATCAATTCAGTCTTGTTCTGCAAACGGCCGGCCGTATCGATGATGAGCACATCACTTTTCTGCGCCCGCGCCTGCTCATAGGCGTCGTAGGCAAGACCGGCCGCATCCGCACCGAGCTTGGTGCCGATAAATTCCGAGCCCGTGCGGTCCGCCCATATCTTCAGCTGCTCGATCGCCGCGGCGCGGAACGTATCGCCAGCTGCCAGCATCACCTTGAGACCCGAGCCGGAAAGCTTGGCGGCAAGCTTGCCGATGGTCGTCGTCTTGCCGGTACCGTTCACACCGACAACGAGAATGACATGCGGCTTGTGCGAAAGATCGAGCTCCAGAGGCTTGGCAACAGGCTTCAGAACCTTGGTGATCTCGCCCGCCATGATGCGCGCCACATCCTCGCCGCTCACATCCTTGCCGTAGCGTTCCGAAGACAGGGCGCCGGTGATACGCATGGCGGTCTCGACGCCGAGATCGGACTGGATGAGAAGATCTTCCAGCTCGTCGAGCGTATCCTCATCCAGCTTGCGTTTGGTGAAGAGGGCCGAAATCTGCGTGGTCAGCTGCGACGAGGTGCGGGCAAGACCGGCCCGCAAGCGCTGGAACCAGGTCAATTTTACCTGGGGTGCGACAGGAACAGGTTCCTCCCGTTCGCGTGCCGAGGAAAAGCCCTTGGGCAAGACCGGAGGAATGGCAGGCGATTCCACCGCGCTTGCGGCTTCCGCCTCATTGAGCAATGCATCCATCGCATCTGCGTCGAGCCCGGCATCCAGGGGTTCCGGCAAAGGTTCCCCCTGCTCCTCGGCAGCGGCTTCCGCCTGAAGCAAGGATAAGGGCACCAAACCCATATCGCCGGAAAGCTCGGCGCCTGGAAGAAGCGGCGCATCCTCTTCCTCATCGTCTTCAGCGGGGGCAACATCGACGGCCTCGTCGGCAGCCGGCCCGCCGGCCGTCTCCATCTCCAGTTCGGACACCGGGTCCTTGTCGACAGCGTCATGCGCTTCAGCGTCACTCAGCGCGGCTTCGAAGGAGGCATTTTCATTGCCACGCTCAAGCGCAGCATCCTCTTGCGGCCGCTCTTCCGTTTCGGCCTTGTCCTTGCCGAACGAAAAGACTTTTTTGATGAAGCCGAGGGCCATGGTTGTTCCCGTGTCTTTTCTCTTTGGTCGCCTCAGGCCGCATCCGCCGCCAGAAGCTTCATGTTCAGATGTTTGCCGTTGTGGCCGGTAATCGCAACCTGCGCAAGAGTACGCGGGGCAAGATCGGGCGCTGCCACCAGCGTGAAATTGTCGGTATGGGCAAAACCGCTGTTTTCGACGAGGACCGTCTGCACCGAACCGACCATGTTTTGCAGATGCGCCTGCTTGAGCGCCTCGCCGCGCGCCCGAAGCCGTCCCGCCCGCTCCTTCACCAGCGCCCGGTCGAGCTGCGGCATACGCACAGCAGGCGTACCTTCGCGCGGGCTATAGGGAAACACGTGCAGGCTGGAAATACCGCATTCTTCCGCCAGCGTCGCGGCGTTTTCAAGCATCTCTTCCGTTTCGGTCGGGAAACCGGCGATCATATCCGCACCGAAGGCGATATCGGGCCTCAGCGATCGCACCTCGTTGCAGAAGCGAATGGCATCGGCCCGCAAATGACGGCGTTTCATGCGTTTCAGGATCATGTCGTCGCCATGCTGGAGGGACAGGTGCAGATGCGGCATGAAACGCGGCTCATCGGCAATCAGATCCATCAGATGATGATCTGCCTCAATACTATCGATCGAGGAAAGCCGGAGACGAATAATATCAGGCACCTGCTTCAGCAATGTCTTGGCGAGGTAACCGAGCGACGGTTCGCCCGGCAGATCAGCCCCATAACTCGTGGCATCCACACCGGTCAGCACGATTTCGCAATAGCCGCTTTCCGTCAGCCTGCGGGCCTGATCCACCACGGCACCCATCGGCACGGAACGCGAATTTCCGCGCCCATAGGGAATGATGCAGAAGGTGCAGCGATGATCGCAGCCATTCTGCACCTGAATGAAGGCGCGCACATGCCCGTCAATGTGCTTCACCATCTGCGGCGCGGTCGCCTTGATGCTCATGATGTCGTTGACGCGCAGCTTTTCTTCCGCTGAAACGCCGAAATCCGGCAGCGCGCGATAGGAGGCGCTTTTCAGCTTTTCCTCGTTGCCCAGCACCGCATCCACTTCCGGCATGTCGGCGAAGGTCTGCTTTTCTGTCTGGGCGGCGCAGCCGGTGACGATGATGCGTGCATGCGGATTATCCCGCCGGGCGCGGCGGATGGCCTGGCGCGCCTGCCGCACCGCTTCGCCCGTCACGGCGCAGGTATTGACCAGCACGGCATTGTTGAGCCCCGCCTTTTCGGCCTCCGCCCGCATCACTTCCGATTCATAGGTGTTGAGACGGCAGCCGAAGGTTATGACCTCGACGCCACTCATACAGCCCCCCGCTCGACCGCATCCCGCGCCCAGACGCCGGTGACGGGATCGACGGAACCCGACCATTCCCATTCGGCCGGGCCGGTCATGACGACGTGATTATCCTCGCGCCAGTCGATGGTCAGCGGCACGCGCACGGGGCTGGAGGCGACATCGATGGTGACCTTTCGGCCGGTGCGGCCGGTGCGGGCAGCGGAAACAGCCGACGCACAGGCGGCGGAACCGCAGGCAAGCGTCAACCCCGCGCCGCGCTCCCAGGTGCGGGTGCGAAGTGCGCTGTCGGAAATCACCTGCGCCAGCGTGATATTGGCCTTTTCCGGAAACATCGGATGATTTTCGAGAAGCGGCCCGAAACGTTCGAGATCAAACGTCATCGGATCGCGATCAACCCAGAAAATCGCATGCGGGTTGCCCATGGACATGACCGCAGGCGAATGCAGGATCGGCGCATCGATCGGCCCGATCTGCAATTCGATGCGGCTCGTATCGTGGAATTCTTCAGACAGCGGAATGTCGCTCCAGCGGAAACGCGGCAGGCCCATATCAACCGATATCATGCCGTCTTCATGCTCGACGGCGTTCAGAATGCCAGCGACCGTCTGGAAGGTGAAGCTGGTCTTGCCGGTTTCGGAAGACAGCGCCTGCACCACGCAGCGCGTGCCGTTGCCGCAAGCCTGTGCCTTGGTGCCATCGCAATTGAGAATATCGATGAAAGCATCCGTGCCGCCGACACGCGGATCGTGGATCGCCATGATCTGGTCGAACTGCGTGGCGGGATTGGAATTGAGGGCGATGGCAGCCGCTGGCGTGACCATATCCTTGCGGCCGCGCATATCGACAACGAGGATCTTGTTGGCAAGCCCGTTCATCTTCGCAAATTCGACCGTGTCCGCCATCGCTTTAAAACCTGAAAACTGCCTGAAAACCGAGTTGCATACGGGATTTTCCCGCGCTTTCGCCCTATATGGCGGAAAGGACGGGAAATTACCAGACTGTTGCGGCGCAAACGGGGCGGTCGTCAGGCGGAAGGCACGTCGAAAACCTCGCCGGGGCGCATCGGCCGAAAACGGCTCTCCTCCACCCCCTGCTCCGTCAGTGCTGCCTTGAGGGCCGCAAGCGGCGCATCCACCGCCTCATCGGTGAGCTGCACCGTACCCCAATGGTGGCCGCAGACATGCGCCGCACCACAAAGCCTCATACCCTCTACGGCTTCTGCCGGGTTCTGGTGCTGGCCCTTCATAAACCAGCGCGGTTCGTAGGCGCCGAAGGGCAGGTTGGCGAGGCGGAACTCACCATGCTTCTTGCGAGCAGCGCCGTAATTGAGACCCTCGTGGAAGCCGGTATCGCCAATATGGTAGATCTTGCCGCCGGGCGTTTCGATGACGAAGGCAGCCCAGAGTGCCATGCTCCGATCGTTCAAACCGCGCGCCGACCAGTGATGGCAGGGCTCGAAGTGAATTTTCACCGAACCCGTCTCCACCACATCGCCCCAGTCCCCCACCTTGATACGCGCCGCCTCAACGCCGGTGCGGATGACGGCGTCATTGCCGAGCGGCGTGATGAAGAGCGGCTTATGCGCCACATGCAGGCGCTTCAGCGTTTCCATATCCAGATGGTCGTAATGATTATGCGTCACCAGCACCAGATCGATGGGCGGCAGGTCTTCAAAACGGATGCCCGGCGGGTTAACCCGCTTGGGGCCGGCAAAGCTGAGCGGGCTGGTGCGCTGCGACCACACCGGATCAACAAGAATATTCAGCCCCGCCGTTTGTATGAGAAAGGAGGCATGGCCGACGAAGGTGACGCGCATATCCCTGCCGTCGATCCGGGCTTCCGGTTTCGCGAAGGGAAACGGGCTCGGATAGGTTTCCGGCCATGTGGCGCGCTCGCCATTAAAGCGCCATTTCAAAAGGCCCATGAAATTGCCGGGCGGCGTACCGCCGGGATTGAAGAAGCGCACTCCGTCAAAATGATCGGAGATCGGGCCGCTATAATAGGCGCTGGCGCTCGAACGGCGTGCATAAAGGCCCCCGCCCGCCAGAGCGAGCAGGCCAAGTGCGGAAAAACGAAAAAAGTTTCGACGTTTCATGACAAAGGTATAGGAAGCGCAATGACCCCGTTCAAGCGCTGCCAATAGCGGCCTGTGGCCGATCACGCAAAGATGACTTGCGGGCTTCGTCGGCCGGAAACCGGCACCGCCTTGACTTTTCCTGCACTTTCCTGTTTATCCCGCCCATCAGCTGGCAGTTTCACGACTCCAAGCCGCCGACCGGGACCCGAAAAGGTATAAAGAGATCCCGGAGGTCAACACCCGACAGCGCGATGCGCCCTCGGGTGCTTTTTGGCTTTGCGTCTTGTTTTTGCCAGCGAAAGCACCGACGTTTCGGAAACCCCGGAACGAAGAAGGAAGAAACGATGTTTGAAAACCTCCAGGACCGCCTTGGTTCCATTCTGAATGGACTGACCGGCCGTGGCGCGCTGACGGAAGCCGATGTTGCCGCCGCCCTGCGCGAGGTTCGCCGTGCGCTTCTGGAAGCGGACGTGGCGCTGGAAGTCGTGCGTTCCTTCACCGACAGGGTGCGTGAAAAGGCCGTCGGCGCAGCGGTTCTGAAATCCATCAAGCCCGGCCAGATGGTCGTCAAGATCGTGCATGACGAGCTTGTCGAAATGCTTGGCACCGAAGGCGTTTCTATCGACCTGCATGCGGCCGCCCCCGTCGTCATCATGATGGTGGGTCTGCAGGGCTCGGGTAAAACCACCACAACTGGCAAGATCGCCAAGCGCCTGACCGACCGCGACAAGAAGAAGGTGCTGATGGCATCTCTCGACACGCGTCGTCCGGCCGCACAGGAACAGCTGCGCCAGCTCGGCGTCCAGACGGGCGTCGATACGCTGCCGATCATCGCCGGCCAGTCGCCGACAGATATCGCCGCACGCGCCGTACAGGCTGCGAAACTCGGCGGCCACGACGTCGTCATTCTCGATACTGCCGGCCGCACGCACATCGACGAACCCTTGATGCTGGAAATGGCCGACATCAAGAAGAAATCCAACCCGCATGAAATCCTGCTGGTAGCGGATTCGCTGACCGGTCAGGACGCCGTCAACCTCGCGCGCAATTTCGATGAGCGTGTCGGCATCACCGGCCTTGTGCTTACCCGTATGGACGGCGACGGACGCGGCGGTGCGGCCCTTTCCATGCGCGCCGTCACCGGCAAGCCGATTAAGCTGATCGGTATCGGCGAGCGCATGAACGAACTCGACGAGTTCCATCCGCGCCGTATCGCCGACCGTATTCTCGGCATGGGCGACATCGTCTCGCTGGTCGAAAAGGCCGCCGAAAACATCGATGCGGAAAAAGCCCGCTCCATGGCCGAGAAGATGGCCAAGGGCAAGTTCGACCTCAACGATCTGGCCGACCAGCTTGGTCAGATGAAGAAGATGGGCGGCATGGGCGGCATCATGGGACTGATGCCCGGCATGGCCGGCATGAAGGACAAGATGGCTTCGGCCGGTATGAACGACAAGATGTTCGACCGCCAGATCGCCATCATCTCTTCTATGACCAAGGCCGAGCGCGCCAATCCGGATATTCTGAAACACAGCCGCAAGAAGCGCATCGCCGCCGGCTCCGGCACCGATGCCGCCGAAATCAACAAGCTCTTGAAAATGCATCGCGGCATGGCCGACATGATGAAGGCCATGGGCGGCAAGGGCAAAGGCGGCATCATGAAACAGATGATGGGCGGCCTTGCCGGCAAGATGGGTCTTGGTGGGATGATGGGCGGCGGCATGCCTGATCTGTCGAACATCGATCCGAAGCAGCTTGAGGCGCTCCAGAAACAGGCTGAAGCCGCCGGTCTCGGCAAGCCGGGTGCAATGCCCGGCATGGGTGGTCTGCCGGGCGGATTGCCCGGTCTCGGTGGGGCAAAGCTGCCGGGTCTTGGTGGCATGCCGGGCCTGCCTGGTTTCCCGAAAAAGAAGTGAGGGCGACGCCAATGAACAATACAGAGGTGAAAGCCCAGCTTTCCGAATACCGCCAGTCGATCGACAATATCGATGCCGCACTGGTTCACATTCTTGCTGAACGCTTCCGCTGCACCAAGGCGGTGGGCGTGTTGAAGGCAACATACAGTTTGCCGCCGGCCGACCCGGCGCGCGAGGAATACCAGATCGAACGCCTTCGCCGTCTTGCGAAGGACGCCAATCTGGACCCGGATTTCGCCGAGAAGTTTTTAAACTTCGTCATCAAGGAAGTCATCCGGCATCATGAAGCAATAGCCGCCGAACATGGCGGTCATGAAAAGACCGCCTGACCGGCGGACAAGCCATCTTAAGGAGTAAATCACATGGCACTGAAAATTCGTCTCGCACGCGGTGGTTCCAAGAAGCGCCCGTATTACCAGATCGTCGTTGCTGACGCCCGTTCGCCCCGCGACGGCCGTTTCCTCGAGAAGGTCGGTTCCTGGAACCCGATGCTTGCCAAGGACAACCCGCTGCGCGTTGAGCTGAAGGCTGACCTCATCAAGGAATGGATCGCCAAGGGCGCACAGCCGACCGACCGCGTTCTGCGCTTCCTCGCAGAGGCAGGCCTTGCCGAGCGCGCCGCTCGCAGCAACCCGGAAAAGGCACTGCCGGGCAAGCGCGCTCTGGAACGCGTTGCTGAAAAGAAGCAGAAGGCTGAAGATGCAGCCGCTGCTGCTGCTGCGGAAGCCTCTGCTGCAGAATAATCTGCACGGAAACTTTTGAAGAACGGGTGGCGTGGTTTTCCATGCCGCCCGTTTTTTTGTTTATTTTGGCGTCAACAAACCTTAAAGCTGACGCAACCAACACCAGAAGACGGACGGCCCGATGGCAAAGCTGGAAAACCCGATACTCATGGCAAAGATCGGCGGCGCGCAGGGCCTGCGCGGCGAAGTCCGCGTCAGCACCTATACGGACGACCCGATGGCGCTGGGCGATTACGGCAATCTGGTCACCGCCGATGGCCGCGTCTTTGAAATTCTGGAAGTTCGCGAAGGCAAGAATGTCGTCGTCGTCCGTTTCCGTGGCATCAACGATCGCAATGCGGCCGAAAGCCTGAACGGGCTGGAACTCTTCATTGAACGCGACAATCTGCCGGATGATGAACTCGACGATGACGAATTCTATTACGCCGATCTCGAAGGGTTGGAAGCCGTTGATGCCGAAGGAAAAAGCTACGGCGCCGTCAGCGCCGTCTACGATTTCGGCGCGGGTGATCTGCTGGAACTGAAAGGCGCCGGCCGCCGCCCTGCCCTCATTCCGTTTTCCGAGGCTGCGGTGCTGGAGATCGATCTGGAGGCCGGGCGCATTCTCATCGACCCAATGGCCGCCGGCCTGATCGACAATCCTGACGACAAGGACCAAAACGGCATGTCGCCGTTCGGTAAGAAATAAATCCATGACCTTCAAGGCGACCGTTCTGACGCTCTACCCGGAAATGTTTCCGGGGCATCTCCAATATTCGCTAGCCGGCAAGGCGCTGGAGCGAGGGCAGTGGTCGCTGGACCCCATACAAATCCGCGAATTTGCCACCGACAGGCACAGAAGCGTCGATGACACGCCGGCAGGCGGCGGCGCCGGCATGGTGCTGAAACCCGACGTATTGGCCGCGGCCATCGATCATGTTTCGAAAGGCGACACCCGGCCACGGCTGCTGATGAGCCCGCGCGGCAAACCGCTGTCCCAGAACCGCGTGCGCGAACTGGCGGCCGGCGACGGCGCGATCATCGTCTGCGGCCGCTTCGAGGGCGTGGACCAGCGCGTCATCGAGGCACGTGGGCTGGAGGAAGTATCAATCGGCGATTACATTCTCTCCGGCGGCGAACCGGCGGCGCTGACGCTGCTGGATGCTGTCGTCCGCATCCTGCCGGGCGTCATGGGCAACGATCTCTCTGGCGTGCATGAAAGCTTCGAGGGCGGGTTGCTGGAACATCCGCATTATACCCGCCCGCAACTCTGGGAAGGCCGCGATATTCCCGCCATCCTCACGTCAGGCAATCACGCCGCTATCGACAAGTGGCGACACGAGCAGGCGCTGGCACTGACGAAGGAAAGACGGCCGGATCTGCTGGAAAAAACTCAGGCCGAGACGAAATAATAGGCCGTCAGTACTAGCCCGACTGCAATGACAAGCCAGCGGATGATCCATTGCGGCACCCGTCTTGCAGTGTGCACGCCCACATAGCCCCCAAGTGCTGCCGCCGGAAACATGATGAGCGCCGCCCACCAGGACACGACGCCGCCGCTGACGAAGATCGTAATGGCGATGACGGCAATCACCACCGATAGCAGGTTCTTTAGCGCGTTCAGATGATGATAGCTGCCGCCGGAGGTTATCCCGAGGATGGCAAGCATCATGATGCCCATGCCCGCCCCGAAAAAACCGCCATAGATCGAAGCGAGCCCCTGAAAGACGAGGCTCGGCAGATTGCCGGGGGAGCGCTCCGCACTCGCCTTCGGCCTGAGCCACGGGCCCGCAGCAAAAACCGCCGTGGCGGCCAGCAGCAACCATGGCACGAGCTGGCGGAAGGCAGGATTGTCGAGCGACAGGAGCAGAAGCGACCCCGCAAGCCCGCCCACGACGGAAACGACAGACAGCGAGACCGCTTCGCGCCAATGAGCACGGATTTCCGGCCCATAGGCGATCACCGAGGTGATGTAACCCGGAAACTGCACGATCGCCGAGGTGGCATTGGCGACGATGGGCGGCAGACCGGCCAGCGTCATTGCCCCGAAGGTCAGGAACGTGCCGCCACCGGCGATCGCATTAACGACACCAGACAAAAAACCGGTCGTAAACAGCATGAGAACGATGAAAACTGACATGGCCCCTCCCAAGGTTCTCATGCCATATCCGGCAGCAAGCCGCTTCGCAACTGCCGGAGCGCGGCGCTTAATTGATAAAATATTGTCACGAAAGGGATGACAAATGGCGCTTGCTAGTATATGTGCGCGCTTGGAATTGGGGTTTACCCCTTTAACCGCAAGCAAAGAATGGCGAACCCGCTCCTGCCGTAAGGCATGGTCTGAAGGCATTGACCGACAGGCGAACCGTTGAGCGCTCTGGCTGTTTCAGAAGAAATCAGAGGTTAACATGACCAATATCATTCAGCAGCTGGAAGCCGAACAGGCTGCCAAGATCGAAGCAAAGCGCACCCTGCCTGAGTTTTCTCCGGGCGACACGCTGCGCGTCAACGTTCGCGTGACGGAAGGTAACCGTACCCGCGTTCAGGCTTACGAAGGCGTTTGCATCGCCCGTTCTGGCGGCGGCCTTTCCGAAAGCTTCACCGTTCGCAAGATCTCCTACGGCGAAGGCGTCGAGCGCGTATTCCCGATCTACTCCCCGCTGGTCGAAGGCGTTGAAATCGTTCGCCGTGGTAAGGTTCGCCGCGCGAAGCTCTACTACCTGCGCGACCGTCGCGGCAAGGCTGCCCGTATCGTTGAAAACACCGGTACGCGCGCCCGCAAGCTGAACGAATCCGAACGCCAGGCAGCTGCCGAAGAAAAGGCACGTCTGGAAGCTGAAAAGGTAGCAGCAGCACAGGCTCTCGCCGCCGAAAAGGCAGCAGCCGAAGCCGCAGAAGCCAAGGCAGCGGAAGAAGCAGCAAAGGCTGCAGAAGCTACGGCGGAATAAGATTTCCATTTCGATGGATGCACGAAAGGCGGCCTTCGGGTCGCCTTTTTTGTGGTCTCAGGCTGCCAATCGCAAACCGGAGGCCGCAAACTGCCAATTCGATACCTGGCCCGAATTACGGGCGGCGGGCCAGAAACCTTAAGAAACGCTGTCGCTTTTTCCCGTCTGCTGGTTCCATTTCAGTTTTTTCTGGATAAACCAACAGATTCCAAACAGATAACAGATATTTACTTAGATTTTTCAGGCGGGTGTTTTAGCCCATCCTCGAATAGCATTGCCTAATCCCTTTTATTGTGCAATTTTCTTGCTGTTTTAGGTGTTATTATGTTTTTATTTAATTCTTTTTTAACAAAAAATAAGTCCACTTTTTTCGCGGTTGGCCTCGCCAGCGCGTTGATGAACATCCTTAATCTTTCCGGCTCGCTTTTCATGCTGGAAGTTTACGATCGCATTTTGCCCAGCAAGAGCATTCCATCTCTTGTGGCTTTGGTTGTTCTCCTGATCGTTCTCTACGCGTTTCTGATGGGGTTCGACGCATTGCGGGGCCGTATATTGGCGCGTATCTCCGACAATATGGATGATGCGCTCAATCAGAAGCTTTTCAGGGCATCGATCAGCGCGCCGCTTCTCGCCTCCAGCAAGATCGACGGGCTGCAGATCGTCGGTGATCTCGATCAGATCCGCCAGTTTCTTTCCGGACCGGGCCCGGCAGCCTTTTTCGATATTCCCTGGCTGCCCATCTATCTCCTGATCTGTTTTGCCCTGCATCCCTGGATCGGTTTTGCGGTGCTCGGCGGGGCCGTGGTTCTCGTCGTGCTGACGCTTCTGACCAATTGGCTGACCGAAAGGGCGACGAAGCAGGCCTATACCGCGCGAGGCCAGAGAAACGTGCTTGTCGGCAGCAGCCAGCGCAACATCGAATCCATCAAGACCATGGGTATGATGGGTGCGGTGACGTCGATGTGGGACGAATTGCACTCCAAATATCGCTCCGTGACCCTGTCGACGTCAGATACCGCAGGCATGCTCGGCGCCATGTCGCGAACATTCCGCCTGTTGTTGCAATCCGGCGTCATGGCCATCGGCGCCGTGCTTGTCATCGACGGCCACGCCTCGGCAGGCAGCATCATCGCAGGATCGATCCTTTCTGCAAAGGCACTCGGCCCTGTCGAACATGCGATCGCGAACTGGCGCAGCTTCATGACCGCCAGGCAGGGGTGGAAACGCGTCAACGAGTTTTTGGAGCTTGTGCCGGAGCCCGCCCCACCGCTCTCCCTGCCGCGTCCGCAATTTACCGTTGCCGTCGATCGTGTCACCGGTGGCCCGCCGAATGGCGCGCGCGATACGGTCGCCGACATCTCCTTCACGCTGAATGCGGGCGACGGGCTCGGCATCATCGGTCCAAGCGCCTCGGGCAAATCCACCCTGGCGCGTCTGATGACCGGCATCTGGCCCTATGAGCGCGGCTCCGTCCGCTTCGATGGGGCAGCACTCAACCAGTGGGACTTCGAGTTTCTCGGTAAATCCATCGGCTACATGCCCCAGCAGGTGGAACTGATGCCGGGAACGGTCGCGCAGAACATCGCGCGTTTCGACCGCAATGCGACTGCGGAATCGATCGTTGCTGCCGCCAAGGCCGCTCAGGTGCATGAGCTGATCCTCAACCTGCCGAATGGCTACGATACCTCTATAGGCGATCGCGGCGAGGCTTTGTCGGGCGGGCAAAAGCAGCGCATCGGCCTTGCCCGCGCGCTGTTCGGCGAGCCCTTCTTCGTCCTCCTCGATGAGCCGAATTCCAATCTGGACAGCGAAGGTGAGGCGGCCCTGCGCAATGCCATCGGCGACATCAGAGCGCGCGGCGGCATTGTCGTCGTCATTGCACACCGCCCCAGCGCCCTCGAAAGCATCAATATGGTGATGGTGATGAGCAATGGCCGGATGCTGCGCTTCGGCACCAAGGAAGAGGTGCTTGCACAAATCCTGCGGCAGAATATCCGCCAAGTGCCCGAGGGGGAAGAAACGCGCAAGATTGAAAACCGGGTGAGCGAAAATGGCTGATGCAGAAAAAACCGGTACGACGAATTCATCCATTCTCAGGCACTCGGCCGCCGTGGTCGTCCTCGGTCTCGGCCTTCTCGTCGGAATGGGCGGCTGGGCGGCTTTCGCAAAGCTTGCCGGCGCCGTGGTGGCCACGGGCCGGGTGGTCGTTGAAGGCAATTCCAAAAAAATCCAGCATCTTTCCGGCGGCATCGTCAGTGAGATCAATGTCGTCGAAGGCGACAGGGTCGCGGCTGGTCAGATTCTGTTACGGCTGAGCGCCACGGTCGTTCAGGCAAACCTCTCAATTATTGAGAATACGCTTGCGCAACTCTATTCGCGTCGGGCGCGCCTGCGGGCAGAGATTGCCGAAGAACCCTCTTTCACCGTGACCGAAGACCTGACGGCACTGACGAGTTCGAAGTCCGCCAAAACCTTCATCGATAGCGAACAGAACCTTTTCAACAGTCGTCGCAACGCGTTGATCGGCATGAAAAAGCAGCTTGCCACACGCAAGCTTCAACTGGCCGACGAGGCACGTGGCCTCGACGTACAGGTTGAGGCCACGGAAAACGAACTCGCCATTGTGAAGGAAGATGTCTCCAAGACAGATGAGCTCTTGAAAAAAGGACTCGTCACGCTCCAGCGCCTCAATCTCCTCAAACGCCAGCTTTCCAATCTTGAAGGTCAGCAGGGCCAATATATCGCGGCTCGTGCGCAGACCGTGGGCAAGCTGAGCGAACTGGACCTGCAATTGCTTCAACTCGACGAAGACCGAAAATCGGAAGTCACGAAAGATCTGACATCGATCGAAGCAACCGTTGCCGAATATGAAGAACGGCTGGCGGCAACACGCGACCAGCTAGATCGTCTCGACATCCGCTCACCGATTGCCGGTCGTATCTATCAACTTTCAGTGCACAACATAAACGGCGTCATCCAACCCGGTGAAGTGCTGATGCTGGTGGTTCCTGACAAGGATGATCTTGCAATCGAAGCCAATATAACTCCGCGAGACATCGATCAGATTTATGTCGGGCAGCCGGTCACCGTTCGCTTCACGGCGTTCAATCAAAGCACGACACCGGACTTGAGCGCGGAAGTTGCTGTGGTCGCCCCTGATCTGCAGACAGATTCCCGAACTGGCACATCTTATTACGTCCTGCGCATCAGACCTAACAAAGCTGGCATGGGGCATCTACCTGGCGGGAAGTTGTATCCTGGCATGCCGGCGGAAGTATTTATCCAGACCAGCGAGAGAAGTGTTCTCTCCTATTTTGTGAAGCCGTTCCAGGACAGACTCAAAAAGACCTTCGTGCAGGAATAGTTTCTTACTTTTTAAGCAAAAAATAGAAAAATTTTCAACACACCAAATACGCGATTTTTTTGAAAATACGATTTTCTTATATTGTATTATGGTTTTTTATGTATTAAATGTTACCCGCAACAATTAACAGAAACTTAATTTCAATTCATCGATTTCTCAAAAATTTATAGGAGTTTAAAATGGCGTTAAAAGTAACGTTTGGTAATGGCGGCGCCGCTTCGGTTTCCTCGCTTACAAGCCTCATTGATCAGGAAGCTTATAAGCTCCTCACGGAATCGACCGCCCAGGTTAAGAATGGCTCCTCGATGGAAACCGGCAGTGTCAACGTCGGTTCCGTGTCGGTTCCCGGCACGGGTGCTGGCGGTACGGTTGATGTTGGCTACGACGCGTCCGCAAACGCCTTTAAGTTCGACGTGTCTTCGGCATGGAACTCGGTAAAGAACGCCCTTGCCCAGTCAGACACCTCTGAAAACCTTATCTTCAAGGATTTCGTTCAGGTCGACGTTCATCTCGGCGGCACCGGTTCGTCCAACGTAGACGTTTCCAATGCCAAGCGTGGCAACATCTCAACGGGTGCAGGCAATGACACCGTCACCGTTTCGGTCGTTTCCAACGACAAGAACTGGGTAAATGCCTTCAACATCGATACGGGTGCCGGTAACGATACGATTGTCGTGAAGGCTGGCACTGCATTTAACGAAGCTGGTGCCGGCGGTATCGCTGCCGGAACCAATGTCGTTAACGGCGGTGCCGGCGTCACAGACGGAAGCTTCACCTCCGTCAAGATCGACGCGGGTGCAGGTAACGACACCATCGACCTGAGCGGTGTGAACTTGGCTTCGTCGCTGGTGACCGGCGGCAAGGGAATCGATCACATCATCGCAAGCGGTGGCGCCGATACCTTTGTATTCAATCTCGGTGATATGGCCAAGAGCATTGTCACTGACACGATCGATGGTTTCAACGCCGCCGTGGACAAGCTCAAGCTGGTAAATACGACCATCGATAGTTGGGCAGTGAGGTTCGAAGACAACGACACCGTTCTCACCTACAACGTCACTGGCGAGCACAAAGGCGAGAAAATCGTTCTCTCCAACGTCCATCTGACCGGTAGCGACTGGTTCACCGCATAAGTCTCTGAAGAGAATTTCATATTCTATCGCTTAAAATGATTGTGGCCCGGAAACCTCCGGGCCACAATTTTTATATGTGCAACTGTGAGTAATCGCGTCAGCTGTCTCAATCTTCCAAAGTCAGGCAGCCTTGACCTGATTGCCCATTTTACGCGTTGCGATGATGACGAGCACCCCTGCAAGCGCAAGGCAGAACGCAAGGAAGAACATCGGCGCGATCGTGCTGCCGGTTTGATCCTTGATCCAGGGCACGACATTCTGCGCCACGAAGCCACCGAGATTGCCGACGGAATTGATCGCGGCGATACCCGCAGCCGCACCCGCTCCCTTGAGGAAACGGCCGGGCAGGCTCCAGAACACCGGCTGGCCGGCGAAGATACCTGCGGCAGCGACACAAAGGAAGGCGAACTGCAACACCGGATCGCTGAGCAATGCCGACATCAGCAGGCAGAAAGCGCCAACGAAAGCCGGACCAACAATATAGGGCGTCTTGTTCTTCGCCTTGTCGGCCGCGGAAGGCACGACGAACAGGGCAATGGCGACGATAATCCAGGGGATGATATTGATGAAGCCGTTGGTGGTGTTGGAAACACCAAAACTCTTCACGATCGTCGGAAGCCAGTAGCTAAGCCCATAAGCAGCCAGCGGAAATCCGACGTAGCACAGCGCCATGAACAGAACGCGCGGGTTGACCAGGGCCTTGAAACCGTCTTCCGCATGTTCTTCCATGCCCTTGTTTTCTTCGGCCAGCCGGTTCTTCAGCCAGTCCTTCTCATCCTGGGTGAGGAACTTCGCCTTATCAGGCGTGTCATCCAGATAAAAGAAGGTTACGATGCCGGCGATGACGGCAGGTATGCCGGTCGCCAGGAAAACCCATTCCCATCCGGCATAACCGAGGAAACCATCGAGATCGAGCAGCATGCCGCCGAGCGGCGCACCGACTGCGTTGGCAAGCGCGCTGAAAATCATGAAGAGGCCGATCATGCGACCGCGATAATCACGCGGGAACCAGAGCGTCATGAGGAACAGCACGCCGGGGAAGAAGCCCGCCTCGCAAAGCCCGAGCAGGAAACGCAGGATGTAAAACATCGTGGCGTTCTGCGTATAGGCAAGCGCGATGGTGACGGCGCCCCAGGAAACCAGAATGCGGGCAAACCATTTGCTGGCGCCGAAACGGTTGAGGAACAGGTTGCTCGGCACTTCGAAGAGGAAATAACCGATGAAAAACAGCGAAGCGCCAAGACCGTAGGCATATTCGCTCAGGCTCAGCGCATCGACCATCTGCAGCTTGGCATAGCTGACATTCTGGCGGTCAATATAAGCGATGAGGTAGAGAAGGCCAAGAAACGGCATCAGCCGCCAGGTGATCTTCGATATGAGGGCCTTTTCGGATACCATGTGCTTTCCTCCCTTCGATTTCTCGTCGAATGCAAATGATAAGGGAACCCATCTATATGTGCGCCGCAAAATAGGCAAGTTGCGTCGCACCATATCGATCGCAAAGCGTTGCAGCGCAGGCGATCCAACCGTGGTGCAGCGCATATGAACGAAACTATTCCATCCTTCGGCGCGTCTCCCAAGCATTCATATTGCCGTAAAACCATCGATCTGCTATGAAAGTTGCCATGGGATCTAAATTCGGATGTCTCGCTCAGAATGTTTACGTGCTGCAGGACCACAAGCGTCTGCCGGCACGGTTCTTTGCGCGCATTTCCGGGGCGCTCAACAGCCGACTTAGGCTCGCCTGACAGCACCCGCTGTCCACCGCCTTTCTGAACCCTGATTACCCTTTTCCATGACAAGGCATAGAGCCATGAGCGCACCCCGCACTTTATATGACAAGATCTGGGACGACCACGTCGTCAATCGTGACCCGGACGGAACCTGTCTTCTCTACATCGACCGTCATCTCGTGCATGAGGTGACGAGCCCACAGGCCTTCGAAGGTTTGCGCATTGCCGGTAGACCCGTGCATTCGCCGACCCGCACGCTCGCCGTGGTCGACCATAACGTTCCGACCACAGCCGACCGGCTGGAAGGCATCAAGAACGAGGAAAGCCGCATTCAGGTGGAAGCGCTTGCGCAGAACGCCAAGGAGTTCGGTGTCGAATATTATTCCGAGCGCGACAAGCGCCAGGGCATCGTCCACATCGTCGGCCCCGAGCAGGGCTTCACCCTGCCCGGCATGACGATCGTCTGCGGCGATAGCCACACCTCCACCCACGGCGCTTTCGGCGCTCTGGCGCACGGTATCGGCACGTCGGAAGTGGAGCATGTTCTGGCCACCCAGACGCTGATCCAGAAAAAGGCCAAGAACATGCTGGTGCGTGTCGATGGCAAGCTTCCGGAAAGCGTGACCGCCAAGGACATCATCCTTGCCATTATCGGCGAGATCGGCACGGCCGGCGGCACCGGCCATGTGATCGAATTTGCTGGCGAGGCGATCCGCTCGCTCTCCATGGAAGGGCGCATGACGGTCTGCAACATGACCATCGAGGGCGGCGCCCGCGCCGGTCTGATCGCACCCGATGAAACGACTTTCGATTACATCAAGGACAAACCGCGTGCGCCGAAGGGTGAGACGCTGGAACAGGCCATCGCATATTGGAAGACGCTGAAATCCGATGAGGGCGCCCATTACGACAAGGTTGTCATCCTCGATGCAGCCAATCTGCCGCCAATTGTCTCCTGGGGTTCATCTCCGGAGGATGTGACCTCCGTTGAAGGCATCGTTCCCAATCCCGATGATATCGAGGAAGAAAACAAGCGCACTTCCAAATGGCGCGCGCTTGACTATATGGGCCTGAAACCCGGCACGCGCATCACCGATATCGCCATCGACCGTGTCTTCATCGGCTCCTGCACCAATGGCCGCATCGAGGATCTGCGGGCGGCGGCCAAGATCGTCGATGGCCGCAAGGTGGCTTCCACCGTCTCGGCCATGATCGTGCCCGGCTCCGGACTCGTCAAGGAACAGGCGGAAAAAGAAGGTCTGGACAAGATTTTCCTCGACGCCGGTTTCGAATGGCGCGAACCGGGCTGCTCTATGTGCCTTGCCATGAATGACGACCGCCTGAAGCCCGGCGAACGCTGTGCCTCCACCTCGAACCGCAACTTCGAGGGCCGTCAGGGCTATAAGAGCCGAACCCACCTCGTCTCGCCAGCCATGGCTGCGGCTGCGGCAATTGCCGGTCATTTCGTCGACGTGCGCGAGTGGCAATAATTCTAACAGATGCCAGACAACAAAAAACCCCGGAGCGATCCGGGGTTTTTCTTTGGCTCTATTCCGAAATGATCTTGACCCGCTGGCCGGGCTGAAGCGTGGCCGTGGCGCTCATTGCGTTAATCATGCGGAACATGTCGAGCTTCCGCTCCGTTCCCATCATCCGCGCCGCCATTGTCGCCACAGTTTCACCGGGCTTCACAGTCACCACGCGTACTCTAAGCGGCTTCAGCGAGGCAATCTCCTGCGGCGTCATCTTGCGGAAGCTGGTGCGCAGCACATTGGCTATGGAATCGAGCTGCGTATTGCCCTTCGGAACCGCCGTCAAAAACCGGAAAATCTGCTGACCGACACGAATGACGGTCACGTCGAAATCCCATTTATCGGCGCTGGCGCGGGCTGTCGCAGCCTCCAGACCGTTGATCTGCGTTTCCTTGACGGTTTCCGGCAACAGGCCGGCAACCCAGCCGCTGGTCAGGTAATTGGCAAGGCTCGTCTGTTTCGGATCGGCCACGCCATCGAAACGGATGGCCATGTCGCCCGGGCCAGTCGCCAGAACGGCCTCTACCTTGTTGTCGATGACGAACCCTTCCGGCACGTCGAAACGGATACCCAGCGTTCCATGCAGGAATGTCTGGCCGCGGACATAACCCTCTTGTGGGCTGTCCCCGTAAAGCAGGCCGTCTATGCCATCCAGAAACCAGTCGCGGCCCCGGTCCCCGACCTGCCCTTCCTGTCCGAAGGCGCGGGCATGACGGCGCGCCAGCTCGATGCGCTGCGGCGTGTTGGGGTGGCTGGAAAGGAAGTCGAGGCTCTGGTCGTTTTCGGGATCGGCCGAAGAGAACCGGGCATAGGCCGCCATGGAATCCAGAAAACGCGGCGATGCATAAGGGTCATAACCGGCCTCGCCCAGCATGCGGACGCCGATGACGTCCGCCTGCAATTCCTGCTGACGGGAGAAGGCCGCAAGCCGCAGCTTGCCGCGGGCCAGTGCCTGTTTGCCGGCAAGGTCGCTCGACAGAACTTCTGCAACCACGCGGCTGGCAATCACCTCCGCCTCTTCGCGGCGCTGGCGTTCGATGCCGTGGTTTGCGGTCACATGGCCCATTTCGTGCGACAGCACGGCCGCCACTTCCGAGGCGTCATTGGCGAGCGCCAGAAGCCCGCGCGTCACGTAAAGATATCCACCGGGCAAGGCGAAAGCATTGATGGCGGGCGAATTGAGAATGGTAATCCGATAGGATTGCTGCGGATTTTCCGAGACGGCCGTCAGCGCGCCGGCAATGCGGGCGACCAGCCGTTCCGTCTTGGCATCGCGATATTCGCCGCCATAACTTGCCACGATGCGCGGATGTTCGCGTGCACCCATCTGGGCACGCGGATCATTCTTCTGCACCTGCTCCACGGTCTGCGGATTGTCAGAGGGACGCAATGTGGACTGGTAGGCCGGGCTGAACAGGGACTGGCACGATGACAGCAGCACGGCAGACGCCGTCAGCGTGGACCACGCCGCAGCAAGCCGCCCGGAACGGCGAAGGCCTGAACCGGAGAAAAGCCTCCGCTGTGCAGTCATGCTATTTTTCATTCTCTATGCCTGCCCCTTAACGTTCCTGATCATCCGTTAATTGCAGACCAGAATAACAGATTCGCCCCAACGGGCGATGAATGCCAAAACGGTAAAAACGATCCATCAAGTCCGGAATATTCCTGAAGAACGCAATAATTCCCATCTTTTCTCGGGCAACAACTTGAAACTGGCAAGTGCAAATTAGCGCCATTGAAGTTATCTAAAGCGATTGCCAGCGGCACGCGTCGAAAATAAGGCGATCAGCCATTCAGAAAACTGTCTACCGCCTTCACATTTTGTGTGGCGAAGAAATCTGCGGTCGAGCCTGCATAGACAACGCGGCCGCGATCAAGAAAAACCACCCGTTGCGCCAGCTTTTTTATGTCGTCGGGGTGATGCGTGACAATAATCACCGTATTTTTTGTTTCGGCGTGCAAGTCGAGAAGCAGAGCCGTCATGCCCGCCCGCAGTCCCGGATCAAGCGCGGCGAAGGGCTCATCGAGCAGCATGACCGGTTTTTGCCGCACCAGCGCACGCGCCAGCGCCGCCCTTTGTCTTTCGCCGCCGGAAAGCGTGCCCGGCAGGCGCTTGTCGAAACCCGCAAGACCGACGCGCGCCAGCGCCACCTCGATCCTCTGCCGGTCTTCCGCCCGCAATTTCAGGCCGGGACTGACTCCGAGAGCGACATTGGTGAAAATATCGAGATGGGCGAAAAGATTATTGTCCTGAAAGATCGATGAAACCGGCCTTTCCGAAGGGTCCGATGCCGCCATGTCCTGTCCGTGGATAACCACACGGCCAAAATCTGGCACCTCGAAACCGGCAACGAGATTGAGGAGCGTCGATTTTCCCGAACCGGAGGCACCCACAACCGCAGTCACCTGACCTTGCGGAAAGGTGCAATCGAGATCGAAGTTCTGCGTTCCGAGCCGTAGCCTGATCTTATCCAGCGCAACGGCAAAATCATCGCCTGTCATATGCCAGCCCTTGCTGATGGGGATTGCCGTGAAGTACCGCCTGCTGCAAGCAGCAGGCAAACGACACCGAGGAGGAAGGCATAACCGGCCGCATCGTTGGTGCGATAGCTGCCCATATTGCTGTAGACCAGCCAGGGCAAGGTCACGAAATTTTTCGATCCGAACAGTGCAACTGCCCCCAGATCGCCGAGCGATAGCGCCATGGCAAAAGAAAGCGCCATCAGCATGGGCCGCCAGAGAACCGGCAGATCGGCAAACCGCAGCCGCGAATAGCCCTGAAGCCCGAGACTGGCGGAAAGGCGGCCAGTGCGCAGGAAATGGCTGGTGAAGGCCGGCTCCATCACCCGCATGGCAAGCGGCAGAGCCATCAGCATATTGATGAGCGCCACGAGAACGGGTGCATAAAAACTGACATCACCAAACACCCGCAACAGCAGGAACCATCCGCTTCCCAGCACGACGGGCGGAACAAGCAGCACCAGCGACGACCCCGCCCCAAGCAGGGCGGAAAGCAGGCCGAAAGGCCACGCCAGTTGGCGTCTGGAGCCGATGGCCTGGCGTGCGCCGATGATCGCCATGCAGCAGAGGACGACGAGAATTGCCGACAGCATGGCGATTAAAAGACTGGTCGTCGCGGCACGCAGGAAGATCGGCGCGATGAGCAGACGCGACAGATCGGCCTGCAGCCCCGAAACAGCTATGGCGACAAGCGGCAGCCCGACCAGGAAAACGGCAAAAACGATTGCCGCACCGTCCCACAGCCGCGCGCCTGTAGTTCTGCCGTCGAAACGGCGGATGTTGCGACCGAGCGAGGAGATTTCCGCTTCCGGCGATGGCAAAAAGGCAAGGAGTCCGAGCAGGACTGCGGTGAGGACGATCTGCAGAACCGAAAGCGCAATCGCCCGCTGCGGATCGAAATCGAACCGCAGCGCCTGATAGATCGCCACCTCCAGCGTTGTCGCCGCCGGCCCGCCGCCGAGAAGAAGCACGAGCGTGAAACTGGTGGCGCACAGCATGAAAACTAGCCCGGCAATGCCGGGAATGAGCCGCGAGACCGCCGGCCATTCGATGAAACGGAAAACCGAAACCGGCCCCATGCCGAGACTTGCCGCCATGCGCCAATATTCCCCCGGAATACGCTCCAAGCCCGCCAGCATCAGCCGAACACTAAGCGGCAGATTGAAGAAGACGTGAGCGATGAGAATGCCGGAAAGTCCGTATATGCTGAAAGGCTCGTCCGCCCCGGCAAAAACAAGGGCACTGTTCAGCACACCCTGCCTACCCCAGATGGTGATGATGCCAAAGGCACCGACGATCACCGGTAGCCCCATCGGCACCGCCATCAGCCGGATGATCCAGATCCTTCCGGGAAACTCTTTCCGCCGGGCGAGCGCCAGAGCGACGGGCAGGCCAAGAGCAATGGACAAAAGGGTGGACAACGTCGCCTGGTACAGCGTGAAGCGCAGGATGCGCAGTGTGTAGGCATCCATGACACCGGCGGCGGATGCGCCGACATCAAAGGACAATAGCGCGAAAACCGCGAGCGCCATGAACAGGAAAACGGCGGCAAAAGCCGCCGTCCCCAAAATGATCGACCGCCGATAATCGCGACGCAGCATCATGCGCGGGCGTGCCTCTTCCTCAGTTCATGCTCATGGCCGAAAGCCATTCGTCGATCCAGGCTTTGCGGTTCTTCGCCACCTCTTCGGGATCCATCAGAAAGGTCTTCTGCGGCACGACGAGTTTGGAAAATGCCTCGGGCAAGGGCGCCGACGTTGCCGCAACCGGCATCATCCAGTTGTTTTCGGGAATGGCATCCTGAAAACCTGATGTCAGTGTGAAAGCGAGAAACTGCTTTGCCAGCTCCTTGTGCGGTGCGTTTTTGAGAAGGCCGGACACTTCGATCTGGATGTAATGCCCTTCCGAAAAGGCCGCAGCCTGATAACGGTCCGACTTTTCGGCGACCATGTGATAGGCCGGCGAGGTGGTGTAGGAGAGCACCATCGGCACCTCTCCCTTGGTGAACAGGCCATAGGATTCCGACCAGCCGGGCGTGACGGTGAGAATGCGCTTCCTGAGCTTTGCCCAAGCCTCCGGCGCCTTGTCGCCATAAACTGACTTTACCCACAAAAGCAGGCCAAGCCCAGGTGTGGAGGTACGCGGGTCCTGAATGGCGATCTTCTGCGCGGAGTCGCCTTCCACCAGTTCTTTAAGGCTCGCCGGCGGGTTTTTCACCGCCTGCGTGTCATAGATCACAGCGAAATGCCCATAATCATAGGGTACGAAAACATCGTCCTTGTAACCGCCCGGCACCTTGGCCGCCGATGCATCGATGCCACTGGCGTCAAAAAGGCCGGTCTGTTTGGCTTCCGCGACAAGATTGGTGTCGAGCCCGACCACGACGTCCGCCTTGGAACCGCTGCCCTCAAGTTTCAGACGATTGAGCAGCGCCACGCCATCCGCGACACCGACAAAATTGACCGTGCAGACGCAAACCTTCTCGAAGGCTTCCTTCACCTTGGGGCCGGGGCCCCATTCGGAAACGAAGCTTTCATAGGTGTAGACGGTCAGTTCCGGCTTGTCCTGCGCCGCGGCTAAACCGGGCAGAAACAGCGAGGCGGCAATGACGGAATTCAGGAAAAGACGACGGCGCACGGGTATCTCCTCAAAAGACGAGAAGGAGTAGCCGCTTGCCTTTAAGCCGTCTAATCCCTCCGCCGGTATGAACCGGATCAGGTTCTTCGGGTTGGCAAGCCTCTCAGCCTTCTGCACAAAAGCACAGAAGACACCCCGTTAGATCAAGATGATGGTTTAGTCCCGTCGTCGGTGATTGGCAAGATGGGCGAGATCAACCCTGTCCCGTCATATGCACCAGCTCCCAGACGTGACCGTCGGGATCCTGAAAGCTGCCGGCATACATAAAGCCATGGTCCTGAACCGGTTTCCAGCTGCTACCGCCGGAGGCAAGCGCGGTTGCGATCATCTCGTCGATCTCCTCCCGGCTTCCAGCGGAAAGGCAGGTCAGAACCTCGGTGCTCTGTTTGGCATCGGCGATATCGCCATTAATGAAATCCCGAAACCGGTCCTCCTGAAGAAGCATCACGAAAATGTTCTCCTCCACGATCATGCAGAGCGTGCGGTCGTCGGAATATTCCGGATTGAAACTGAAACCGAGGGCCGTGAAGAAGCTTTTCGACACCTCGATATTCTTGACCGGCAGATTGACAAAAATCATGCGCATTTTCAGATCTCCTCCAAACGAGCGGGGTCATAGAACGGTAATTCCGCTTGCCTGTCAAAGGCCGACGAAGGACTGCTCGAACGGAGAGTGCCTGGCTTCAGCTCTCAAGTTCCTCGCGCAGCATCTCCAGTTCCAGCCATTCCTCTTCCATGGTTTCCAACTTTTCGCGCAGCTTTTCCATTTCCTGCGCCAGCTTGTTGAAGGTCGCCTGATCCTTGGCAAAGAGTTGCGGGTCAGCCATGCGCTGTTCGCGTTTTGCGATCTCTTCCTGGGTCTTTTCCATTTCCTTCGGGAGGTTTTCGAGAGCGAATTTCTGCTTGAAGGAAAGTTTGCCCTTGGCCTTCGCTGGCTCCTGCGACGGCGAGGCTGAGGATACGGCCTTGGCCTTTTCCTGCCTTTCGGCCTTGCGTTTTTCGTCCGCCGCACCCTTGCGCTGTGCCATCATGTCCGAATAGCCGCCCGCATATTCGATCCAGCGCCCATCCGGTTGATCGGGATTGGCGGGTGCGATGGTGGAGGTGACGGTGCGGTCGAGAAAATCACGGTCGTGGCTGACGAGAATGACCGTGCCGGAAAAACCGGCAACGATCTCCTGCAACAGATCGAGCGTTTCAATATCGAGATCGTTTGTCGGTTCGTCGAGGATCAGAAGATTGGTCGGCCGGGCCAGAATGCGCGCCAGGATAAGACGGGCGCGCTCCCCGCCGGAGAGATTGCGGATGGGCGTGCGCGCCTGCTCCGGCTGGAACAGGAAGTCCTTCATATAGCCAGTGACATGCTTCACTTCGCCATTGACGAGGAGATTGTCACCACGCCCGTCGGTCAGATAATGCGCGAGCGTTTCGTTGGGATTGAGATCCTCGCGCTTCTGGTCGAGCGTGGCGATCTCCAGATTGGTGCCGAGCTTCACCGTGCCGCTATCGGGCTCAAGCTCGCCCGTCAGCATCTTCAGAAGCGTCGTCTTGCCCGCACCGTTCGGCCCGACGAGGCCGATGCAATCTCCACGATGAACCCTGAGCGAGAACGGCGCCACGATCACCCGCTCGCCATAAGCCTTGCTGATGGCATCCGCCTCGATCACCAGCTTGCCGGATTCCCGCCCTTCCGTGACGGTCGCCTGCACGGAACCCTGCGGCCCCTTGTGGCCGCGATAGTCCGCACGCATGGCCTGAAGCTCGCCGACGCGGCGCATGTTGCGCTTGCGCCTTGCGGTCACGCCATAGCGCATCCAGTGTTCTTCACGCTCGATGGCCTTGCCGAGCTTGTGCTGTTCCAGTTCTTCCTCTTCCAGCACCTTGTCGCGCCATTCCTCGAAATGGGCAAAGCCGCGATTGAGACGGCGCGACTGGCCGCGATCGAGCCACACCGTGGAGGTCGAGACCTTTTCGAGAAAACGCCGGTCGTGCGAGATCAGCACCAGCGCACTGCGCGTCTGTTGCAACTCACCTTCCAGCCATTCGATGGTGGGCAGGTCCAGATGGTTGGTCGGCTCATCCAGCATCAGAATATCAGGTTCCGGCGCCATGACGCGGGCAAGCGCTACACGGCGCGCTTCGCCGCCTGAAAGGCTTTCCGGATTTTCCTGCCCGGTAAGACCCAGATGCTCAAGAAGATAGGTCACGCGATAGGGATCGTCGCCCGGCCCGAGCCCCGCTTCCGCATAAGCCTGAACGGTGGCGTAACCGGCAAAATCCGGCGCCTGTTCCAGATAACGAATGGTGGCGGCGGGATGCCGGAAAACCTCGCCCGACTGCGCCTCGACCAGGCCGGCGGCAATCTTCATCAGCGTGGATTTGCCCGAGCCATTGCGCCCCACAAGGCAGATGCGGTCACCGGGCTCTACCTGGAGGTTGGCACCGTCGAGCAGCGGGGTCACGCCGAAGGTCAGCTTGATATCGTCGAGTTTCAGAATTGGGGGTGCCAAGGCGTCAGGCTCCGGTCAGGTCATAGGGGCGGGCGAGCACGATGGCCTTGCCGCTTTTCAGCGAGAAATGCACAGGGCCGCCATTCGCGACATTGGAAATAGTGCGGGAGGACCCGAAAGCAAGCGCGAAATCATTGAGCGGATAACGCACATTACCGATATCGAGCCCCTCAAGGGCGGTAAACCCGGCAACCGAGAACAACGATCCAGCCGGCAGATCAATGGCGAGCGAACCGGCAAGCAGGGGCCTCGCCTCTTCTTCACCGGAGGTCAGCGTCACCTCGAAACCACGCTCCGCAAGCGCCACGGCATAAAGAAGGTGCTGAAGCGCATGGTCGCTTCGCGCGCCACCAAGCGCGCCAACCAGCAGCAACGAATGCGCGCCGCGCAAAAGTGCTTCGGACACCGCGATCTCACCATCCGTCACGGCCTTTGCGGCCGGATAGGGTTGCCGCGTCACATCCGGCCAGGCATCGAGGAGCTCTTGGTTGGCGGAATCGAAATCCCCGACCCACAGTTCGGGCGTGAGACCGAGCGGCGTGGCGTGGCGCATGCCGCCATCGGCCGCAATCACACGGCTATTGACGACCGCCCGTTTCAGACGATCGGACACCGCGACATCGCCGCCAAGCAGAATGGTGAAGCGCTCTTTGTTCATGCCCTGCCTTACCGCACCTCGGCCGAAAATGGAAAGCCGAAACCCCGATGAAATCAGCCTATATTGATTTTCGCCGGCTTCGGGATTATGAAACGCCTCAGTGGTGATTTGCCGACCGGCTTGCAGCCACTTTAAAGAAGTCGCTAAAGGGTCGAGGAAAAGGGCAATTTCCTGGGACCGGCCGCGATTTCGCTGCCGGTTTTTTTGTTTTCGCAACGTTCTTTACGTGATCCGGAAAAGAGAGTTCGACATGCCGATCAAGATTCCCGATACCCTTCCCGCCTTTGAGACCCTCGTTCATGAGGGTGTGCGGGTCATGACCGAAACGGCGGCCATCCGGCAGGATATTCGCCCGCTCCAGATCGGGCTTCTGAACCTCATGCCGAACAAGATCAAGACGGAAATCCAGATGGCGCGTCTTGTTGGCGCCTCGCCGCTGCAGGTGGAATTGTCGCTCATCCGCATCGGCGGTCACCGCGCCAAGAATACGCCGGAAGAACATCTCCTCTCCTTCTACCAGACCTGGGAAGAGGTCCGTCACCGCAAGTTCGACGGCTTCATCATCACCGGCGCACCGATCGAACTGCTAGATTATGAAGATGTGACTTACTGGAACGAGATGCAGCAGATTTTCGAATGGACGCAGACCAACGTCCATTCGACTCTGAATGTCTGCTGGGGCGCAATGGCCGCCATCTACCATTTCCACGGGGTGCCGAAATACGAGTTGAAGGAAAAGGCTTTCGGGGTTTATCGCCACCGCAACCTTAGCCCCTCATCGATTTACCTTAACGGTTTTTCAGACGATTTTCAGGTTCCGGTGTCGCGTTGGACGGAAGTGCGCCGCGCCGATATCGAAAAACACCCCGAGCTGGAAATCCTGATGGAGTCCGACGAGATGGGCGTGTGCCTGGCGCATGAGAAAGCCGGAAATCGGCTCTATATGTTTAACCACGTTGAATATGATTCCACTTCGCTTGCGGATGAATATTTCCGTGATGTGAACTCCGGTGTCCCCATCAAGCTGCCGCATGATTATTTTCCCCACAATGATCCGGAGCTTGCCCCGCTGAACCGCTGGCGCAGCCACGCCCATCTGTTTTTCGGAAACTGGATCAACGAGATATACCAGACGACGCCTTATGACCCCCAAGCCATCGGGAAACTGGCGGCGTAAACTGCGGGATTGCGAATTGCCGGAAAATGACGCAACGTCCGCCCGGCAATTTGCGATACCAGGGAGAATGACGAGATGAGCGACGGTGCGGCACGAGAAGATTTTGGTTTCACGGCGACCGGCGAAAAGGTCGAACGCGTCACCATCTCGAAAGACGGTTTGACGGCGAAAGTCATCACCTGGGGCGCTGTTATCCAGGATCTGCGGCTTGACGGCCACCAGGCCCCGTTGGTGCTTGGCTTCGACAAATTCGAGGATTACAAATACTCCTCCTATTTCGGCGCCACGCCCGGCCGCAATGCCAACCGTATCGGCAACGGCAGGTTCGCGATCGACGGCCATGAATACCAGCTAGAACTGAACGAAAAGGGCGTGACCCATCTGCACGGCGGCAGCGACGGCATGGGCAAGCGCAACTGGATGCTGATGGAGCATGGCGAAAGCCACGCCGTCCTGCAGATTATCGACCCCGATGGACGCGCCGGTTATCCCGGCAATTGCACGGTCACTGCTACCTATACGATCCGCGATGGCGGCGTGCTTTCGGTTGTTTATGAAACGGTGACCGACCAGCCGACCATCGCCAATGTGTGCCAGCACTCCTATTTCAACCTCGACGGCGCGGATACCGCACTTGGCCATGAGATCAGCATCGCCGCTGACTTTTACCTGCCGACCAACGAACAGCAGATACCGACCGGCGAAATCCGCTCCGTCGAAGGCACCGTCTTCGACCTGCGCCACCCGACGCCGATGCGGCGCAAGGAGAATGGCGAACAGGTTCTCTACGACCACAATTTCTGCCTTTCGCCCGAGCGTCGCGCCAAGCGCAAGGTCGCCCGCGCCTATTCACCTGCCTCCGATATCGCCCTTGAAGTCCACACGACAGAGCCCGGTGTGCAGTTCTATTCAGCCTTCAAGCTCGACGTTCCCGTTCCGGGCCTCGATGGCCGCCATTATGGCCCCTTCGCCGGTTTCTGCCTTGAAACGCAGATTTGGCCCGATGCCGTCAATCACCCGGATTTTCCGCACGCCATCCTGCGGCCGGGCGAAACGCTGCGTCAGGAAACGGATTATATTTTCAGGAAGGGCTGAGGCAGAGGGTCGGGATCAGTCAAGCACGCAGGATCAGTCAAGCACGCAGCCGACATAGCCGCCCGAGGCGCGGGCCCGACGCTCGATAAGGCCGGCCAGCCGCTGCAGGCCGCGCCCGGGTTTGCTCGCCACGCGATCAATCGGATTGGGCAGGGAGACAGCCAGCAACGCCGCCTGACGGGAGCTAAGCTTGGCGGCCGGTATCTTGAAATGATGCTGGGCGGCCGCCTCGATGCCGTAAATGCCCGGGCCCCATTCGGCGACGTTGAGATAAATCTCCATCATCCGCTTTTTCGACCAGACGAAATCAGCCGCGATTGCCAGCGGCAGTTCCAGCCCTTTCCGCAGGAATGAGCGACCGTTCCATAAAAACAGGTTCTTGGCCGTCTGCATCGGAATGGTGCTGGCACCGCGGGTGGAGGCCCCATCCAGTGCATTGCTGACCACGGACTGCATCTGGTTCCAGTCCACGCCGCCGTGGAAACAGAATTGCCCATCCTCGGACATCATCACGGATTGCACGAGGCGCGGCGAAATATCCTCGAGCGGCACCCAGCGCCTGTCATAACCCTGAAGGGTCACGAGATCGGCAAGCATCAGCGTTGAAACAGGTCGGATGAACGGCAACGCATAAACCGGGATCAGCAAATAGGGCAGGATCAGCAAAGCCAGCAAGGTCATGATGATGCGCTTTGCCAACGTGCGAAAATCCACCTTCGGACTGCTCCGGTCTTCCGCCAGCACGGCGTATTCTGCGTCGCTTTCAGGCGTACTGCTCAATATCCGTCCCCGCGCCCGCGCCAATTGAAGCCTTTCATAGTCCATTGCCGTCTTCAAGGCGAGTCCGGTCACGCTGTTGCGCCTTCGGAATCACGAAAAGGTTTGCCTGCATTCGTCCGGCATGCCAAAGAGCGCGCATGGACGCTCAGATGACGAATTTCGAAACGCGGCTGCGCGAAAACGCGGCGAAAACCGAAGCGCTGCTTGGCCACCTGCTTTCCGGCGAGGCGCGCGCGGACGAGATCACACGCCCGCAAAACCTGCTAGAGGCCATGCGCCATGGCGTGCTGAACGGCGGCAAACGCCTGCGGCCTTTTCTTGTCATCGAGAGTGTCGCCCTTCTGGGCGGAGATGCCGAAGCCGGCCTCCACGTCGGCGCAGCACTCGAATGCCTCCATTGTTATTCGCTTGTCCATGACGATCTGCCAGCCATGGACGACGACGACCTGCGCCGTGGCCAGCCGACCGTGCACCGCAAATTCGACGAGGCAACCGCCATCCTCGCCGGTGACAGCCTGCTGACGCTTGCTTTCGACATAATCGCCTCGGATGACAATCCGCTGGCGGCCGAGCGCAAGGCCGCCCTCGTTATCTCGCTCGCGCGTGCCGCCGGTATTGGTGGCATGGCTGGCGGGCAGGCCCTTGATCTCGCTGCCGAAAAGAAAGCGCCCGACGAGGATGGCATTATTACATTGCAGGCTATGAAAACCGGTGCCTTGCTGCGTTTCGCCTGTGAGGCCGGCGCGATCATTGCCGGCAGCAATCAAGCCGAAAGGCAGCGACTGCGCCTCTTCGGCGAAAAGATTGGCCTTTCCTTCCAGCTTGCCGACGATCTTCTGGATCTGACCGCCGATGCCGCCACCATGGGCAAGGCGACCGGCAAGGATGCCGCACGCGGCAAGGGCACGCTGGTGGCCTTACGCGGCGAAGCATGGGCACGCGAAAAGCTTCAGGAGCAGGTGGCGGAAGCCAGCGAACTCCTCGCCCCCTACGGCGAAAAGGCCGCGATTCTCATCGCGGCCGCAAGATTCATCGCCGAACGGAAAAGCTGACCTCTCAGCTTTTCATCATCCAATCAGCCCTTGAGCGGCGAAATCAGCACTTCGACGCGGCGGTTCTGCGCACGACCATCCGACGTGGCATTCGAAGCAATCGGCTGAGACGGGCCGAAGCCGAGCGTCGAAATACGGCGCTGGTCGACGCCGCGTGCACCGAGATAATTGGCGACAGAGGCAGCACGACGCTCGGAGAGCGCCTGGTTATGCTGCAGGCTGCCGGTGGAATCGGTGTGGCCGTTGATGTCGATCAGCGTACGGTTGAACTTGTTCAGTACGATGGCGACAGAATCGAGTGTCTGGTAGAACGGCGGAATGACCTGGTCCTGATCCGTGGCAAAGGTGATGTTGGATGGCATGTTGAGGACGATGCTGTCACCGCGGCGGGTCACCGAAACGCCGGTTCCCTGAAGCTGGGCGCGAAGCTCGGCTTCCTGCCCGTCCATGTAGTTGCCGATGGCGCCGCCAGCGAGAGCACCGATGCCCGCACCGATCAGCGCGGCGTTGCGGCGACCAACCGGCGAGCCGCCGACAGCCAAACCACCGAGAGCACCAACGACAGCGCCGATGCCGGCACCGCCGGCCGTGTTCGACATCTTCTGCTCGCCCGTATAGGGATCAGTGGTGGTGCAGGCGGAAAGATAGGTGCCGCAAAGGGCGACGATCGCGATTTTTTTGATCATTTTTCTGGATGCTCCGAGAGGTTCAGGAGGTATGACAGTGAAATTCAGGCCGTTGCAACTTACGCATTACTCCGCCGCATCTTTCTGGCCAAAACGCTTTTCGATGTAATCGATCACAAGCGCTTCAAAATCGGCGGCGATATTGGGACCACGTAGCGTGAGAGCCTTTTCGCCATCGATGAAAACAGGTGCAGCCGGGCTTTCGCCGGTTCCGGGCAGTGAAATGCCGATATCGGCATGTTTGCTTTCACCGGGGCCGTTGACGATGCAGCCCATGACGGCGACGTTGAGCGCCTCGACCCCTGGATATTTTTCACGCCAGATCGGCATGTTCTTGCGGATGTCGTTCTGGATGTTCTGCGCCAGTTCCTGAAATACCGTGGACGTGGTGCGCCCGCAGCCGGGACATGCCGCAACGACCGGGATGAACTGCCGAAAGCCCATGACCTGCAGCAGTTCCTGCGCCACCTGCACCTCACGGGTGCGGTCGCCATTCGGCTCAGGCGTCAGCGAAACGCGGATCGTATCGCCAATGCCATGCTGCAGCACGTAACCCATGGCAGCTGACGAAGCGACGATGCCCTTCGAACCCATGCCCGCCTCGGTCAAGCCCAAATGCAGGGCGTGATTGGATCGTTCCGACAGCATCGAATAAACGGCGATCAGGTCCTGCACCTGACTGACCTTGGCCGACAGGATGATGCGGTTGCGCGGCAGGCCGATCTCTTCGGCAAGCTCGGCGGAAATCAGTGCCGACTGAACGATGGCTTCCCGCGTAACCTGACGGGCGGAGAGCGGAAAACCCTGCTCCTTGTTTCTGTCCATCAGCGTCGTCAGCAGTTCCTGATCGAGCGACCCCCAGTTGACGCCGATGCGGACGGGCTTGTCATAACGGATCGCCATTTCGACGATCTCGCCGAACTGCTTGTCCTTCTTGTCCTTGAAACCGACATTGCCGGGATTGATGCGGTATTTGGCCAGCGCTTCCGCACAGGCCGGATGATCGGCCAGAAGCTTATGGCCGATATAGTGAAAATCACCGATCAGCGGCACATCCATGCCAAGTCGTAGCAGCCGCTCGCGGATTTTCGGCACGGCGGCAGCACTTTCGTCTCGGTCGACGGTAATGCGCACCATTTCCGAACCGGCCTGGAAAAGTGCCGCCACTTGGCGGACGGTGGCGTCGATGTCAGCCGTATCGGTATTGGTCATCGACTGCACCACGACGGGTGCACCGCCTCCCACGATAACGCCGCCTACGTCGACAGCGACGGATGCGCGGCGGGGCTTCGGGTCGTAATCGGCAGGTGAATTCATGGCGGTCTCTGGAGCTTGCGGCAAGGTCTTGCAATTGAGGTGAAACAAGGGGGCTTGCTTGTCAACACCCAACGCGCTGGAGCTTCTACTTTACCGCAATCATGGCAAAATTCGAGACGCCTATTCCTTGCCAGCACCATCCGCATGGCGAGCGAGCCGCGAAAGCAGCAAAACCACCACATGCAGCAGAGGCAGCGCCATGAAGACACTGGCAAGGCCGGTATGTTCGGCAATGAAGCCGATGGCGGACGGTGCCACCAAGATACCGGAGTAACCCATGGTGGTAACGACCGAAAGGCCGATTCCCGGTGCCAGCCCCGGCATATTGCCTGCGGCCGAAAAGGCGATGGGCACCATGTTGGAAATGCCGATGCCGGCAATCGCGAAACCGATGATGGCGATGGTGGAATTGCCCGCAACACCGGCAATGATGAGGCCGATGATCGACATGGCCGAGCAGAACCGCAGAGTGTTGACCGCGCCGAACTTGTCACGCACCAGATCGCCGGCAAACCGCATCGCCGCCATGGTCATGGAAAAGGCTGCGAAGGCAAAACCGGACTGCGATACGGAAGCGCCGAGTTCATTGCGCAGATAAAGCGCACCCCAGTCGAGGATAGCACCTTCCGGGATCATCGAGAACAGCGCCATCAGGCCGATGATCCACGGCAGCGGCGTCAGTGGCAGGCCACCTTTCGGGCGCTCCTCCTCGGGGTGCGGGCGATCCGCCAGAACCCGCGGCCACGCAATGACCAGAAGCACGAGCGCGATGATGGTGAGTGCAATCGCGTGACCCTGTACGCCGATAGCGGTGATGAGATAACCGCCGAGACCGGCCCCGATGAGGCCGCCGAGGCTCCAGAAGGCATGACAGGACGACATGATCGCCCGACGCATATCGCGCTCCACCGCCACGGCATTGGCGTTCATCGCGACATCCATCGCCCCCGTCAGCCCGCCGAACAGGAAAACCGCAATCACCCCTGCCCAGACGGTGCCGGCCCAAGAGATGAAAAGCAGCGTCGGCAGGAAGATCGCGGCGGTGACAAGGCTCACCGTGCGCGAGCCGAAACGGGCGATCTGCGACCCGGCAATCGGCATGAAAACCAGCGAACCGATACCGAAAACCAGAATGATCAGGCCGAGCGCACTTTCGCTGAGGGACAGGCGTGCGGCAAATTCCGGAATCTTCGGTGCCCATGACCCCATCATGAAGCCGTTCATCAAAAACAGCAGCGAAACGCCAAGCCTGTGCCGCGTCAGATAGGATGAGCGAGTGCCTGTCGGTGAAAATGTCGTGGGGCCATTCATCGGCAATATCCTTCAGACTTGACCATGAGAAAACGGGGCAGCGTCATCTTCGCCGCAATAAACGTCTACGCCTTGTGCCGAAAGCGACTCGACCAATGCACGGTCGGCATCCCGTTCCAGCACGAGGCAAAGCGGTGGGGAAAAATCATGGACGTGGAAAGCAGCCTTATGGCCGAGCTTTTCCGTGGTGATGGCGGCGATGACCCGCTGGCTGGCACTGCAGGCAAGCCGCTTGAACACCGCATCCTCGAAAACATCCGCCGAAAGGCCCGTCTCGGCCGCAACGCCGCAAACACCGAGCACGCACAGATCGGGCCGCATCAGTTCAAGCTGCCGAAGCGCCATCGCATCGATCGCCGCACCCACGGCAGGATCGACCTTGCCGCCAATCAGCACCAGATCGATATCGGCACGCCCCGTCAGATCGGCGGCTATGGCGGGCGTATTCGTCACCACGGTCAGATTGAGCCCGGCCGGTATCGCTCGTGCAATGGCAAGATTGGTCGATCCGGCATCGATGAAAACCACCATGCCCGGTTCAATGAGCGGAACGACGGCACGCGCCAGCGTGGCCTTGCGGTCAGCATCCTCGGTAATCCGGGTTTTGAGCGGTACTGTCGTGCTGTCGGAAAGCAGCGCTCCGCCATAAACGCGAAGGCATTCCCCCCGCGCTGCCATCTCGCGCAGGTCGCGGCGCACCGTGTCTTCGGAAACGCCGAAATTCTGGGCCAGATCCTGCGCCAGCACACGGCCACTTTGCCGCAACTGCGCTAGGATGAGCGCCTGCCGCTCACTGACAAAATGATCACTCATCGGGACTCATGCGTAAACAAGAATAAACGTGCACAAACATGCATAATCAAGTTTCCGCCGGAGCGCAATAAAAAACGCCCGCCGGGAAGGCGGGCATCTGTAACTCTATTGCTGATGAGCTACGCCGTTATTCGGCGTAAGAGATCAACAAATCCTTGGCGTCGATCTGGTCACCGGGCTTCACCAGAACTTCAGCGATCTTGCCGTCGCGTTCGGCATGCAGCGCCGTTTCCATCTTCATGGCCTCGATCGAGAGCAGCACGTCGCCGGCCTTGACCTCCTGACCCTGGTTGATGAAGACGCGGCTGATGACACCAGGCATCGGCGCGCCGATATGGGACGCATTGCCGGGTTCTGCCTTGCGGCGCACCGCAGAGCCGGAAGCGCCATGGGCGCGATCCGGCACCTTGATGCGGCGCGGCTGGCCGTTGATCTCGAAGAACACCGTCACCATGCCCTTATCGTCAATGCCGGACGAAGCCTGATTGACGATGACAAGCGTCTTGCCGCGCTCGATATCCGCAAACAGCTCTTCGCCATCCTCCATGCCATAGAAATAGGCATGGGTGGGCAGCACGGAGACCGGGCCGTATGTCTCGGCGGTCAGCGCGAAATCGGTGAACACCTTCGGATACATCAGATAGGAGGCAAACTCGAAGTCATCGACCTTGCGCTCCAGCTTGGTCTCGATCACCTTCCGTTCGGCATCGAGATCGGCATCTTCCAGAAGCGAACCCGGACGAACCGTGTAAGGCTTTTCACCCTTCAGCGCCTTCTTCTGCAGCGCTTCCGGCCAGCCGCCCGGCGATTGACCGAGATCGCCCTTCAGCATCGATACCACCGAGTCCGGGAAGGACACTTCACGGTCAGGGTTTTCGACATCGGCCACCGTCAGGTCCTGGCTCACCATCATCAGCGCCATGTCGCCGACTACCTTGGAGGACGGCGTCACCTTGACGATATCGCCGAACATCCTGTTGGCATCGGCATAGGCCTGCGCCACCTCGTGCCAGCGGCTTTCGAGACCCAGCGAACGTGCCTGTTCCTTGAGGTTGGTGAACTGGCCACCCGGCATTTCATGCAGATAGACTTCCGAGGCAGGCCCTTTGAGGTCACTCTCGAACGCCGCATATTGATTGCGCACGGCTTCCCAATAGAAGGAAATGCGGCGAATCCATTCGGTATCGAGACCCGTATCGCGTTCCGATCCGGAGAGCGCCTCCACGATCGAGCCGAGGCAGGGCTGCGACGTATTGCCGGAGAAGGCATCCATCGCGGCATCGACGGCGTCGACGCCGGCATCCACGGCCGCAAGAACGGTCGCGGCGGAAATGCCCGACGTATCATGGGTGTGGAAGTGGATCGGCAGACCGGTCGCCTCGCGCAACGCCTTGAACAGAACCTTGGCGGCGGCCGGTTTCAGCAGGCCCGCCATATCCTTGACGGCGATGATATGGGCGCCGGCCTTTTCCAGCTCGACCGCGAGGTTGGTATAATATTTGAGATCATATTTCGGACGTGCCGAATTCAAGAGATCGCCGGTGTAGCAGATGGTTGCCTCGCAGAGCTTGTTCTCCTCGGCAATCGCATCCATCGACACCCGCATATTCTCCACCCAGTTCAGGCAGTCGAAGACGCGAAAAAGATCGACGCCGCCCCTTGCCGCCTGACGGACGAAATACTTCACGACATTATCGGGATAGTTCTTGTAACCGACGCCGTTGGCACCACGCAGAAGCATCTGCAACAGCAGGTTCGGCGCACCTTCGCGAATGAGTGACAGGCGCTCCCACGGGTCTTCGGTCAGGAAGCGCATTGAGACGTCGAAGGTCGCACCGCCCCAGCATTCCAGCGACAGAAGCTGCGGAAGCGCCTTGGAATAAACGCTGGCAACGCGGGCGATATCATGGGTACGGACGCGGGTGGCCAGCAGCGACTGGTGTCCGTCGCGCATGGTCGTATCCGTGACCAGCACGCGCTTTTCGTTGCGCATCCAGTCCGCAAAGCCCTTAGGGCCAAGCTTGTCCAGCAATTGCTTGGTGCCGTCAGGCGTCGGCGCATCGATATAGGGCACGATGGGCTTTGCCGCCTTGTCCGCAGGCTTCGCACGACCCTTGGTTTCTGGGTGACCATTGACGGTCACATCGGCCAGATAGGTCAGAAGCTTGGTGGCGCGGTCCTGACGCTTGACCTGCGCGAACAACTCCGGCGTCGAATCGATGAAGCGCGTCGTATAGGTGTTGTTGCGGAAACTGTCGTGACCGATGATGGCTTCGAGGAAGGTCAGGTTGGTCGCAACGCCGCGGATACGAAATTCGCGCAACGCGCGATCCATGCGGCTGATCGCTTCATCCGGCTCCGGCGCCCAGGCCGTGACCTTGACGAGCAGCGGATCGTAATAACGGGTGATGACGGCGCCGGTATAGGACGTGCCCCCATCCAGACGGATGCCGAAACCGGAAGCCGAGCGATAGGCGGTAATACGGCCATAGTCCGGAATGAAATTGTGTTCCGGGTCTTCCGTCGTGATGCGGCACTGCAGCGCATGGCCGTTGAGGCGGATATCTTCCTGCTTGGGCACGCCGGATTCCGCCGTGCCGATGGCCGCTCCTTCGAGAATATGGATCTGCGCCTTGACGATATCGATGCCGGTCACGACTTCGGTAACGGTATGCTCCACCTGGATACGCGGATTGACCTCGATGAAGTAGAATTTGCCGGTATCGGCATCCATCAGATATTCGACAGTGCCGGCGCCGATGTAGTTGGTCGCGGCTGCGATCTTCAGGGAATAGGCGGCCAGTTCCTGGCGCTGCGCTTCGGACAGATACGGTGCTGGCGCGCGCTCGACGACCTTTTGATTGCGTCTCTGGATCGAACAATCCCGCTCGAACAGATGCACGACATTGCCATGCGTATCGCCGAGAATCTGGCTCTCGACATGGCGGGCGCGCTCGACGAGCTTTTCCAGATAAACCTCGTCCTTGCCGAAGGCGGCCTTCGCCTCGCGCTTGGCTTCCGTCACCTCACGGGCGAGATCTTCCTTTTTGCGAATGGCGCGCATGCCGCGGCCACCGCCGCCCCAGGAGGCCTTGAGCATGACGGGATAACCGATTTCCTCGGCCATACGCTCCACTTCCGCGATATCGTCAGGCAGAGGATTGGTGGCGGGAACAACGGGGACATCAACCGAAATCGCCAGATTGCGGGCGGCGACCTTGTTGCCGAGCTGGCGCATCGTGTCCGGTGTCGGCCCGATGAAGGTGATGCCGGCCTTGTTGCAGGCCTCCACGAACTCAGGGCTTTCGGACAGAAGACCATAACCGGGATGGATCGCATCCGCTCCGGAGAGCTTGGCCACGCGGATAACCTCCTCGATCGAAAGATAACTCTCGATCGGTCCCATATCCTTGGCGAGATGCGGACCCCTGCCGACCTGATAGGATTCATCCGCCTTGAAGCGGTGCAAAGACAGCTTGTCCTCTTCCGCCCAAATCGCAACGGTTTTGATCCCAAGCTCGTTCGCTGCCCGGAAAACGCGGATCGCAATTTCGGATCGGTTGGCAACAAGTATTTTCGATATCTTCAAGACGGTCTCCCCACACGCCAAAACAGAATTCTGCTGCACTGCGGAATAAAGCAGCAAAACCAAGTCTTGGAAAGGGCAATTCCGGCGAGAACTGTCCTGTTTGCGCTAGCTCAACAGGCCGTGGCGAAAAGCAAGCGCTACGGTGTGCTGCCGGTTCTTGGCGCTGAAACGTCGCTGGATTCCGTTAATGTACCAGTCGACCGTGTGGTTGGAGATCGATAGCTGGCGTCCGATTTCGGTGGAGGTCATGCCATCCGCCATCAGCGCCAGCACCTCCATTTCGCGTCGCGTGAGTTCGAGGGCGGAAACGTCAGGGGCGTTGCTGAAGCCATGGGCCTGCCCGGAAAGATCGAGCAGCCGCCAGAAGACGGCGCGGGTGGCCGCATCGAGGAGTTCGACGTGCAGGGAGGGCAATTGCCGATCTGGGCCACCAATGAAGACCGCACCGATAAATCCCGCGCGACCATGCACGGGAAAGGCATAACCGCCCTGCAGGCCGTATCGCCCGGCATCGTGAAAAAACACGCTTGCCCTTTTGCGATGCATCGCACGCGGCAGGCCCTCAAGCGCTTCTTTCCACTGAAACGGCTTGTGCACCATGCCGATCACCTTGCGGACGGGATCAACGAGATTGTATTTCTTGGCCCTGTATACCTCCAGCCAGCCGTCAGGAAGATGCTCTGCGAGAATCTGGCCGGCAGAGGCAAGTTCCCCGGTCATGCGTCTGCTGACGAGAAAATACTCGAAGCCATATTCGCGAATGAGCTTGGCAAATTCGGAGCGAACGCGGTCGGCGCTTCCTGCCTGAGAACACGCAGAGATGAATTGAAGAATATCATGCATAAAGACACGGGGTCCGGGCTTGGCTTGAAGGGATGACACGAGGACAAGGTCCCGCGATGACGTCATGTTACTCGGGCGCCGGTCGGTTCAGATTGAACATATCGTCGTTAGCAATCCCTGAAACGAAGATGCGAAATCTTGTGATGGCAGGCACCCGGGAAACATCGGGTTCAGTTTTCGGTCGCACGGGGGGCCAATTTGTTAAGCCGCCATTCAGACAGAAAGAGCGATAATTACACAAATTTCGCCGTCTCATGCAACCTTGCTAAAGTGGCATTGCGTTGAGGCCGAACAATCAACCGCTTGAAAAGACGCTCGGACTGGATTGAAAATTTGACCTTGTTTCAGGTTTACACACGCGCTCTGCGCTATCTGACCGTTCATAAATGGCGTGTGGCCGTTGTCGTCATCGCCAACGTCATTCTTGCAGCGATCACCATCGCCGAACCCGTGCTGTTCGGCCGTATCATTGACGCCATTTCCTCCGGCACCAATGTTACGCCCATTCTTATTCTGTGGGCGGGTTTCGGCGTCTTTAATACCGTCGCTTATGTCGCGGTCGCCCGCGAGGCAGACCGTCTGGCCCATGGTCGGCGCGCAACGCTGCTGACGGAAGCTTTCGGGCGCATCATTTCGATGCCGCTCTCCTGGCATCATCTGCGCGGCACGTCCAATGCGCTGCACACGCTGCTGCGCGCCAGCGAAACGCTGTTCGGCCTGTGGCTGGAATTCATGCGCACGCATCTCGCCACCTTCGTGGCGCTGGTGCTGCTCATCCCGACCGCCATGGCCATGGACCTCCGTCTTAGCTTCGTTCTGATCGGCCTCGGCATTGTCTACTGGTTCATCGGCAAGTGGGTGATGGGCCGCACCAAGGACGGCCAGGCCTCAGTCGAGGAGCATTATCACAGCGTTTTTGCCCATGTCAGCGATTCCATCAGCAACGTGTCGGTGCTGCACAGCTACAACCGCATCGAGGCTGAAACGAAGGCGCTGAAATCCTTCACCGAAAAGCTGCTGAGCGCGCAATATCCGGTGCTCGACTGGTGGGCCTTCGCCAGTGCGCTGAACCGGACGGCCTCCACCGTTTCGATGATGATTATCCTCGTCATCGGCACTGTGCTCGTCAAGAACGGCGAATTGCGCGTAGGAGATGTCATCGCCTTCATCGGTTTCGCCAATCTCCTGATCGGCCGTCTGGACCAGATGCGCCAATTCGTGACGCAGATTTTCGAAGCCCGCGCCAAGCTCGAGGACTTCTTCGTGCTGGAGGATGCCGTCAAGGAACGGGAAGAGCCCGGCGATGCCCGCGAGCTCTCGAATGTCTCGGGCACCGTGGAGTTCCGCAACATCAATTTCGGTTTCGCCAACACCAAGCAGGGCGTTCACGACGTCTCGTTTACGGCCAAGGCCGGCGAGACCGTTGCGATCGTCGGACCGACCGGTGCCGGTAAGACCACGCTGATCAACCTTCTGCAACGTGTCTACGACCCTGATTCCGGCCAGATTCTGATCGACGGCACCGATATTTCGACGGTGACGAAAAACTCGCTACGCAACTCCATCGCGACCGTGTTCCAGGATGCCGGCCTGCTGAACCGCTCCATCCGCGAAAACATCCGCCTCGGCCGAGAAACGGCCACCGATGCGGAAGTGGTGGAAGCAGCAGCAGCGGCAGCGGCAACGGATTTCATCGACAGCCGCATCAACGGCTACCTGACGCAGGTGGGCGAGCGCGGTAACCGCCTTTCCGGCGGCGAGCGCCAGCGTATCGCCATTGCCCGTGCGATCCTGAAGAACGCGCCTATTCTGGTTCTCGACGAGGCGACCAGTGCACTGGACGTGGAAACCGAGGCCCGCGTGAAGGCCGCCGTGGACGCGCTGCGAAAGAACCGGACGACCTTCATCATCGCTCACCGCCTTTCCACGGTCCGCGATGCCGATCTCGTCCTGTTCCTCGATCAGGGCCGGATCATCGAGAAGGGCACTTTCGATGAGCTGACCCAGCGCGGCGGCCGCTTCACCTCGCTGCTGCGCACCAGCGGCCTGCTGACGGAAGACGAAGGTCAGCAGCCGCGACCGAAGGCCATAGCCTCCTGAGGCCTTGGCCGAGGCAACAAAGATAAGGGCGGGCAGCATTGTCCGCCCTTTTTCTTTGCCCGCTTTCCGGGGACCGGGTGAGCCAGGAATTGCCTATCGGAAAATTCCGGTCAAAAAGTTTGATAGCCAAAAATCTATCTGCCCGAAGGGAAGAACATTTCCCAGGAAGGCAACAAAACCTGCTGCGACGTTGAATACAAAAATTCCGAGAAGCACGCCGAGCATGATTCCAACGCTCGTTTTGCGAGGATAGCGTGCCAACCAGCACGACAACGCCAGGGAAAGAATGGCGAGCGACGCCAACAGGGCGGTTTCTGTGAAAGACGCGCTGAACTGCAAAGCTCCTCCTCCCTGACCCACCGATGTCATCGAGAGACCCATGGGGACTCCAGTGTTACGGTCGTTTTCTAAAAAGGACCATACATGCCGGCTTCCTGTCGTGGAACATCTTTAGGGCTTGGCATGCTTGCGACCGCTGTCTCTGCCCGACGTGATTGACGATCGTGACCTGACAATCCGGCACCATTGATCATGCCTCTCGTGGACGCCGGTCTTATTGCCGCTGCTTTTCAGCCAATGCCTTCGAAAGCGGCTGCAGCGAGCCTATGGGTCCGGTTAAAATGCCGAAACAGAGGCAAAGGCCACCCACAAAAAATTCAGGCCCCTGCGTCACCGCAGGAGCCTGTGTCTAAAGGCGGACAGAGACATGTCGTCTCAGTCGAAGGGTATAACCCCATCACCGGCCGCCAGATCCTTACCATCGACGGACACGGAGACGTCCGCCGTGCCAGCCTTCCGGCTGACGGCGATGTCTCTTGCCTTGCCGTCGAGCGTAATTCTGATCGAGAAACCGCTCCAGTCTTCCGGAAGCGACGGCGAAACATGAAGCTTGCCGTCGGTACGGGTGATGCCGAGAATACCCTCGACAGCGGCACGATAGAGCCAACCGGCAGAACCAGTGTACCAGCTCCACCCGCCACGGCCGGCATAGGCGCCTTCACCGTAAACATCGGCGGTCACCACATAGGGTTCGACCCGATAGGTTTCCGACGATGCCGCATCCAGCGCATGGTTGACCGGGTTGAGCAGCTTGAAGCAGTTCCACGCCTCCTGCGCGCGGCCCTGCTTGGCAAGCGCAAGAACCACCCAGGTCGCCGCATGGGTATATTGTCCGCCGTTTTCCCGCACACCCGGCGGATATCCCTTGATGTAACCCGGATCGTGCGACGCACGCGAGAAGGGCGGTGTGAACAGCCGGATGATACCGGTCTTTTCATCGACCAGATGCTCCATGACGGCATCCATCGCCTGGCGTGACCGGCCTTCCTCGCCCTCGCCGGAGAGAACGCTCCAGCTCTGGCCGAGCGAATCGATCTGGCATTCCTCGCTGCTGGCCGAACCAAGCGGCGTGCCGTCATCGAAATAACCGCGACGGTAATAGCTGCCATCCCAGCCGGCTGTTTCGAGAACATGGCGCAGCTTTTCCCGGTGCGAGGCCCATTTCCCGACCCGGTCGGTATCGCCGCGCTTCTCGGCGATCTCGATGAAATCACGAAGCGCACCGGCCAGGAACCAGCCGAGCCAGACGCTCGTGCCCTTGCCGCCAACGCCGACACGGTTCATGCCGTCGTTCCAGTCGCCGCCGAGAATCAGCGGCAGACCGTTCTCCCCGGTGCGATGGATAGCAAGATCGAGCGCCAGCGCCGCATGTTCGTAAAGCGTGGCAGATCTCTCACTCGTTTCCGGCTGGAAGAAAGCATCGTGCTGACCTGGCATCAATGCCGGCCCTTTGAGGAAAGGAATGCTTTCATCGAGGATGGCGGCATCGCCCGTGGCCGACACATATTGGTTGATCGCATAAGCGAGCCAGACCACGTCATCGGAGATGGTCGTGCGGACACCGGCACCCGTCAGTGGCAACCACCAGTGCTGCACATCGCCTTCCGGGAACTGGCGGCCTGCCGCGCGCAGGATCTGCGTGCGGGCGAGATCCGGCTGATAGAGCAGGAAAGCCAGCGTGTCCTGCAACTGATCACGGAAGCCGAAGGCGCCGCTCGACTGGTAAAAGGCGGTGCGCGCCAGAATGCGGCAGGCCAGCGCCTGATAGGGCAGCCAGTTATTGACCATGTGGTTGAAGCCGGCATCGGGCGTGGAGACCTGCAACTGGCCGGTAAAGCCCGTCCAGAATTTCTTGCTTTCTTCCAGAACAGACAGGAAGTCCGCCTGGCGAACATCTTTCACCAGCGCCTCAGCCTCTTCCGCATTGTCGGCATCGCCGAGAATGAAGGTCATGTGCCGTTCTTCGCCCGGCTTCAGGTGGATTTCCTGCATCAGTGCGGCACAGGGATCACCATCGACCTCGGTGGTGCCGCTCAGCGCCGCACCGGCAACGATGCCCTGCGGGGCCTGCGCCGAACCGAAGCGGCCGATGAATTCCCGGCGGCTGGTGGTAAAGCCGCTTGCCTCGCTATCGAGAGTCAGGAACGAGGTGCGGGCGCTATAGTCGATGCTGTAGGGGTTCGAGGCGAAGATCGCGTTGCTGCCAGCATCATGCCGGCTCAGGATGAACGGCGCGGATTTCTGGCCGTTATTGCCAAGCACCCACTCCACATAGGCATAGACCTTCAGACGGCGACTTTTCGAACCCTTGTTGCGGACGATGACCTGCGAGAACTTGACCGGTTTTTCACGGTCAACGGTCTGCGTCAGCTCGACTTCGAGCGTATCCGCCACGCCGGTCAGGATCGAATAACCGAGACCATGACGGGTTTCGAACATGGCTTCGGGATCGCGCGACAGCGCGGCACAGGGCGTATAGAGCTTTCCTGTTTCCACATCGGCGACATAGAAGGCCTCGCCCGGCCGGTTGATGACCGGGTCATTGGTCCAGGGTGTCAACTGGTAGTCGCGTGAATTGCGGCTCCAGCTGAAACCGGCACCTTCGGCCGAAATATGGAAGCCGAAATTCTCATTCGAGATAACGTTGATCCATGGATGCGGCGTAGACTGCCCGCCATTCAGGCGCACCACATATTCCTGGCCGTTCTTGGCGAAGCCGCCGAAACCGTTCCAGAAATCGAGATCGCCCGCATCCTCTACCGGTTCCGCAACCGGGAAGGCCGGCACGGGCAGACGGGCCTGCGCAGCATCAGAGGAGCCGTCAGGACCGCGATTGGCCGCAAACAGCGAGACCGCGCGGTTGATCTGATCGACAATCTTGCCGTTGCGCACATGCAGGACGACGCGGGAAGCGGCGAGAAGCGCACTCCATGTCTCTTCATCCATCAAATCTCGCCGCACGGAGAAGACGTGTGGGCGACCGCCATCGGCAGGATTGATGCGACGTTGCGTCTCGGAAATATGATCGAGCGCATGCTGCATGTCCTGTGCATAAGATGCAGCCCGTTCGTTGACGATGACGAGATCGAAGATCACGCCGCGCGAACGCAGATATTCGTGGGCGCTCAGCGCCTCACGGGCGATATCCATGTCCATGTCGTCATTGATGCGCAGGCTGAAGATCGGGAAATCGCCCGAAATAGCAAGCGGCCACAAAGCGCGCTGCGAGGCGAGGCCCGTTTTCAGCGTTTCCGAATCCGCACGCAGATGCATGTCGGGATAGGTCAGATAACGACCGAGATGCTGGAAAGCGGCTGCCTGCTGCGAGGTGACGCCCACATGGCGCATCTGCACCTGCGTGCGCGTCCAGGCATGCACGAGTTCATGGGCGAAAGCATCCGGATGACGGTAACGGTCGATCGCCTTGTCGACTTCCTCGCGGCTCGGCGCGGCGATCGTCCAGAAGATTACACTCACCTTCTTGCCCGCCGGCACGCGCACGGTGCGCCGCAGCGACAGGATCGGATCCAGCGTGAAACCGTCGGAGCTGGAGAGCGTCGCACCGGCATCGAATGCCGCCGCTTCGCGCAACGAGCGTCCGCGACCAATGAACTTGGCGCGATCCGTTTCGAACTCAGTCGGGCGCGACGGGCCGGCATTGTCGGCGGCCAGATGCGCGATGACGGTGCCGGGCTCGTTCTGGCTGCGGCGGTTGCGCCAGGCGCGGATGACGTCACCGCGGCGGCCGATTTCCGTCTGCACGAACATGCGTGAGAAGAGGGGATGAGCGTTGTCATCATCCTCAGACGCGATGACCGGCTCCATATAGGAGGTCACTTCGATGTAGCGATCCTCGGAACCGACGTTCAGCAGGGTGATACGGCGGCCTTCGGCGTCATGCTCGGTGGCGACGATACACTCGACCACGCTCTGCAGATCACCGATAGTCTTGTGGAACTCGGCCTTGTCGTCGGTGAAGATCGTCTTGGTCTTTTCACCCTCGATGACACGCGGCTCCGCCGTCGCACTCCACCATTGTCCATTGGTGGTGTCGCGCAGGAAGATGAAGGTACCCCACCGATCGTCGGTCGGATCCGCCTTCCAGCGGGAAATCGCCTGTCCGTTCCACTTCGAATAACCGGCACCCGTCGAGGTGAGCATGGTCGAATAATGTCCGTTCGAGAGGAACACCACTTCGCGGTCGCGCACCGCCGGATCGGCAATGGAGCGCACTTCCGCACGCAAGAGGTCGGCCTGTTCCTTGCCGGGGGTTTCCGGCTCGTATTTGGCGCTCATGACCGGCACTTCGCGCGGTGCCTTTTCCTGCAGCAGCAGCTCGGCCGCCTCGATCACCGGATCTGAGTGGAAGAGTTCGCGTAACACGCCATCAAAGGCAACGTTGGCGACGGCCGCAATCGACATGCCATGGTGGTGGGCATAATAGTTGTAAACCACCGCGCAGACCTTGCCGTCAGGCACGCGTGTCGGCGTGAAGTCCACCGCATCGTGGAAACCATACTGGCCAAGCGCGCCAAGCTTGCGCAGCTTGTCGAGGTTTTCCAATGCACCGTCAGGGTCATACTGGCTGGCGAGGATCGAGGCGTAAGGCGCGATCACCGCATTCTGGCCGAGGCCGCGCTTGAGGCCAAGCGTCGGTACGCCGAAGTTGGTGTACTGGTAGTTCATGTTGTGATCGCGGGCGTTGAATGCCGCTTCGGAAATGCCCCAAGGCGTGCCGAGACGGCGGCCGTGGTTCATCTGTTCCTTGACGATCAAATTGTTGGTCTGATTGAGGATGCCGCCCTGACGCTCCTGCATGACCAGCGGCGGCATCAGATATTCGAACATCGAGCCCGACCAGGAGACCAAGGCACCCTGCGCACCGATCGGCACGACCTGGCGGCCGAGACGGTACCAGTGCTCGGTCGGTAGATCGCCCTTGGCGATGGCAAACAGACTGGTCAGGCGGCATTCGGAGGCCAGAAGGTCATAGCAGGCCTCGTCCAGCTCCTTGCTTTCGACGCGATAGCCGATCGACAGAAGACGACGATCCTTGCGGTAAAGGAACGTGAAGTCCATCGAGAAGGCGAGATTGCGGCTGCGGTCACGCAGCGATGCCAGACGCTGGCGCAGCGGTTCCATATTGGTGAGGTCGATGGCGCTGTCGGAGATATGCGCCTCGCAGGATTCCACCAGCAATTGCGCCCAGCGGGTCACTTCCGCGCTCTGCGCGGACTTCACCTCATGATCGACATTGGTTGCGAGCTTCTGGATATCGCGTGCCAGCACCGCAAGATTGATGACGCGGATCGAGGCGAATTCATGCTCGCGCTTGACGGAGGCCAGCGCATTGGAAAAGCCGATGATGCGCTCTTCGAGACGGCGATGCAGCGGACGCAGGGTCTTGCGGTTATCAGGCAGGGCTTTCAGCGTTTCGCGCAGAATACCGGCGACATCACCGATACCATCCAGATTGCCCTGAAGATGGGCTGACGGCGCTTCCGCCCAGTCACGGCAGGCGGACGAAACCGCAATCAGGTGGCCGGCGAGGTTGCCGCTGTCCACGGCCGAAACATAACGCGGTCCAAGCGTCTGCAAAGTGTCGGTGTGATACCAGTTGTAGAGATGGCCACGATGCTTCTCCATCTTTTCGACGGTCTGGATCGTGTTTTCGATCCGCTCCAGCGTATCGGCAAAGCTGATCCAGCCGAACTGGCGCGCCGAGATGACGGAGAGCAGATAGACGCCGATATTGGTGGGCGAGGTGCGCGAAGCAACGATCGGCTCCGGCGTTTCCTGGAAATTGTCCGGCGGCAGGTGGTTTTCCTGCGGCGTGACGAAAGCCTCGTAATAACGCCAGGTGCGGCGGGCGATCTTGCGCAGTTCGAAGGAAACGTGTTCGGAAACGAACAGCCGGTCTTCGGTTTCCGCCGACTGGCTGACATACCAGGCAACGGCCGGAGACAGAACCCAGAGCAGCGTAAAGGGAATGCCAATCAGGAAGGCATTGTCGCCCGGCAGCGCTGCAAACAGCAGGCCGAGCATGGCCACGACAGGCGCATGCCACATCTGGCGATAATAATCGACGATGCTGCCCTGTGCGCTGGACTGCATGCTGGCGGCCGTGCGCCATTCCAGCATCAGCTTGTGGCTGACGAGCAGGCGATAAAGCGAACGCACAATCGCATCCGTCATCATGCAGGCGGCATCGGCAATGAAGACGATACGCAACGCAACCTGCGCATTGGTGGCGCGGATTTCCGACCAGATGGTGTGGAAATGCGCCTGCGGTACGATGTCGGTGGAGCGCGGCACAAGGCCGGAGAGCAACGAGAGCGTGGGTGCGACAAACAGCGAGAAGATCAGCAGGATCTGCCAGATCAGCGCGCCGAGCGGATCCATGAAATACCAGCCGAGGATCGAGGCGAAGAACCAGGCGATCGGCGTCAGCGAGCGACGCAGATTGTCGACCATCTTCCAGCGGCCGATGGCGGTAACGCCACGGGCACGGTCAATGATGAAGGGGAGCAACTGCCAGTCACCACGCGCCCAGCGATGCTGGCGCGAGACTTCCACCTCGTAGCGGGTCGGGAAATCCTCGACCAGTTCCACATCGGTCACCAGCGCGCAACGCGCGAAGGAGCCTTCGAGCAGATCGTGGCTGAGGATGGAGTTTTCTTCGATCCGGCCCTTCAGCGCCGCTTCGAAGGCATCCACGTCATAAAGACCCTTACCCGTGAAGGTACCTTCGGAGGTCAAATCCTGGTAGACGTCGGAAACGGTGAAGACATAAGGATCGATACCGCGATTGATCGAAAAGACGCGTTGGAAGACGGAAGCGTCCTTGCCTGTTGTCAGCGAAGGTGTAACACGCGGCTGCAACAGGCCGTAACCTTCCACGACACGACCGGAAACCGGGTCGATCTTGGGGCGGTTAATCGGGTGGTGCATTTTGCCGACGAGCTTGGTCACCGCGTCGCGCATCAGGCGCGTATCGGCATCAAGGGTCATGACATATTTGACATCGGCCGGCACGATATTCGCCCCGCCGAGGAAGGTCGTATCCTTGTCGCCGCGCAACAGCATGTTCAGCTCATGCAACTTGCCGCGCTTGCGCTCCCAGCCCATCCAGCACTCTTCGGCCGAATTATAGATACGGCGGCGATGCAGCAGGTAAAAACGTGTCTTGCCGTCAAAGGCATAACGGCTGTTCAGAGCCGCAAGCTCGCGCTTGGCATAGTCGAGGATTTCGAGATCCTCATCGGACTGCTCGTATGGCGCATCGCGCCAGTCGCTGACGAGCGAAAAATAGATCTCTCCATGCGGATTAGCGAGATAATGCACCTCGATATTGCGCATCATCTCGTCGACGCTGTCGCGGCTGGTCAGCATGCAGGGCACGGCGACCAATGTGCGGGCGTCCTCAGGGATGCCGTTCTTGAATTCGTATCCGACGAGCCGGAACGGCTTCACGAAGAAGGTGACGAGCGTGTTGAAGAGGCCGGTCGCGCCTTCGGATGCCGGCAATGCGAACATCAGCAGGAAGGCAGTGACGACATACCAGGGCATGCCCGCCTTTGCGAGGAACCAGCCGACCGCGAGCATGGCGACCGCCGTGATGAGAAGCACCGGCGCGGCGATGGCGAGCCAGTTGAACTTGCGCATCGAGCGGACGATGTGCTGCGATGCGAGCGGCCGATACCCCAGCGCCTTTTCAAGCTCGAAGCGGCGCTGACCGACGAGCACCGAACCGACATTGACGCGATGGTTCTCGTCAGCGCCTGCCGGCAGATCGGACCGCGCCATTTCGACGGCGGCACGCGCCACCTCAACTTCGGTCCTGGGTGAGCGGCGGGCCAGAAGTTCGATCGTGTTACGATAGGTATTGCGCGAACCGAAATCGAGAATCTCGTAGTCGGTTTCCTCGCGCAGGACCTTGTCGATATGGCTGACTTCCTCGAACCACACCGACCATTCGGTATCGTCGATTTCACGCAGGCTCTTGACGATGTTGCCCATCGTCACATTGCCGGACGCCAGGCGGTTATGTTCCGACATCATGACGTTTTCGGCATCGGTGCCGGCGGCATGCAGGCGCTCTTCGAGCCAGGCAACAGCGAAGCCCGATGTCTGCGAACCGTTACGCAGACGATAAAGGAACTGCGTCGCAAAGGTCGGATCATCGACCAGCGAATCGACCTGTTTCAGAAGTGCGGCCGACGCTTCGGCATCGTTCAGCCGGATGATCTCGTCGACGACCTCATTCGCCTTCTGGCGCATACGGCGCGAGCGCTCGACGCGGATGGAGATACGGCGAAGATTTTCGATGAGGACGAAGCGGATGATGGAGGGCAGTGCCCACAATTCGCCGATCTGCAGCGTTTGCGAAGTCTGGTATCCATCCACCAGCGCCGTCATGTTCTCACGCGAAACCGTGCTGTGGGTATGCGCGACATACAGCCAGCCGAGCGCCATGACGCGCGGAATGGTCACGCCGCCCACTGTCATCGTCGGCAGCTGGCGATAGAATTTGCGCGGAAAATCGCGCCGTACTTCCTGAATCGCCTCTTCGATGACGTAGTGGTTGTCGAGCAGCCATTCCGCCGCCGGCGTGATCGTTGCACCATTTTCGGCGTCGACGGCCGTCGTGCGGTAAACCCGCAGGATTTCCTTTTCGTTCTCGCGGTGACGCTCGAAGAAATCGAATTCCATGAAGCCGGGAAGACTGTCGGCACCGTCGCGGGAAAGCGCGGCACCGGCATCATGCAGTTCCTCGATCGTCATATAGGACGCACGGATCGAATCGTTGTGATCGATCTGCTTCGTCTCGGAATCACGGGCGGCGGCGGTCGGGGTGATATGAAATGACATCGGGCTCGTATTCTGAACTGTATGGAAACTTGTTCGACTTGACCGGCATTTCGTTCACGGCGGGAACGCGCACGAAATCGGGCCACGCTATATTTATGACTTATCCTGAACCTTCGGTGAACCGGCAGAGCCGCCGCAGGAAGCGGATCGTCAAACGGTGAATATCCTCAGGCATGGCATTTGGCGGCGCAGTCCGTCGCATCTCCCTGCAAAGCCGGGCATTAGTGCGAACAACGGGGTTTCGACGACAGGAAAATTTTGTCCTCCGGCCCGGCAAAGCCGTTCCCACCGGATTTCTCACCTTCCCCCACGGCGAAAATTGTTGGCGCAACGTCCGATAGTCCCCCTTTGACACCTGAAGGGCAACGCGGGGCCGATAAAGCCTGCGCTACATCCGAAAGGAGCTAATGCCCCAGGACGTCAATAGTTCCATGCCACCTGTGGCGATGCGATGCAAGCGCCGAATTTCAAGGGCTTTCGCCATGGCGACGAGCACTTTAGAATAAATTTATATGCTGATATGTCCGATGGGAAATACACCGAGACAGAACGGCCTAGCCGGGGACTTCGAAAATGACCAGACAGACCGCAAACATCGCCTCCTTTGCCAACCATATGCCAGACGTGGTGGCGATCCGCCGCCATCTGCACCGCCACCCCGAGATCGGTCTTTCGGAATTCAAGACGTCGGATTTCATTGCCGAACAGCTGGTGGAAATGGGCTACGAGGTGACGCGCGGGCTTGCCGGGACCGGCATCGTCGCGACGCTCCGAAACGGTGACAGCACCCGCGCGCTCGGCATTCGCGCCGACATCGACGCACTGCCGATCCACGAGGAAACCGGGGCGGACTATGCCAGCACCCATCAGGGCGTCATGCACGCCTGCGGTCACGATGGCCACACGGCCATGCTGCTCGGAGCGGCGAAGATCATCGCCGAACGCAGGAATTTCGATGGCACCCTGCATCTGATTTTCCAGCCGGCCGAGGAAAATTTCGGCGGCGCCCGCATCATGATCGAAGACGGCCTGTTCGAGCGCTTCCCGTGCGATGCAGTCTTTGCCCTGCATAATGATCCCGGCCTGCCCTTCGGACAATTCGTGCTGCGCGACGGGCCGATCCTTGCCGCCGTCGACGAATGCAAAATCACTGTCAGAGGTTATGGCGGCCACGGCGCCGAACCGCAGGATGCGGCCGATCCCATCGTTGCCGGCGCGAGCATCATCATGGCGTTGCAGACGGTGGTGTCCCGCAATATCCACCCGCAACTGTCGGCGGTCGTGACCGTTGGCGCATTCCATGCTGGCATGGCGAGCAACGTCATTCCCGAAACGGCAGAGATGTTGCTGACCATCCGCTCCTTCGATCCGGGCGTGCGCGACGAGCTGGAAAAGCGTATCCGGGCCATCGCCGAAGGCCAGGCAGCAAGCTACGGCATGAGCGTCACCATCGATTACGAGCGCGGTTATAACGCAACCGTCAATCACAAGGCGGAGACGGATTATGTCGCCGATCTCGCCCGTCGTTTTGCCGGACCGGAGAAGGTTCTGGAAATGAAGCGTCCATCAATGGGCGCGGAAGACTTCGCCTATATGCTGGAAAAGCGGCCGGGCTGCTATTTCTTCCTCGGCACCGCGCGCACCGATAACGATCCGCCACTGCACCATCCGAAATTCGATTTCAACGACGAGATTCTACCGATCGGAACCACCTTCTGGGTGGATCTGGCGGAGGACTATCTGAAGGCGCGATAAACATGAAAAGGCCGGTCGGAGGAGCGACCGGCCTTTATTCTCAACTTGCCTGAAAACTAGGGAGGATCAGGGAACGAGACCGAATATGACAGCAGCAACGAAGGCCATGCACACGCCGACAAGAGCCGCATGAACGGAATCTCTCCAGTTGCGAGGCGACTGGGGCTGCGAAACAAAGTCTTTTACTTTTCCTGCCTTGGAATAAGACATTGTACACTCCCTTCCTGCTCGGCCCTTGAAACGGGCATTGCTCATCTGGGGTAGAGAATAGCTTTATTCCCCACTGTTTCAGTAGAGATAAAATTCCATAAGAAGTGCCAATTGGGAAAAATAGGGGTCGTCACTTGCCTCCCAACAAGCATCAATCTACCCATCGCGGACTATTAACGCGTCGGGAGGGAGTTGGTTCAAACGGCCCTTCCGCGGACAGGAAGACATGACTGACATCGACGCTATCATCATCGGAGCGGGCGTGATCGGGCTTGCGACGGCCCGCGAATTGTCGATGCACGGCCTTTCCGTTATCATTCTGGAAAGCGAAACGGAATTCGGTTCGGCCACTTCGTCCCGCAATAGCGAAGTCATCCATGCGGGGCTTTATTATCCAGCCGGAAGCCTCAAGGCGAGGCTCTGTGTCGAGGGCAGGCAGCGGCTTTATGACTTTTGCGAGAGCCACGGCGTTGCGCACCGCCATTGCGGTAAACTCATCGTCGCCACGAGCGATGACGAAACGCCCTTGCTCGTTGCCCTCGGCGCAAAAGGCAAAGCCAATGGCTGCGACGATCTGGAGCTGATCGACCAACGACACGCGCTTTCGCTCGAGCCTGCCCTTGCCTGCAGCTCAGCCCTGCTCTCACCCTCGACGGGCATCATCGACAGCCACGGCTATATGCTGGCGCTGCTTGGTGAGGCACAAGACCATGGCGCAGCCCTTGCGCTCAACGCACCGTTCGAACGGGCGGAAGCGATCGGCGACGGTTTCCGGGTTCATGTCGGCGGAAAAGAACCTGTCAGCCTTACATGCCGGCTGCTCGTCAATTCCGCCGGGCTAGTCGCGCCGATGGTGGCAGCCATGATCGAGGGACTGCCGTCAGTGGCGATCCCGCAGGCACGTTTCGCCAAGGGCAGCTATTTCTCGCTGACAGGCAAATCGCCTTTTTCGCGGTTAATCTATCCTGCACCGCACACCCACGGCCTTGGTGTGCACCTGACTTTGGATCTCGCCGGTCAGGCCCGGTTCGGGCCCGATGTGGAATGGGTTGATACCATCGACTATGCCGTCGATCCCCGCCGCATGGAGGGTTTCGGCGACGCCATAAGGCGTTATTGGCCGGGCCTGCCGGAACACACGCTGGCCCCTGCCTATTCCGGTATCCGTCCGAAGATTTCCGGGCCGGACGAACCAGCCATGGACTTTCGCATCGATGGGCCGGAAACCCATGGTTTTCCCGGCCTCGTCAATCTGTTCGGAATAGAAAGTCCCGGCCTGACCGCGTCTCTGGCGATTGCCGGCGAGATCGCCGCACGGTTGGAGGCCTGATATCAACCGAAGCGTGACAGAGCGTCGGCCATGATCCCGGGATCGACATTGCCGCCGGAGGCAACCGCAATCACGGTTTCGCTTTCCAGTTCCTTGCCATGAAAAAGCGCTGCGGCAAGCGCAACAGCACCACCCGGCTCGATAACGACCTTCAGCCGGTTGAAGGCGAGAACCATGGCCCGCAGCGCTTCCTCCTCGCTGACGGCGATACCTTTCCCGCAAAGCCCTGCCATGATGGGAAAGGTGATATTGCCAGGCTGCGGCGTGACGATTGCATCACAGATCGAACCCGATGTCGTCGCATTCCGCTCGATCTTGCCCGCCGCAAGGGAGCGCGCCACGTCATCGAAACGCTCCGGTTCTGCCGTCCTGACCTTATAATTTCGCGCTTTCGCATCGAGTGCAAGAGAGATGCCGGAGGTGAGGCCGCCGCCACCGCAAGGCACCAGAACCTCGGCAGCACCGATACCGAGTTCGGCGCCTTGCTCAGCGATTTCCAGCCCAGCGGTCCCCTGCCCCGCAATCACCAGCGGTTCATCGTAAGGCCTGATCAGGGTCAAACCGCGCTCGCTCGACAACCGGTTGCCAATGGCGTCACGGTCTTCATTCGCCCGGTCGTAAAGCACCACCTCGGCGCCATAGGCGCGGGTATTGTCGATTTTGATCTTCGGCGCATCCGAAGGCATGATGATGACGGCGGGAATGCCATGCAGGCGGGCCGCGAGCGCCACGCCCTGCGCATGGTTGCCGGAGGAAAAAGCGATCACACCCTTGGCGCGCACATCCGCCGGCAGGCCGGATACCGCCGACCAGCCGCCGCGAAACTTGAAGGATCCCGTCCTTTGCAGGCATTCCGCCTTAACGAACAGCTTTCGCCCGGCGATCTCGTCCAGAAAAGGCGAGGTGAGCAGCGGTGTTCGCACCGCATGGTTGCCGATGCGCTCACGCGCCGCCTCGATCATCGAAATATCTGTCATGCCCTGCCCCCGGTAAGCGGATCTAATGCGGAATCTCAGGCTACATTAGGAGGTCGTGATCAAATGCGAAACCGCCTCCAAAAGAAAAATCCCCGGTCCTGGCCGGGGATTTTGTCATGTTCGGTCAGTGATTGTGCCGGGGCATTTTTTCGGCGATCCGACGGAAATCCGCCGCCCCTTCCAGCACCGCACCGTCCGAAAGCTGGGTCACCGATTGACGATAGATACGCTGCCAGGGCGTTGCATCGGCGGGCACGGCGGGTATGCCGTCGGCCTTGCGGGCATCAAGCTCCGCTTGCGGCACCAGCGCATTGCACTCACCCTTGTTGAAGTCGATGCGGATCACATCGCCAGTGCGCAGCCATGCCAGCCCGCCACCCGCCGCACTTTCCGGGGAAGCATTGAGGATCGACGGGCTGTCCGCCGTTCCCGACTGCCGACCGTCGCCGATCGTCGGCAGGCTGGTAATGCCCTTTTTCAGAAGCGCATCCGGTGGCTGCATGTTGACGACCTCGGCCGAACCCGGCCAGCCGAGCGGCCCCGCGCCACGAATGACAAGAATGGTGCGCTCGTCAATATCCAGCGACGGCTCGTTGATGCGGGCGTGATAATCCTCCGAACCATCGAATACGACGCACTTGCCTTCGAATATCCCCTCGCGGCCCGGCTCGCTGAGGTAACGCTGGCGGAACTCCGCCGAGATCACGCTCGTCTTCATGATGGCGAAATCGAACAGATTGCCCTTGAGAACGAGGAAACCGGCGCGCTCCTTGAGCGGCTTGTCATAGGGCAGGATCACGTCGCGGTCGGTCGATTCCCGCCCGTCGAGATTTTCCGCCATGGTTTTGCCGGTCACGGTCGGACAACTTCCGTCGAGCTTGCCTGCCTTCAGAAGCTCCCACATGATGGCGGGCGTGCCGCCGGCGCGGTGGTATTTCTCACCCAGCCATTTGCCGGCAGGCTGGACATTGGCGAGAAGCGGAATGTCGTAACCGTGAGCCTGCCAGTCCTCTTCGCGAAGCTCGACGCCCGCATGTTTGGCCATCGCCGCAAGATGCGGCTGGGCATTGGTGGAACCGCCGATCGCCGAGTTGACCCGGATCGCGTTCAAAAACGCCTCGCGCGTCATGATGTCGGAGGGCTTGATATTCTCGATCACAAGCTCGACGGCACGACGACCGGTGCGATAGGCCATCTGGCCACGCTCGCGGTAAGCGGCCGGGATCGCGCCGCAGCCGGTAAGTGACATGCCGAGCGCTTCAGCAATGGCATTCATGGTGGATGCGGTGCCCATGGTGTTGCAATGCCCGACCGACGGAGCCGATTCCAGCGCCGCCTGCAAAAACTCCTCGCGAGTGATTTCGCCCGCGCCATATTTGCGGCGCATGCGCCAGATGACGGTGCCGGAACCGACCAGATCGCCGTCATGATACCCGTCGAGCATCGGCCCGCCGGAAAGCACGATGGCGGGAATATCCACCGTGCTCGCCGCCATCAGCGCCGAAGGCGTGGTCTTGTCGCAGCCGGTTGTCAGAACGACACCATCGAGCGGGTAGCCGTAAAGCACTTCCACGAGGCTGAGATAAGCGAGATTGCGATCAAGCGCCGCCGTTGGGCGCTTGCAGTTTTCGAACATCGGATGGGTTGGAAACTCGATCGGTATGCCGCCCGCATCACGGATGCCATCGCGTACCCGCTTGACCAGTTCCACATGGACCCGGTTGCAGGGCGTGAGGTCACTGCCGCTCTGCGCGATGCCGATGACAGGCTTGCCGGAGCGCAGCTCTTCCGGCGTCACGCCGTAATTCATGAAGCGCTCCAGATAGAGCGCCGTCATGTCGAGATGATCGGGGTTATCGAACCAGTCCTGGGATCGCAGGCGGCGCATGGGTATCTTGTCGTCGCTCATGAGATCGCCTCAGCCCTGTTCACGATTGTTGAGTTTTTCGAGGTAAAGCAGGATGCCGCTATGATCGATATCCGCCCCGCCATCACCGACGAAATCATCGAATTCCCGCGTCACCTGCTGGGTGAGTGGCAGGGTAAGAGCGAGATCCTTGGCCGTTGCAAGCACGCCGTTCAGATCCTTGAGCTGGAACTTGGACGGACCGCCCGGCACGAAATTGCGCTTCACCATGCGTTCGCCATGCAGTTCCAGAATCCGACTTTCGGCAAAACCGCCGCGTATGGCATTGCGGAACCCTTCGCGGGACGCTCCGCCCGCCTCCACCAGCATCATCGCTTCGGCAACAGCGCCGATGGTGATGGCGACGATCTGCTGGTTGGCGAGCTTGCAGAGCTGGCCCGCACCCGAGGGGCCGACATAGGTGAGCCGGCCCATCGGCGCGAAGACATCCACAAGTCCAGATATCAATGCCTCGTCACCGCCCGCCATGATGGCGAGCGTGCCGGCCGTTGCACCGGGCACACCACCGGAAACCGGTGCATCGACGTGATGAATACCCATTGCCTGTAGACGGGAAGAGTGTTCGCGCGCAATAGGCGGCGCAATCGAACTGCTGTCGATCACGACGGCACCTTTTGCCAGCGCTTCGGCCACGCCCGCCTCGAACAGCACTTCGCCCACGGCATTGCCATCGCTCAGCATGGTGATGACGATATCGGCACCCCTTGCGGCCTCCGCCGGAGAGGCCGCCAGAACGGCACCATCGGCAACGAGCGCCTGCGCCTTATCGACGCTGCGGTTCCAGACCTTTACCGAAAAGCCGGTACCCAGCAAACGCCGGGCCATCGGCCCGCCCATCAGGCCCGTGCCGATAAAGGCGACAGACCGCTTCTTCTCCTCCCCGCCGACACTCATTTCAGTGAACCTCCCAGTTCGTCCTCAATATGAACCTGAATGATCTCTTCAAACGAGCTCTCGGCCGTAAAGCCGAGCTCGCGGGCGCGCTTTGCTTCGAAGCCGGGTGCCCAGCCTTCGCACATGCGCATGATCATCTCATTCGGTTCACGGCGGATGAGCGCAACGGCCTTTTCACCGGCAACCTTGCGCAGCGCCTCGATCTGTTCGCCAACGGTGGCGCTGAGGCCCGGCATGGAAAGGTTGCGGCGCGGGCCGACCTTTTCCACGTCGATCATCGCACCATGGATAAGGAAACCGACGGCGGAACGCGGCGAGGCATGCCAGTGGCGAATGCTCTCCGGAACCGGCAGAACCGCTTCCTGGCCGACCAGCGGCTCGCGCAGGATATTGGAGAAGAAGCCGGAGGCGGCAGCATTGGGCTTGCCGGGACGAATGCAGATTGTCGGCAGACGAATGCCGATACCGTCAAAGAAACCGCGGCGGCTGTAGTCGGACAGCAGTAGCTCGCAGATTGCCTTCTGTGTGCCATAGCTTGTCAGCGGCGTGGTGTGGAATTCATCCGGGATCGGATAGGGAAGCGGCGCGCCAAAAACGGCAATCGACGAGGTGAAGACCACGCGCGGCTTGTAGCCATCCTTGCCATTGGCAATGCGGATGGCGTCGAAGAGATAACGGGTGCCATCGAGATTGATGCGGTAGCCCTTGTCGAAATCAAGCTCGGCCTCACCGGAGACGATGGCCGCAAGATGGAAGATGACATCGGGACGGGCTTCGACCAGCTTTTCGGCTTCGCCCGGCGCCGAGAGATCGGCCGCCCGCGCGTCGACTGCACCGGAAAAACCGGCGGGAGCTTCAGGCTGGAACACGTCGATGAGCGTGAACTTCTCGACCGGCTTGCCGCCGAGCGATCCGTCCTTGACGAGACGCTGCGTCAGCTTGCGGCCAACCATGCCTGCGGCGCCGATGATTGCGATATGCATGTCTTCCTCCTCTATGTCCCGGCCATTCTCCCGGGACCGAAAATCACCATCGGCCTCGTGACCGATAAATTAGCTTGTAAGGTTGTCTGATAACCTTATATGATCCGATTGAAAATAGTATTTTTCACAAACCGGTAAAAGCAAGGGCGAAAGACTCTTGCGTGGATATTTTAGGGCGGATTGGACGGAGAGGGTGGAATTGAGCGAACACGATATCGGGGAATTGCGGTTCTCGTTGAAGAACAGGCTGGGTGAGGCTCTACTGTTGACCTCTCAGGAAGACATGCTGCGTTATTGCCGCGACTGGCACGGCGACGTCACCAGCTCGGCCGTGGCCGTCATCCGCCCCCGCTCAACCAAGGAAGTGTCCGATACGGTGATCGCCTGCGCCGAACTCGGCCTCGCCATCATTCCCCAGGGCGGAAATACCGGGCTGGTGCTCGGCGGCATTCCCGATGCGCCCAAACATCAGGTGGTGCTAAGCCTTGAGCGTATGAACGCGATCCGCACCATAGACAGCGATGATTTTTCGGCCGTAGTCGAAGCCGGCTGCATCCTCTCGGAATTCAAGGATGCAGTTCAGGACAAGGGCATGTTTTTCCCGCTGTCGCTCGGCGCGCAGGGCAGCTGCCGCATTGGCGGCAACGTCTCCACCAATGCCGGCGGCATCAATGTCCTGCGTTATGGCATGACCCGCGAACTGGTTTTGGGTCTTGAAGTGGTCCTGCCGGATGGCACCATCTGGAATGGCCTGTCGACCCTGCGCAAAGACAATCGCGGCATCGACCTGAAGCAGCTTTTCATCGGTGCGGAAGGAACCCTCGGCATCATCACCGCGGTTGCCGTCAAACTTTACCCCAATCCCGAACATGTCGAGACGGCGCTGCTCGGCCTCAATTCGCTTGATGACGCCATCAAGCTTTACCGCCGCGCCCGCCGCGAATGCTGCGACCTCATGTCCGCATTCGAATTCATGCCGCCCGTCGCCTTCACGCTGGCGATCGAGGCTATTCCCGATCTGAAGATGCCGATCGCCGGCGATTATCCCGCCTATGTGCTGATGGAGATTTCCGGCTCAGGGCTGGTGGATACGGCCGACCTTATGGGGCGTTTCCTCGAGGGCGTGATGGAAGATGGCCTGGTGCTGGACGGCGTCATCGCTTCCTCCCGCGCGCAGGCGCAGTCGCTCTGGCTGTTCCGCGAGGGCATGAACGAAGGCCAGGCGCTGCGCGGCAGCCATATGCGCACCGATATCTCGGTGCCGCTCTCCAAACTCGCGGCTTTCGTGGCCGAGGCGGAAGCCGAACTGGCGGAAAAACTCCCCGAATGCCTTGCGGTTTCCTACGGTCACGTCGGAGACGGCAATGTCCACCTCAACGTGCTGCCGCCCAACGGTGCAACACTGGAGGAGCGTGAGGCCTTTATCTACAAGTCCAAGACACTCGTGAACGAAGTCCTCGACCGTTACGTCGGCAGCATCAGTGCCGAACACGGCATTGGCCGCCTGAAACGCTCCGATTTCGAAAGCCGGCTATCGGATGTGCAGCGTCGGATGATCACGGGTTTGAAAAATGCCTTCGATCCCGATTTGCGAATGAATCCCGGTTGCCAGATAACCCTGCAACCGGATAGCTAATCGAGAAATAACAAAGGCGGTTTGAACACGCCGCCTTTGAAAACCCGCTGGCGGCGAAGGAGGAAGTCGCTGCCGCGGGAAAACGAACCAATCGTTTCTGTGGAACGGGAGCAATCATGACGCTGGAGTTCAATCAGATACATCGCAACGATCATCTGCCCGGCCGTATCGCCGCGGAGATCGCTCGCGAGATCAATGATTCGCAGCTCGGGCCGGGTGACAGGCTGCCGACGGAACATGTGCTTGCAAAAACCTTCGGCGTCAGCCGTTCGGTCATTCGCGAGGCGATCGCGCAACTGCGCAACGAAGGTTTCGTTGAAACCCGGCAAGGGGTAGGCGCTTTTGTAACCGATCCGCGGCAACGATTGTCGATCCGGATCGAGCAATCCACCCTGAACGATCCCGAAAACTTCCGAGACCTGATGCAACTTCGGATGTCGCTGGAGATCGATGCCGCAGGCCTTGCGGCATTACATCACAAACCCGAACATCTGGAAAAGTTCGACAAGGCCATTTACGGCATGCGCAATGCTATCGAATGGTCCAAGGACGGGGTCGAAGCTGATCTCGATTTCCATCGCACCATGGCGCAAGCCACCGGTAATGAATATTTCCTGATTTTTCTTGGCTTCATTGCCCAACGCATTAGTTCGGCCATCAATACCGCTTTTTCGCGGGCCGTTTACGGCGAAATCCTGGAAATTACCATAAACGAGCATGTCGTGCTGCGGGACGCCATTGCATCGCGAAATGTTGCGCTGGCGCGAGATGCCATGCGTCAGCACATTTTAGGCGCTGCCCGACGGCTGAACATTGATCTCGACATCTTCTGATCTTTGGACGCCGTTGGTATTGAAGCTATAGGACAGCTTTGCCGCATTTGTTGGATGGCGATGGCGAATAAGGCGAATTTTTGTCTGATGCACCGCTAGACTCGCCGCAAAAGTCATACTAAGAAGAATGAGATTAGGTTGTCAGACATCCAGACAATAAGACCGCAGGAGGCGGCCTGTGGGATGCTGAAGGGGAGGACTATATGACCGGCACAAGGTCCATCGACGCTACCGCAATTCTGCCTGACGATTTCGAAAACGCGCTGCTCGTCGGCCGCGTCTGGTCGAAAAGCGAAGGCGGGCCCTGCCCCGTGCTGCTCAAGGGCGGCGTGCTTTATGACCTCACCTCGCTTTCCCCCACCATGTCCGAACTTCTGGAAAAGACGGATCTGGTGGAGCAGCTTGCCGTCACCAGCACCTTCGTCGCGCTCGGCGCGCTTGACGCGTTTCTGGACGGTTCCGCTGGCGAGCTTCTTGCCCCCAACGACATTCAAGCCGTCAAGGCCGCCGGCGTCACCTTTGCCGACAGCATGCTGGAACGAGTGATCGAGGAGCAGGCCAAGGGTGATCCGCTGCGCGCGCAGGAAATCCGTGGACGGCTCGCTCCGGTTCTCGGCGACAATCTGAAGGGACTTGAGGCCGGTTCGGAAAAAGCCGCTGAAGTGAAGAAACTACTCCAGGAAATGGGCCTCTGGTCGCAATATCTGGAAGTTGGTATCGGCCCGGATGCGGAAATCTTCTCCAAGGCGCAGGCTATGGCCTCCGTCGGCTGCGGCGCGCTGATCGGCGTTCACCCGAAATCGCAGTGGAACAACCCGGAGCCGGAAGTGGTGCTTGCCATCGCTTCCGATGGCCGCATCGTTGGCGCGACGCTCGGCAACGACGTCAACCTGCGCGATTTCGAAGGCCGCTCCGCCCTTCTGCTCAGCAAGGCGAAGGACAACAACGCATCCTGCGCGATCGGTCCTTTCATCCGCCTGTTCGACGGCAATTTCACCATTGAAGACGTGAAGAAGTCGCAGATCTCGCTTCTGGTCGAGGGCGAAGACGGTTTCACCATGACGGGCGTCAGCGCGATGCAGGCAATCAGCCGCACGCCGGAAAACCTTGCGTCCCAGCTCTTGAACCGCAACCATCAATATCCAGATGGCGCCGTCTTCTTCCTTGGCACGATGTTCGCGCCGGTCAAGGACCGCCATGGCCCGGGTCTCGGCTTCACCCACTCCAAGGGCGACCGCGTCGAAATCTCGACACCCAAGCTCGGCAAGCTGATCAACTGGGTAACGACGACTGACGAATGCCCGGAATGGACATTCGGCACCGTGGCCCTGATGCGCAACCTGGCGAAACGCGGACTGCTCTAGGCAATCCCGCAAAACCGCATTTCGGTTTTGCACCCAGAATTGCGAAAACCAATAGGTGGAGTATTGAAGGCGATCCTTCGCTGAAAATGCTCCAGATATTTCTTCGGGAGGGGAAAATGCAAAAGACCATCAATCTCTTTTACCGGATTCTCGAAATCATTCTCGTCCTGCTGCTCGCCGGCATGTCGATCATGGTCTTCGTCAACGTCGTCATGCGTTACACGATGAATTCCGGCATCAACGTCTCGGAAGAGCTGTCGCGTTATTTCTTCGTGTGGCTGACCTTCCTCGGCGCCGTTCTGACCTTCCGCGAAAACAGCCACATGGGCATCGAAACGCTCGTGATGTTCCTGTCGCGCCGCGCCCGCATCGTCTGCATGATCGTGTCGAACATCATCATTCTGGGCTGTTCCGCCATCTTCTTCTGGGGAACTTGGAAACAGTCCGCCATCAATGCCAGCATGCACGCCCCTGTCACCAAGCTGTCGATGATCTGGGTCTACGGCATCGGCATGTTCACCGGCTGCCTGATGTTCATCATCGCCCTTGAACGCCTTTATCGGTATGTGACGGGCGGCGTGACAGAGGACGAAATCGCCCAGTTCGCCGGCGAGAACCTCACGATCGAACAGCTTTCGGAGCGCTGATACCATGACACTTTTCGTTTTTGTCGGCTCTCTTCTCGGAGCCATGGCGATTGGCGTTCCCGTCGCTTTCTCGCTGATGTTCTGCGGCGTCGTGCTAATGTGGTACATGGGCATGTTCAACACGGCGATCATCGCCCAGAACATGATTTCGGGCGCGGATACCTTCACGCTGCTCGCCATCCCCTTCTTCATTCTGGCCGGTGAACTGATGAACTCCGGTGGTCTTTCCCGCCGTATCATCGATTTTGCGATTGCGCTCGTCGGCCATATCCGTGGCGGCCTCGGCATCGTGGCGATCGTCGCGGCCATCATCATGGCCAGCATCTCCGGTTCGGCCGCTGCCGACACCGCAGCCCTTGCCGCAATCCTCATCCCGATGATGGCGAAAGCCGGTTACAACATTCCGCGCTCCGGCGGCCTGATTGCTGCGGGCGGCATCATTGCCCCGGTCATTCCGCCCTCCATGGCCTTCATCGTCTTCGGCGTCGCCGCCAACGTCTCGATCACCCAGCTTTTCCTTGCCGGTATCGTACCCGGTATTCTGATGGGCATTTCGCTGATCATCGCCTGGCTGATCGTGGTCCGTAAGGATAACATCAAGCCTCTGCCCAAGACTTCGGGCAAAGAACGTCTGGTTGCAACGGTCCGCGCCGGCTGGGCGCTTGGCATGCCGGTCATCATTCTGGGCGGCATCAAGGCCGGCATCATGACGCCGACGGAAGCCGCCGTTGTCGCTGCCGGCTACGCTCTTTTCGTCGGCATGGTGATCTACCGCGAACTGAAGCCGGCGGATCTGTTCCACGTTCTTCTACGCGCTGCCAAAAGCACCTCGATCATCATGTTTCTCGTCTGCGCAGCACTTGTCTCCGCATGGCTCATCACGGCCGCGAACATTCCAAACGAAGTCGCTGGTTATATCGAACCGCTGATCGATCGTCCGATGCTTCTGATGGTTGCGATGATGGTGCTGGTCTTCATCGTCGGAACCGCCCTCGACCTGACCCCCACCATCCTGATCCTGACGCCCGTTCTGATGCCCATCGTCAAGCAGGCAGGCATCGACCCGGTCTATTTCGGCGTCCTCTTCATCATCAACAACGCCATCGGCCTGATTACGCCTCCGGTTGGCGTCGTGCTGAACGTCGTCTCGGGCGTCGGACGCATCCCGCTCGGCAAGGTCACGATCGGCGTCTGGCCGTTCCTCGTTGCCGAAACCATCGTTCTGGCGCTGCTGGTGATTTTCCCCGACATCGTCATGGTTCCGTTGCAGTACCTTCGTTAATTTCTCGAACACAATCCAAGGGAGGATATTATGAGAAAGCTTCTTCTGACCACCACGGCAATCGCCTTCGCCGTTGGCGCCGCTGCCCCGGCAATGGCCGAATTCAACAGCCGCAACATCCGTGTTTCGAACGGCATCAACCAGGACCATCCTGTCGGCAACGGCATCAAGGCCATGCAGGCCTGCCTCGACGACAAGTCGGGCGGCAAGCTGAAGCTGACAGCATTCTGGGGTGGCGCTCTCGGCGGCGACCTTCAGGCGACGCAGGCCCTGCGCTCCGGCGTTCAGGAAGCCGTCGTCACATCGTCCTCGCCGCTCGTCGGTCTCATTCCGTCGCTCGGCGTCTTCGACCTGCCGTTCCTCTTTGCCAATGACAAAGAAGCCGATGCCGTGATGGACGGCGCCTTTGGCGACATGATGAACAAGAAGCTGGAAGAACAGGGCCTCGTGAACCTGGCCTACTGGGAGAACGGCTTCCGCAACCTTTCCAACTCCAAGCACGCCGTGAACAAGTGGGAAGATTTCTCGGGCCTCAAGGTCCGCGTGATGCAGAACAACATCTTCCTCGACACCTTCCAGAACCTCGGCGCCAATGCAACGCCGATGGCTTTTGGTGAAGTGTTCTCAGCGCTTGAAACCAATGCGATCGACGCGCAGGAAAACCCCTATGTGACGATCGACACTTCCAAGTTCTACGAGGTGCAGAAATACGTCACCGAGACGAACCACGCCTACACGCCGTTCCTCTTCCTCTTCTCCAAGCCGATCTTCGACAGCTACACGCCCGAAGAACAGACGGCCCTGCGTGAATGCGCAGTCGTCGGTCGCGATGAAGAGCGCAAGGTCATCCGCGAACTGAACCAGAAGTCGCTGGAAAAGATCAAGGCTGCCGGCCTCGAGGTCAACACGCTGTCTCCGGAAGAGCAGACCCGTATCCGCGAAAAGTCGATGGTCGTTTACGAAAAGCACAAGGCTGAAATCGGCGCTGATGTCGTTGACGCCGTTCTGGCCGACCTGAAGAAAATCCGCGGCCAGTAAGCCTATCTGTATTGAATAAAAAACACCCGGAAGTTTGCTTCCGGGTGTTTTCGTTTGCGGAAAGAAAAGGCTGCCGAAGCAGCCTTTCCAGAAGATCAGGACGCCGTGCGGTTCTGGCGGTTGGCGATGAGATCTTCCACCACCGCCGGATCGGCAAGCGTCGACGTATCCCCAAGCGCACCGAAATCGTCCTCGGCGATTTTGCGCAGAATGCGCCGCATGATCTTGCCTGAGCGGGTCTTCGGCAGGCCGGGCGCAAACTGGATCTTGTCGGGCGTCGCAACCGGTCCGATCTCGTTGCGCACATGCTTTACCAGCTCCTCGCGCAGCGCATAATCGCCACTCTGCCCCGCCATCAGCGTGACATAACAATAAATGCCCTGCCCCTTGATGGGGTGCGGATAACCGACCACCGCCGCTTCCGAAACCTGATGATGCGAGACCAGTGCCGATTCTACCTCGGCCGTGCCTAGGCGGTGGCCGGAGACGTTGAGCACGTCATCGACGCGACCTGTGATCCAGTAATAACCGTCCTCGTCGCGCCGGCAGCCGTCACCGGTGAAGTACTTGCCCTTGTAGGTCGAGAAGTAGGTGTCGACGAATCGCTGGTGATCCCCATAAACGGACCGCGACTGGCCCGGCCAGCTGTCGATGATGCAGAGATTGCCGTCCGCCGGCCCTTCCAGCACATTGCCCTCGGCATCGACAAGCTGCGGCTGCACGCCGAAGAACGGCCTTGTTGCCGACCCTGGCTTCAGATCGGTCGCACCCGGCAACGGCGAGATGAGAATGCCGCCCGTTTCCGTCTGCCACCAGGTGTCTACGATCGGGCTCTTGTCCTCGCCGACCACATGGTAATACCACTCCCACGCTTCCGGATTGATCGGCTCACCCACCGTTCCGAGAAGCCGCAGGCTTTCGCGCGACGAGCGCTGAACGAACTGGTCGCCCGCCCCCATCAGCGATCGGAGCGCCGTCGGCGCGGTATAGAAGATATTGACCTTGTGCTTGTCGATGACCTCCCAGAAACGCCCCTGATCCGGGAAGTTGGGAACACCCTCGAACATCAGCGTTGTCGCACAATTGGCGAGTGGCCCGTAGACGATGTAGGAATGGCCGGTAACCCAGCCAACATCGGCCGTACACCAGAAGACTTCACCATCCTTGTAATCGAACACATATTCATGCGTCATCGACGTATAGACGAGATAGCCGCCCGTGGTGTGCAACACACCCTTGGGCTTGCCGGTGGAGCCTGAAGTGTAGAGGATGAACAGCGGATCTTCCGCCCGCATCTTCACCGGCGGGCAATCCGGCTTCACGGTCGCAATTTCCTGATGATACCAGATGTCGCGGCCCGGCGCCCAGCCGGTCTTGCCGCCGGTGCGGCGCACGACCAGAACCTTGTTGACGATGACATATTGCTTGGCGGCGATATCGATCGCCTTGTCGGTATTTTCCTTGAGCGGGATCGGCTTGCCGCCGCGAACGCCTTCATCGCAGGTGATGACGAAGGTCGATTCGCAGTCAACGATACGACCGGCCAGCGCTTCGGGCGAGAAGCCGCCAAAGACGACGGAATGCACGGCACCGATGCGGGCGCAGGCAAGCATGGCATAGGCCGCCTCGGGAATCATCGGCATGTAGATGGTGACGCGGTCACCCTTCTTAACGCCGTGCTTCTTCAGCACATTGGCCAGACGGCAGACATAATCATAGAGCTGGTTATAGGTGATCTTCTTGTCGATATAGGGATTGTCGCCTTCCCAGATGATCGCCGTGCGCTCGCCATGCGTCTTCAAATGCCGGTCGATACAGTTATAGGAGACGTTCGTCAGGCCGTCTTCGAACCATTTGATCGGCACACGCCCCTTGAATGAGGTGTTCTTGACCTTGGTATAGGGCTTGAACCAGTCGATCCGCCGGCCGTGCTTGTCCCAGAATTTTTCCGGATCCTCGACGCTCTCCTGATACCATTTCTGGTAACGCTCATTGTCGATGAGCGTGCGGGCTTTCGCCGATTTGAGCACCGGGTAGATTTTGGCAGACATGAACTCCTCCTGAACCAAGTATGTCTTGTTGCGCGCCTTGAGACTCCCACCTCAGGCATGTGGTGAATTCATAGCAGGTCAATGACTGACGGCAATTAGACAAAGGCATTTGTTTCGCAAAGAATTGCAATTATGATGCAATCCGGTTATAGAGCGCCAATATCCCGGAAATCAGTGGTTAATACCACGCCCGCGACCCCGGCGCGGACGGACAGAAGGACTGTATCTATGGCTCAACAATTGCTCATGCCAAAGGCAACTGCTGTATGGCTGGTCGACAACACCGCGCTGTCGTTCGACCAGATAGCCACGTTCTGCAAATTGCATCCGCTCGAAGTCAAGGCGATTGCCGACGGCGAAGCCGCGCAGGGCATCAAGGGTCTCGATCCGATCGCGACCGGACAGCTTTCCCGCGACGAGATCGCCCGCGCTGAAGGCAATCCCAGCCACAAGCTCAAGCTTTCCGAGCCGAAGGTACGCGTGCCGGAATCCAAACGCCGTGGGCCGCGTTATACGCCGGTTTCCAAGCGCCAGGACCGTCCAAACGCCATTCTCTGGCTGGTGCGCAACCATCCGGAACTGAAGGACGCGCAGATTTCGCGCCTCGTCGGCACCACCAAATCCACCATCGAGCAGATTCGCGACCGCACCCACTGGAATTCGGCCAACCTGACGCCGATGGACCCGGTAACGCTCGGCCTCTGCAGCCAGATCGATCTTGACCTCGAAGTCGAACGCGCGTCGCGTGGCCGCCCGCTCCCGACCGCCGAAGAACTCGGTAACACGCTGCAGCCGGCAACGGCGACGGAAGGTCTGGACTACAACAACTACCAGCGCGAGGAAGAACAGCAGATCGACGCCGACGCCGTCTTCAAGAAACTTTCTTCGCTGAAGTCCGCACCGAAGGACGAAGACGAGGACGATCAATACTGATCGAAGTCTTTCCGACATTTGAAACCCGGCCGCCGTGCCGGGTTTTTTGTTTTCAGGCTTCTACCGGCTGCCGAAAATCGCCGAGCCGACCCGCACGCTGGTGGCGCCGAATTCGACGGCCGTCTCAAAATCGCCGGACATGCCCATGGAAAGCTTCTCAAGACCGCATTGCCCGGCAAGCTTCGCCAGAAGCGCAAAATGCGGCCCCGGATTTTCCTCCGCCGGCGGAATGCACATCAATCCCTCGACCGGCAGTTTCAATTCGTCCCGGCAGAAAGCCACGAAGGCGACGGTTTCACGCGGATCGATGCCGGCCTTCTGCGGCTCAAGGCCGGTGTTGACCTGCACATAAAACCGCAGGCTGCGGCCCTGTCTGGCGCATTCTTCGGAAAGCGCGCGAGCTATTTTTTCCCGGTCGATACTCTCGACGACGTCAAACAGCGCGACGGCATCCGCCGCCTTGTTGGATTGCAGCGGTCCGATCAGATGCAGTTCGATATCGGATGTCTTTTCTTTGAGCGCAGGCCACTTGCCCTGCGCTTCCTGCACGCGGTTTTCGCCAAACACGCGCTGGCCGGCATCGATGACGGGCTGGATCGCTTCTGCATCGAAGGTCTTGGAGACCGCAACCAAGGCAACATCCGCCGCCTTGCGACCGGATTTTTCCGCGACATCCGCAATGCGTTGCCTGACATCCTCAAGACGTGCTTCGATTTCCATCACAAGACCTTTTTTAAACCGTTCAAACCGCTAACTAGACGCCGATTGCCTTGATGCCAAGCGCCTTTAGCACCATTTGAGGCACGCTGGCCAAGATTGAACGCCCGAATGCCCCGCCAAACTTGACGCCCCGGTCGTTTCATGGTGAAGGTCAGCGCAAATTTTTCCCCTCGATACCCGGAATTTTAGATAATGGCCATCGAACGTTACAATCCTCGCGACGCCGAGCCGCGCTGGCAGCAGAAATGGAACGAAGACAAGGTTTTCGTCACCGATAACAGCGATCCGCGCGAGAAATATTACGTTCTAGAGATGTTTCCCTATCCCTCGGGACGCATCCATATGGGCCATGTCCGCAACTACGCCATGGGTGACGTCGTCGCCCGTTACAAACGCGCCCGTGGTTTCAACGTCCTGCACCCGATGGGCTGGGACGCCTTTGGCATGCCCGCTGAAAATGCGGCTATGCAGAACAAGGTCCATCCCAAGGACTGGACCTACCAGAACATCGCCACCATGCGCGGCCAGCTGAAATCCATGGGCCTGTCGCTGGACTGGACCCGCGAATTCGCCACCTGCGATGTGGAATATTACCATCGTCAGCAGGCGCTGTTCGTCGACTTCATGGAAAAGGGTCTGGTTTACCGCAAGCAGTCCAAGGTCAACTGGGACCCGGTCGACCACACGGTTCTGGCCAATGAGCAGGTGATCGACGGCCGCGGCTGGCGCTCCGGCGCACTGGTCGAACAGCGCGAACTGACGCAATGGTTCTTCCGCATCACCGATTTTAGCCAGGACCTGCTGGACGAACTGGACGAACTGGATCAGTGGCCTGAAAAAGTGCGCCTGATGCAGAAGAACTGGATCGGCCGTTCCGAAGGCCTGTCGCTGCGCTGGCAGACCGTCGCTGACACGGCGCCGCAAGGTTTCTCCGACATTACCGTCTATACAACGCGTCCCGACACGCTGTTCGGTGCGTCCTTCCTGGCAATCGCCGCCGACCATCCGCTTGCAAAGGAACTGTCGGCGACCAACCCTGCCATTGCCGAATTCTGCGACGAATGCCGCCGCCATGGCACCTCATTGGCAGCGCTGGAAACCGCCGAAAAGAAGGGCATCGATACCGGCGTCAAGGTCGTGCACCCGCTGGATCCCAGCTGGGAACTGCCCGTCTATGTCGCCAATTTCGTATTGATGGATTACGGCACCGGCGCAATCTTCGGCTGCCCTTCGGGTGACCAGCGTGATCTGGACTTCGCCCGCAAATACGGCCTGCCGGTCGTCGCCGTCGTCGCACCCGAAGGTCCCGACGCAGCAAGCTTCACCGTTGAAGACACCGCCTTCACCGATGATGGCGTGATGATCAATTCCAGCTTCCTGAACGGCATGAAGACGACGGACGCCTTCGAAGCCGTCGTGCAGAAGCTGTCGGCGCAGTCTCTCGGCAATGCACCGCAGGCCGAGCGCAAGGTCAATTTCCGCCTGCGCGACTGGGGCATTTCCCGCCAGCGTTACTGGGGTTGCCCGATCCCGGTCATTCATTGCGAAGTCTGCGGCGTGGTGCCGGTTCCGAAAAAGGACCTGCCCGTCAAGCTGCCCGACGACGTGACTTTCGATGTGCCCGGCAACCCGCTGGATCGCCATTCTACCTGGCGTCATGTTTCCTGCCCGCAATGCGGCCATGACGCGCGTCGCGAAACAGACACGATGGACACCTTCGTCGATTCCAGCTGGTATTACACCCGCTTCACAGCGCCGTGGGAAGACGAGCCGACTGACCCGCAAGTTGCCAATCACTGGCTGCCGGTTGACCAGTATATCGGCGGCATCGAGCATGCCATCCTGCACCTGCTCTATTCGCGTTTCTTCACCCGCGCGATGCGCGAGACAGGTCATGTCGGCGTCAAGGAACCCTTCAAGGGCCTGTTTACCCAGGGCATGGTGGTCCACGAGACCTATAGCCGCGGTGAAGGCCTGACGCGCGAATGGGTGCCGCCTGCGGAACTGAGGATCGAGGAAAACGACGGCACGCGCCGGGCGTTCCTGCTCTCTTCTGGCGAAGAGGTTAAGATCGGCTCCATCGAAAAAATGTCGAAGTCGAAGAAGAACGTGGTCGACCCTGACGATATCATCGCATCCTATGGCGCCGATACCGCACGCTTCTTCGTCCTCTCGGATTCTCCACCCGATCGCGACGTCATCTGGTCCGAAGCCGGCGTGGAAGGTGCAAACCGATTCGTCCAGCGCGTCTGGCGCATCATCGGTGAAGCCGCCGAACAGTTGAAGGGTGTGAAACCGAAGCCGGCGACCGAAGGCGAAGGGCTGGCGGCCTCCAAGGCAGCCCACAAGACGCTGAAGGCTGTTCAGGAAGATCTGGACAAGCTCGCCTTCAACAAGGCCATCGCCCGCATCTATGAACTGGTCAATGCCCTCGCCGGTCCGCTTGCGGATGTCGCTGCCGGCGGCAAACCTGATAACGTCAAGGCGGCCGCGCGTGACGCCGTCGAAATCCTGATCCGCATCATCGCGCCCATGACGCCGCATCTCGCGGAAGAATGCTGGTCCGCGCTGGGCAATGAAGGCTTGGTGGCTGAGACGCCATGGCCGACCTTCGTGGCTTCGCTGGTCGAGGAAAACGACGTGGTCATGCCCGTGCAGGTCAATGGCAAGAAGCGCGGTGAATTGACAATCGCGCGCGATGCGGATCAAGATGCGGTCCGCACGGCCGCCCTTGAGCTGGACGCCGTCAAATCGATTCTTGCCGGTGGCGAGCCCAAGAAAGTCATCGTGGTTCCGCAGAGGATTGTGAACATTGTTGTCTGACGTTTTTTCGAGATGGAGCCGCGTTGCGGCAGCAATTTCCGTCGTGATGATGGCTGGTCTTCTGGCGGGCTGCCAGGTGCGCCCGCTTTATGGCGAAGCTTCCGGAACCAAGGAAAGGCTGGCGGCCGTCAGCGTCTCCCAGATCGGCGGTCGGGCTGGGCTGGAAGTACGCAACCAGCTGATCTTCCTGATGTCCGGCGGTGCCGGAGAACCGGCCACGGCGCAATATAATGTCAAGATTGCCGTAAGCTCGAGCGCCACGACCACAGAGGTGCAGAACTACGATCTGACGACCCGCGCGAACAACAATTACGACGGTCCTTATCCCGGCCGTGTCGTGATGACTGGTCAATATGTCCTGACGCGCGTCTCGGACGGTCAGATCCTGCGCTCCGCACGCCGCAGCGTGACGGCGCAGGTGGATCTGCCGCAGCAGGAATTCGCCAAGATCCGGGCGATCCGCGACGCCGAAAACCGTGCGGCCCGCGAGCTGGCTGAAATCATCCGCACCGATATCGCCGCCACCCTCGGCCGCTGAGAGCGGCGGCCGTGGCGGAGATAAAGTCCCATGAGTTCGAGCGCTTCGCCGAAAATCCGGCGGAGCGCTTTCGCGTTTTTGTGCTCTATGGACCGGATCGTGGTCTTGTATCGGAGCGGGCAGGCCTCATCGCCAAGAAGACCGGCATCGATCCCGATGACGCTTTCGCATCGCTAAAACTGACCGCATCCGATCTGCAGGGCGACCCCGGTCGCCTGCTTGATGAAGTGAACGCCATCGGCCTTTTTGGTGGCGAAAAACTTGTGTGGGTCAAAAGCGCCTCCGCTGAAAAGGCGCTGGTGGATGCGCTTCAGATTCTGGCAGACACACCGCCGGAAGCAAGTTTCCTGATCATCGAAGCGGGCGACATCAAAAAGGGCACGGGGCTGCGTAAGATAGCGGAGCCGGCGCGCTCCATCGCGGCAATCCCCTGTTATGCGGACGATGCGCGCTCCTTAAACGCATTGATAGATCAGGAACTCTCCGCCAATAATCTGCGCATTGCACCGGCTGCACGACAAAGGCTGATCGAGCAGCTCGGCGGCGACCGTATCGCCTCGCGCAACGAAATCCGCAAGCTGGCGCTCTATTGCCTCGGGGCCGACGTGATCGAGGAAGATGATATTCTGGCCATCATCGGCGATGCCAGCACGGTTTCGGCCGACGATGCCGTCGACGCCATCCTGAAAGGCGACAGGAACGCCTTTTTCCACGCCACCCAGAAGATCATTTCATCGAAAACGCCGATCTTCCTTGTCCTCCAGGGATGCCTCAAGCAATTCCAGCTGCTCGACCAGATGCGCGCCGAGATGGATGAGAAAAAGCAGCAGGCCGGCCAGGTCATGCAGACACTCGGACGCCATATCCATTTTCGCCGGAAACCGATCATCGAAAGAGCGCTGCGGACGTGGCAGCCAGCGGCGATTGCCCGTGAGATGAACCGTCTGCAGGCAGCCATCCTGCAAAGCCGCCAGCGGCAAAGCCTGGAGGAAAGCGTGGCTCTTCTAACATTGCTGTCGACCACGCTTCAGTCCGGTCGCGGTGGATAAACAAAAAAGCCCTCGTGCTGATGCAACGAGGGCTTTTCGAATTTTGATCCAGAAACGTTCTGGTTCAGTCGCCCTTGCCGGGCTCAGCAGAGAAATAGAGCTCCAGCTTACCTTCGACCCCGTCCATTTCCTTGGCTTCCGGCATCGGATCGCGCTTGATGGTGATATTCGGCCAGATTGCCGCATATTCGGTATTGATCTTCAACCACTTGTCGAGACCCGGCTCCGTATCGGGCTTGATGGCCTCAGCAGGACATTCCGGCTCGCACACACCACAATCGATGCACTCATCGGGATTGATAGCGAGGAAATTTTCACCCTCGTAAAAGCAGTCGACAGGGCAGACCTCAACGCAATCGGTATATTTGCAGCGGATGCAATTGTCGGTCACGACATATGTCATGATGAACTCCAGAATATGCAGGCCGGGTCTTTGGGCTTCGGAACACAAGCCGTCGCCCGGAATTCAGACAGGGCAATTTCGCAAGTGACGTAATGCCTTTGCCAGCAGATAGCAAGGATAACAATTCTGAAAAACGGGGCAGACCTGGAGGTTTATTCTATTCTTTGCTTCCGTCGCTGTCAGACAGAAACCTGTCGAGCGCCCTGCGCTCTTTTTTCGTCGGACGCCCACTACCAGACTCGCGCAGCGCCTGCTCGAGAGGGGTCAGCCTGTCGGACGGCTCCCGTTGTGGCGTCTGATCGTCATAGAGAAGCCGGGCTTCCTCATAGGGTCCGCGCCGTGCTCCACCGGATTTGACGACGAGTACCTTGTCCATCCGCTCAAAGCCGATGTCCAGTCTGTCCCCCGCCTTCAGCATGTGGCTGGGCTGGCGGATGGTAGCGCCGTTGACCTTTACATGGCCTGACTGGATGTAACTCTGGGCCAGCGACCGCGATTTTGCCATGCGAGCAAAGAACAGCCACTTGTCCAGACGCTGACGCGTGCTTTCCAGTGGCTGTTCGTTGCTTCCCATGGGCTTACTTCTTCAGCTGCTCCTTGAGCGCAGCGAGCTTTGCGAAGGGCGAATCCGGATCCATCGGCTTCTCCTTGCGCGGTGGCTTGGCTTCGAAGCGCTGCTGACCCTGCGTTTTTCCGCCACGGTCGTTGCGCTCCGGCCGGTCCTTGCGCTCCCCGCGATCATTGTTGCGGTTGTTTCCGCGATCGGGGCGACCGCCGTCACGCTTGCGCTCGCCATCGCTACCGCGATTGGCTGCTTCGCGATTCGCACCGTCGCGATTATTGTCGCGGTTTGCACCGTCACGATTGTCGCGACGGCCTTCGCCGCGACGCTCGCCCTGCTCGCGTGCGCCGTCACGAGCCTGACCGCGATGGCCGGGACGACGGTTTTCGCCGCGCTGATTTTCGTTGCGACCACCCGGACGCCACAGAAGAACAGGCTTCGGCTCCGAAAGCTCAGCGCCTTCGGCAGACGCGGCCTCACCTGCGGCAACCTCTTCACCGACGGCTTCCGCGACAGGTGCCTCGGAAGCGTCGCCTTCAGCAACAACCGCCGTTTCGGTTTCCTGTTGTTCGGAAGCCGGCTCGTCCTGTTCGGTCTCAGCGTTTTCCTCTTCGCCCGTCACCGCTTCTGCGGCAACAGGAGCGGCAGCACCGGCCTGGCTGGCGAGGAAGGCCTGCGCCTCTTCCGCCGTAACCTGATCAGCTCGGTAACCGAGGCCCTTGAGGATTTCTTCCATGTCGTCGAGCGTTGCACCGAGGATGGAAAGCATGGCGGTCGTCGTCGTGAAACGGCGGCCATCATAAGCGCCTTCCGGGCGCGGCTGCTGACCGGGCTTCCACTGCAGCAGTGGACGGATCAGATCGGCCAGACGCTCCAGAATGTCGATACGCACGGCGCGCTTTCCGAGGAAACGGAAACCGGCGAGCTTGTAGAACATCCGCTCGAAGCTCGCATCCGTCACGACCGAGGTGCGGCCGGCGGCCAGCACCGGAATGAGATCGCCGTAACCCGGCTTGCCAAGACCATCGTTCTTCAGCGCCCAGAGCAGCGTCACGAGCTCCGCCGGAGCGGGCTTCAGAAGCGCGGGCAGGAAGACATGATAAGCGCCAAAACGCACGCCGTAGCGGCGCATGGAGGCGCGCGCATCCTGATCCAGCGACTTCACGTCTTCGGTGACGTCGCGGCGGAACAGCACGCCCAGATTTTCGACCAGCTGGAACGCCAGTCCCTTTGCGAGACCCTGAAGGTCTTCGGCGCGCGAAATATCGTCGAGCGGCTTCAGCACGGTCGCAATCTGATGATTGACGAAACGTTCGACGCGCGCCAGCGCATGATCGCGGGCATTGCCGCTCAACTGCTCGTCGGCCAGCAGGATTACCCGCGGCTTCATGATGTTATCGCCTGCCGCGAGGCGGGCAACCGGTTCGCCAAGCCAGCGAACCAGACCATCGGAACTCAAAGCGAGATCGCCGTTGCCGCTGGCATGCAGACGCGCAGCGCGCGCCTCATACTCGAGCGCCAGCGCCTTCTGCGACGCAGCCTGCACGGCCTTCTGATCCGGCCCTTCCATTCCCGATACCGGCGTGAACCGGAATCCGGCCAATTGGCCGACGTGATGTCCTTCTACGAAGACATCACCATTTACACTGATTTCAGCTTCAAGCATCGCATTCTCTCTCAGGCGCCTCATGAGCACAGATGTCCTGCGATCAACAAAGCGTTTCGTCAACCTTTCATGTAGCGCATCGGACAATCGATCCTCGATTTCCCGCGTCTTTTCTTGCCAGTGTGTCGGATCGGCAAGCCATCCTGGGCGGTTCGATACATAAGTCCATGTTCTGATCTGCGCAATCCTTGCAGACAAGGTATCGATCTCTCCATCTGTTCGGTCAGCACGGCGCACCTGTTCGGCCATGAAATCTTCGTTCACGGTCCCGCGTTTGACCAGATCGAAATAGAGCGTGGAGATCAGATCGGCATGCTGTGCGGGGGCGATGCGGCGATAATCGGGCAGCGCGCAGGCCTCCCAGAGTTTTTCCACCCGCGCATCCGTTGTCGTTACGTCGATGATCTCAGGATAACGCGACAGATATTCCAGCGCCTGCTGGTCGATCGCCGGCAGGGCGCGCGAAAGCCCCTGGATCGTCGGCGCGGCATCAAGGCTCAGGCGCAGATTGGCAATGGAGGAAAAATCGAAGTTTTTCGTCCGCCACTGCAGCACCTTCACCGCATCAAACTGATGGGTTTCGATCCGCTCGACCAATTCGTCATCGAACGGATCGACACGCCCCGTCACACCGAATGTGCCATCGCGAAGATGACGGCCGGCGCGGCCGGCAATCTGGCCGATTTCACCCGGATTGAGGTTGCGGAACTGGTAACCGTCGAATTTGCGGTCCTGCGCGAAGGCGACGTGATCGACATCGAGGTTGAGACCCATGCCGATGGCATCCGTCGCGACAAGATATTCCACATCGCCCGACTGGTAGAGCCCCACCTGCGCATTGCGCGTGCGCGGCGAAAGCGCACCCATTACAACGGCGGCGCCACCGCGCTGGCGCCGCACCAACTCGGCAATGGCATAGACCTCTTCCGCCGAAAAGGCGACGATCGCCGTACGTTGTGGCAGGCGGGTTATCTTCTTCTGGCCCGCATAAAAAAGCTGCGACAGGCGCGGCCGCTCGACCACGGTTATTCCCGGCAGCAGCTTTTCGAGGATCGGGCGCATCGTGCCGGCACCCAGAAGCAGCGTTTCCTCCCGCCCGCGCAGATGCAGCACCCGGTCGGTGAAGATATGGCCACGCTCAAGATCGCCGGCCAGCTGCACCTCGTCGATCGCGACGAAGGCGGCGGTCGTCTCGCGCGGCATGGCTTCCACGGTGCAGACGGAATATTTGGCTTTGGGCGGTGAGATTTTTTCTTCGCCGGTTATCAGCGCCACATTCGGCGCCCCCACCTTTTCAACCAGACGGGTATAGACCTCCCGCGCCAGAAGGCGCAGTGGGAGGCCGATGACACCGTTGCCATGCGCCACCATTCGCTCGATCGCGTAATGGGTCTTGCCGGTATTGGTGGGGCCGAGAACGGCCGTGACACCGCGGCCGCTCAGGATCATGGGGCGAAAATTCAACGTAGCATCCGCGAATCGACTTCATCTGCTTGCCGTGCCGCCCGGCATCACCGGATGCGGGCCGCACCCACCACACATGGCAATGCGCGCCGACAAAGGCAATAGGCCTCATCCGCAAAGTAGCGGAGGAGGGCTTCTCTGGTGAATTATCCGTTCAGATTCAGCGACTTGATGGTTCAAAAAGAATCCGGCGAAGATGGAATCGATTCGGTTGCGGAACAGTCTGCGAACGAATCGAATACGAATCGCTGACTCGCCCTGATTCCGTTTTTGTTCTCCGCAATATCTGGTTGGAAAATTGATGCCCCATACCAGATTGTGAATCCGGGTAAGTCCTTGCCCGGATTCAGCTTTCCATTCCCGGAAAATACCGTAGTGGCCTGTCAAGCGACGATTGCGGGTGGCGCTATTCACCCTTAGCGAAGGGTCCCAGTCAAAGCGCCTCGCCGGCAAGAAGGCGCGGCGCATTTGCATCCGTCGTACCGGCGGCCTGACCGATGAAATAGGACTTGAGACCCGGCAACCGATCGACCACTCCCAGACCGAAATCGCGCATGACGCGGATGGGGCCGACATCGTTGGAGAAAAGCCGGTTCAGCACATCCGTCGTCACACCCATCCGCAACGTGTCGAAACGCCGCCAGGACTGATACCGCTCGAGAACGTTGAGAGAGCCGATATCGAGGCCGAGACGGTCGGCCTCGACCACGGTTTCGGCAAGCGCCGCCACATCCTTGAAGCCGAGATTGAGGCCCTGTCCGGAAATCGGATGAATGCCGTGCGCCGCGTCACCTGCAAGCGCAAACCGCGGCGCGACGAAGGAGCGCGCCAGCGTCAGGCCCAGCGGAAAGGCGCGTCGCGGACCGACCGGACGGACGGGCCCGAGCTTGTGGCCGAACCGGCGCTCCAGCTCTTCCTCGAAGACAAGATCGTCGGAAGCGACCAGCCTGACGGCATCAGCGGTGCGCTCGGTCCAGACAAGCGAGGAGCGGTTTCCCTTCAACGGCAGGACGGCAAAGGGGCCGGAGGGCAGGAAATGCTCTTCCGCGCAGCCCTCATGCGGCCGTTCGTGCTCGACGGTCGTGACGATACCGGACTGGTCATAGGCCCAATGCACCGTCTTGATACCGGCCATATCCCGCAGAGCCGAGCGAACACCGTCGCAGGCAATGAGCAACCGCGCTTCCAGCGATGTACCGTCGGAAAGGGTGATCGCTGTCGATTGCGGCCCCGCAGTAAAACCGGAAACACTGATACCATGGCGGATTTTAATGCCAATACGCTCGCAAAGGCCACGCAGTGCACTCACCATCGCAACATTGGGCACCATATGGGCAAAAGGCCTGCCCTCCTCCACAGCGCCGTCAAAGGTCAGAAAGACAGGGCGGACGGGATCAGCGGTCTTCGAATCGGTGACGACCATCTTGTGGATCGGCTGCGCCTCAGGCTCGATCTCGTTCCATATGCCGAAAACATCGAGCATGCGCGTGGCCGCCGCAATGACGGCGGAAGCCCGGACATCCTTTTTCCAGACATCATCAGGGGCGGCTTCAATCACCTGTACATTGAGGTGCGGAGCCGCCTGCTTGATCGCAACAGCAGCGGAAAGACCCACATATCCGCCACCTGCAACTACCACGTCGAGCATCGCGCTTCTCCTCAAATCTTGTGCACACATCATCGGCACACTATAGACCATGTGACGTCTTCCTACAGCCGGAGCAGGCCGAAAAAATGTCGCATCCTTCGCAAACGTCAGACCCGATGGTCAATCTCATTGCCACGCTCGATCTCGAGAAGCTGGAAGAGAACCTCTATCGGGGCGAAAGCCCGCAGATCGGCTGGCAGCGGGTTTTTGGCGGCCAGGTCATCGCACAGGCCCTGATTGCCGCGCAAAGAACCGTGGATGACGACCGTTTCGTGCATTCGCTGCATGCTTATTTCATGCGCCCCGGCGATCCGCTGGTGCCTATCGTCTACCAGGTGGAGCGCATCCGCGACGGCGCAAGCTTCTGCACCCGCCGCGTGGTCGCCATCCAGCACGGCAAGGCGATTTTTTCCATGTCGGCGTCATTTCAGATCTTGGAGGACGGCTTCGACCATCAGATCAAGATGCCTGATGTGACGCCGCCTGAAAAACTGATGAGCGAGGAGCAGATGCAGGCGGCCTTCCTCGCCAAGGCGCCCGCATCGATCCGTAAATACTGGAGCAACAAGCGGCCGATCGAGATAAGGCCGGTTTCGCTGACCCATTACATCTCGAAGGAAAAGCTGGAGCCGCAGCAGGATATCTGGGTTCGCGCCGTCGGCGAGGTGCCTGCTGATCCGCGTCTGCAATCGGCCATTCTCGCCTACCTCTCGGACATGACGCTGCTCGACACCTCGCTTTATGCCCATGGAACGACGATCTTCGATCCATCCATTCAGGTGGCGAGTCTCGACCACGCCATGTGGTTCCACCGCCCCTGCCGGCTGGATGACTGGCTGCTCTACACCCAGGACAGCCCCAGCGCGTCCGGCGCACGGGGGCTCACCCGTGGCAATATTTTCACCAGGCAGGGTGAACTCGTCGCCTCCGTTGCGCAGGAGGGTTTGATCCGCAAAAGGGCAAATGATTAAATAATACGCTTTTTTAAAAAATCGCACATTTTATAGACGCTTTTTTGGGCGACAAATGCCCCTTTTTCAGACGCCCGTCATATAATCTTTATATTTCAATAAATTACGCCCCTGTACCAAAACTGGCACGCCCTTTGAATGTATGTCCGCAGTCGCTGTTACTGATCTGCCAGCGGCAAGGAGAGTCGGCTCCATGCCGAGGACAAACAAAGGATGGGAAACCAGATGAAAATTGTGATGGCCATTATCAAGCCGTTCAAGCTGGATGAGGTGCGCGAAGCACTCACCGGCGTCGGCATCCAGGGCCTGACCGTGACCGAGGTGAAGGGTTACGGACGTCAGAAGGGGCATACCGAGATCTATCGCGGCACGGAATACGCGGTGAGCTTCCTTCCCAAGCTGAAGATCGAGATCGCAGTTCCATCCGACGTCGTCGACAAGGCCGTCGAGGCGATCGCGTCTGCGGCAAAGACCGGGCAGATCGGTGACGGCAAGATCTTTGTCTACTCTATCGAACAGGCCGTGCGCATTCGTACCGGCGAAACCAACACAGAAGCGCTTTAAAGCACGGCTGACAGGGGAGTTTTCCAACTATGCAACTCAACAAGTTTTTGACGCTCGGCAAGCTGGGCGCCGCAGCAACGGCCCTGATGGCCCCGGCCATCGCCTTTGCCCAGGATGCAGCGCCAGCAGTAGCGGCAGCGGCTCCTGTTCCGGAAAAAGCCGATACCGCCTTCATGTATATCGCAACGATCCTCGTGCTGTTCATGATCATTCCTGGTCTGGCGCTGTTTTACGGCGGTCTGGTCCGCACCAAGAACATGCTCTCCGTTCTCATGCAGTGCACGGTCATCGGCGCAGTCATGATGCTGGTGTGGGTCATCTACGGTTACTCCTTCGCCTTCGGCGGCGGCACCGGTCCTTATTTCGGCGGCTTCGGCAAGCTGTTCCTGTCGGGCGTTTCGCTTGACAGCACGTCTGCCACCTTCTCGCAGGGTGTCGTGATCTACGAATACACCTTCATCGCCTTCCAGATGACTTTTGCGGCCATCACGCCGGCGCTGATCATCGGTGCTTTTGCAGAACGCGTGAAGTTCTCCGCCGTTATCCTTTTCACCATCCTCTGGGCCACCTTCGTTTATTTCCCGATCGCGCACATGGTCTGGGACGCGAACGGCCTGATCTTCGGCATGGGCGCTCTCGACTTCGCCGGCGGCACCGTCGTTCACATCAATGCCGGTATCGCTGGCCTGATCGGCGCTATCATGGTTGGCAAACGCACCGGCTTCGGCAAGGACATGATGGCTCCCCACTCCATGACGCTGACGCTGGTTGGCGCCGCCATGCTGTGGTTCGGCTGGTTCGGCTTTAACGCCGGCTCCAACCTCGAGGCATCGGGCGGTGCGGTTCTCGCAACCATGAACACCTTCCTCGCCACTGCTGCGGCCATCGTTTCCTGGTCGCTGGTTGAGAGCTTCACCCGCGGCAAGGCTTCCATGCTGGGTGCTGCTTCGGGCATGATCGCCGGCCTCGTTGCCGTCACGCCTGCTGCCGGCTCCGTCGGCCCGATGGGTGCGATCGTTCTCGGTCTCATCGTTTCGCCGATCTGCTACTTCTTCGTCTCCGTGGTGAAGAACAAGTTCGGTTATGACGATACTGCCGACGTCTTCGGCGTCCACGGCATCGGTGGCATCATTGGCGCCCTCGGCACCGGCATCTTCACCTCGCCGCTGCTTGGCGGCACCGGCAAGGCCGATTTCTCCATCTCCTCGCAGCTCTGGACCCAGTTCGTTGCCGTCGCCATCACCATCGTCTGGTGCGCGGTCGTTTCGGCTATCCTCTACAAGATCGTCGACGTGATCGTTGGTCTTCGGGTTCCGGTCGAAGCCGAACGCGAAGGTCTCGACCTCGCGACCCACGGCGAAGCCGCTTACCACTCCTGATATCAGGGAAAAGGGGTTCTCCATCCCCTCTCCCGCAAGAAGGCCCGCTCCGGCGGGCCTTTTTCTTTGCCGTAAATCCGCGCTCGGCCTCAAAAAGCCGCATGGTTAACACGACATTAACCAGCGAGCGGTTAGTTTTCCCTGTCAATCCGGGATCAGGTCACCCTGCCGGATCTTGCCGAAACCACAAAACAACGGGTTCAGGGACATGGGCAGAATGCATTCTCCGACATTCGATGGTCGTCACACGCGCTTCGTGTTGACGGCGTTTTTCGTGCGTCAGATCATGGCTCTCGCCGGTTTTGCTCTTTTGGCGACGATTGCGCTCGGCATTGCTGCACTGGCCACATGGAATGTCGCGGATCCGAGCCTCTCTTATGCCACGGGGAACCAGCCCACCAATCTTCTGGGTTACAGCGGCGCGATCTTTGCCGATATCGTGATGCAGTTCCTCGGTCTTTCCGCAATCATTGCATTCCTGCCCATCATCGCCTGGGCGATCGCGCTCATCGCCGGCCGCAAGTTCAATCGCATACCCGCCCGCCTCGTCGCATGGGTTGCGGGCGCCATCGTCTGCGCCGCCTCTCTCGGCTGTTTTCCGGCACCCGTCACATGGCCCCTGCCGAACGGCATCGGCGGCGTCATTGGTGACATGATCCTGCGCTTCCCGGCACTTTTCATCGGCGCTTACCCCACCGGCACCATCGCCACGATACTCGGCGTCATATTCGCGGCGCCCGCTGCCTGGCTCATGCTGTTTGCCGCCGGTATCGTCGGCGGTCTGGACGACGAGCTGGAGCGGGAGGAAGCTGTGCCCGTCGCCACCAGCAAGGCCCGCGCTGCCCGTGAAGCCGAAGAGGATGATGAGGACGATGGCGAAGGCTTCTTCGCCAACATGCTCGCCTTTGGCGCTATTGCGCATTACTGGTACATCACCCAGGCGCGCTTGCGCCGCCTGTTCGGCCTGAAGTCGAAATCGCTGCACACCGAATTCGAACATCCCTATGATTTCAACGAATATGAATTCGGTACCCTGAACGAACCCTCTCGCCTGAAGACGGCGATCAATCGTCTCGACCAGCGCTCGGAACCCTCTTTCGAAGAACGCGCCGCCTCGCGCCGGCAAATGTCGCCTCCCTCCATTGCGCTCGATCATGACAACAACGCGGATGACGAGCCGCCTTTCGACGCGGACGGACGCCGGCTGCCGAACGGCATTCTTTCCGACGACGAATCCGACGATAAATTCACTCCCCGGCAGGCCCCGGGACGTGGACAGCCCAGAATAACCGCGCCTTCCGCCCGTCCCAAGCCAAGCGAGCGCGTGGCAAGAGAGGCCCAGGCGTCTTTCATCGCCGCCGATGGTTTTCAGCTGCCCACCGTCCATCTTCTGGCCGAACCGAAGAATGTCGTGCGCGACAACACGCTCAGCGAAGAAGTGCTCGAACAGAATGCCCGCCTTCTGGAAGGCGTCCTCGAGGATTTCGGCGTCAAGGGTGAGATCATCCACGTCCGCCCCGGCCCGGTGGTGACACTTTACGAACTGGAGCCCGCGCCCGGCATCAAGTCTTCACGCGTCATCGGCCTTGCAGACGATATTGCCCGCTCCATGAGCGCGATCGCCGCCCGCGTCGCCGTCGTTCCCGGCCGCAATGCCATCGGCATCGAACTGCCGAACCAGACGCGTGAGACCGTGTTCCTGCGGGAACTGGTCGGCAGCCGCGATTTCGAAAACAGCAAGGCCAAGCTCGCCATGGCGCTCGGCAAGACCATCGGTGGCGAACCTGTGATCGCCGATCTCGCCAAGATGCCGCATCTTCTGGTCGCCGGCACCACGGGTTCGGGCAAGTCCGTCGCCATCAACACGATGATCCTGTCGCTTATTTACCGCATGTCGCCGGAACAGTGCCGCCTGATCATGATCGACCCGAAAATGCTGGAACTGTCGATTTATGACGGCATTCCGCATCTGCTTTCCCCCGTTGTCACCGATCCGAAAAAGGCCGTTGTGGCCCTGAAATGGACCGTGCGCGAGATGGAAGAGCGCTACAAGAAGATGTCGAAGATCGGCGTGCGCAACATTGACGGCTTCAACAGCCGCGTGCAGCAGGCGCTGGACAAGGGCGAAATCCTCACCCGCACCGTGCAGACCGGCTTCGACCGCCAGACCGGCGAAGCGATGTACGAGACGGAAGAATTCGATCTGAAGCCCCTGCCCTATATCGTCGTCATCATCGACGAAATGGCCGACCTGATGATGGTGGCCGGCAAGGACATTGAAGGCGCGGTGCAGCGCCTGGCGCAGATGGCGCGTGCCGCCGGCATCCACGTCATCATGGCCACCCAGCGCCCGTCCGTCGACGTCATCACCGGCACGATCAAGGCCAACTTCCCGACCCGTATCTCGTTCCAGGTCACCTCGAAGATCGACAGCCGCACGATCCTTGGCGAGCAGGGCGCCGAACAGCTGCTCGGCATGGGTGACATGCTCTATATGGCGGGCGGCGGACGCATCCAGCGCGTGCACGGTCCCTTCGTGTCCGACAATGAAGTTGAAGAAATCGTCGCCTACCTGAAGACGCAAGGGTCGCCGGAATATCTGGAAGCGATCACCGAAGAAGAAGACGAAGACGGCGCTGGCAGCGGTCCGGCTGGCGCTGGCAACTTCTCCGATTCCGAAGACCCCTACGATCAGGCCGTGGCCGTCGTTCTTCGCGATGGAAAAGCCTCCACGTCCTATGTGCAGCGCCGTCTCGGCATCGGTTACAACCGCGCCGCATCGCTAATCGAGCGCATGGAGCAGGAGGGCATTATCGGCCCCGCCAACCATGCCGGAAAACGCGAAATTCTCGTACCGACAGAAGCAGACATCATCGAGCGATAAATCCGCAACCAAGCGGGGCTGCGAAGCGTTACTACACGCTTTCACGTCATGAAGCCGCCGCCTTTTATGCGGACAATCGCTGCGATGAAGGAGAACAGAATGAACGATCTGACCACCGGCGAAACGGCCAATGCAAGCACTACGCAAAATGGCGTGACGCGGCGTGGGGTGCTGACGGCATTTTCCATGGCTGCGGTGATCGCCGGCCTGTCGCCGCTTAACGCATTTGCCCAAGCAGCCGGCAATGGCGCAACCGCGCAGAAAATCGCCAATCACTTCTCTTCGGTCAAAACCATGATGGGCGAATTCGTGCAGTTCGGCCCGCGCGGGGAACAGACCGGCGGCAAGTTCTACATTGAACGGCCCGGCAAGCTTCGCTTCAATTACGAAGACCCCTCGCCCATGCGCGTCATCTCCGATGGCAAGAATGTCGTCATCGGCAACATGAAGCTGAAGACATGGGATCTCTATCCGCTGTCGAAGACCCCGCTCAGCCTGCTTCTCTCCGACAAGATCGATCTCGGCAACCAGAAGGTCCGGGATGTGAAGGAAGAATCCGACCTGACCACCATTGTCCTCGGCGACAAGAGCGTGTTCGGCGATTCGACCATTACCCTGATGTTCGATCCGAAAACTTTCGATCTGAGGCAATGGACGACGACCGACGCCCAGAACAAGGACACGACAGTCATGATCTTCAACGTCCAGACGGGCGTGAACCTCGATGAACGTGTCTTCAACATCAATTATGAGGAAGTGCGCAAGCGCGGCTGACGCTGCTCGCCCATACAAGCTCTTTAAAAGGCGGCTCTCAGGTCGCCTTTTTTATTTTGCCGCTAAAATACATTCCCGTTTTCATCGCGATGTTATAAGCCTGCGCCCCGAAACCATACCTTGAGGCTCTACCTCGAGGCGATAGAAACGGAGCCCATGCATGTCGTTTTCGATAACCACCTGGAACATCAACTCGGTCAGGCTCAGAATGCCAATCGTTGAGCAGTTTCTGGTGCGTTACAAACCCGACATTCTCTGCCTGCAGGAAACGAAATGCCCGAATGGCGAGTTTCCGATGAAACCGCTAAAAGCACTCGGTTACGAGCACGTCATCATCCATGGTCAAAAAGGCTATCATGGTGTGGCGATCGCTTCGAAAATCCCGCTGACCGAAGACCACCGGCAGGATTATTGCGGCATCGGCGATGCCAGGCATATTTCCGCGATTTTCCAGGTCGGATCGCGCCGCGTGCGGCTGCATAATTTCTACGTTCCGGCTGGCGGCGACGAGCCGGATCGGTCGATCAATCCGAAATTCGGCCACAAGCTCGATTTCATCGAGGAAATGAAGGCACTGCGCGCCGATGGCGTGCCCGGGACCTCCTCCATTCTCGTCGGCGATCTCAACATTGCACCGCTTGAAAATGACGTCTGGTCGCACAAGCAGCTTCTGAAGATCGTCAGCCACACGCCTGTCGAAACCGAAGGCATGCTGGATATCATGAAGAAGGGCAACTGGCTCGATCTGATGCGCCTGAACGTGCCGGAGACGGAAAAGATCTATACGTGGTGGAGCTACCGCGCCAAGGATTGGGAAGCCGCTAACCGCGGCCGCCGTCTCGACCATATCTGGTCCTCACAGGACCTCGGTTCCTCGCTTGAAAAAATCGAGATATTGCGTGAAGCCCGCGGCTGGAACCGGCCATCGGACCACGTCCCCGTCACGGCTCATTTCCGCTTCTGAACGCTAGAGCCGGCTTCAGACGAAGCGGTTCTGCAAACGGGCTGCACCCGCCGCCAGCGCCGCAATATTGTCGCGAATACGCGCCGACACGATATCGGCGACCTCAGGAAACTCCTCCACCAGCCGGTGAAAGAGGATGCGCGTTATCCGGATGACTTCGGAATCTTCCACTGCAACGGCAGTAAACTTTCTTTCACAAAGGGTGAAAAGCGCGAGCTCCGAAAGCAGCGCACCCTTGCCGGGCGTCGCCTGCAACAGGGGTTTGCCATCCCGCCCGGCGGTGAACAGTTCGAAATGCCCCGATGTCACGGCAAAGGCGCATTCAGCCGGCGAATGTTCCCGGAACAATATCTGCCCGGCCGATACACGGCGGCGTTCCGCACCGAAGGCGATAAGCCGCAACTGATCGTCGCTGAACCCCGCAAATAACGGCACTTGCCCCAGCAGAATAATATCGTCCGTCAAGGCCATGTCGATCACTACTCCGGAAAGCCGCCTGCATCACTATAGCGGTTTTCCAATATCGGTCGTCAAAATACAAGACGTTGAAACGCCGCGCATCCTTTCAGGAGGCGCGGCGTGAGCTTTGCGGCTATGAACGAGCCCGGTCTCAAGGAACGATCTTGTAACCACCGTTCTCGGTCACCAGGATTTCGGCGTTGGAAGGATCCCGTTCGATCTTCTGGCGCAAACGATAGACATGCGTTTCGAGCGTATGCGTGGTGACGCCGGAATTGTAACCCCAGACCTCTTCCAGCAGAACATCGCGCGTTACCACCGTGCTGCCGGCGCGATAGAGATAACGGATGATCGCCGCTTCCTTTTCCGTGAGACGGATTTTCTTGCCGTCTTCGGTCGTCAGCAGCTTCTGGCTGGGCTTGAACTGATAAGGACCGACGGTGAAAACCGCGTCCTCACTCTGTTCATACTGGCGCAGTTGCGCCCGGATGCGCGCCAGAAGCACGGCGAAGCGGAACGGCTTCGTCACGTAGTCGTTTGCGCCTGCTTCCAGCCCCAGAATCGTATCGGAATCGGTGTCGTGCCCGGTGAGCATGATTATCGGTGCCTTGAAGCCACCCTTGCGCAACAGCTTCACCGCTTCGCGGCCATCCATATCAGGAAGGCCTACATCCATGATCAGAAGATCGACCTGGGCGGTTTTGGCAGTCTGCATCGCCTGCGCGGCGTTTGCGCCGCTCAACAGCGAGAATTCCTCATAGGGAGATAATTGCTCGGTCAGCGTCTCCCGAAGATCGTCGTCATCGTCCACCAGAAGGATAGTGCGAGCCGTCATTCGGATTCTCAGCCTTTCTTACTTTAATCGTCAGCCAATTCAGCGATTTGCCGGTAAAAGGTCAACCCATTGCCATCACATGATGAAGTGCTATGACTTCACGTTAAATAACCTGCAAAGCAAAATCTCGTGAAAAACATGAGCAAACGCCCCACGGAACAACGTAAACGCGTGTCGACGCTCATGGTTCGGCCGGCTCCCATGAAAATCAGCCGGGCGATCGTCCAACTTGGGCATCTCACCTTTCCCGCCGCCATCGGGCGTAATGGCCGCACCGTGCTGAAACGCGAGGGAGACGGGAAATCACCGATTTCCGTCACCCGCCTGCTGCACGGATTTTATCGTGGCGATCGCATGTCCGCCACTGCAACGGCATTGCCGATGCAACGGACGTCAAAGTCCATGCTGTGGTGCGACGAGCCCCGCAATCCCAATTACAACAGGCTGGTCAAGGCACCCTTCACGCCAAGCCATGAAGAAATGATGCGCAAGGACAGCCTCTATGACATCTGTCTCGTGCTGGACTGGAACGTAACCTCGAGAAGCCGCAACCGCGGCTCGGCGATCTTCATGCATCTGATCCGGCCGGGATACGAGCCGACCGCGGGCTGCGTTGCCCTCCACCCCCGCGACATCAGGCGCATCCTGCCCCATATGCGCAAGGGAACGAAAATCCGTATCCTGTGATGTGCATGCAGCGAGGCAAGCAACAAAAAACCCGCCATCAAGGCGGGTTTTTTTAGAAGGAAAAGGCCGTGATTAAGCGGCTTCGTCCTGAGAATCATCCTCTTCAACGGTCTTGCCACGCTTGGGGCCCTTGGCAAGGTTGACTTCCACCAGGCGGACAGCCTCGGTTTCGGACATCTTGTTGACGGCGGCGATTTCGCGCGCCATGCGGTCGAGAGCAGCTTCGTAAAGCTGACGCTCGGAATAGGACTGCTCCGGCTGGTTTTCAGCACGGTAGAGATCGCGTACGACTTCCGCAATCGCAATGAGATCGCCGGAATTGATCTTCGCATCATATTCCTGCGCGCGGCGCGACCACATGGTCCGCTTCACACGCGCCTTGCCCTGCACCACTTTCAGCGCCCGCTCGACAAAATCGCCTTCGGAAAGCTTGCGCATGCCGATGCTGACGGCTTTGGCGACGGGAACCTTAAGACGCATCTTGTCTTTTTCGAAATCGATGACAAAAAGCTCAAGCTTCATGCCGGCGACTTCTTGTTCCTCGATGGCAGAAATGGTACCGACACCATGAGCGGGATACACAATCGCTTCACCGGTTTTAAAGCCGTGATGTGCTGGAGATTTCTTCTGCTGGGTCGTCATTCGTTCTAAAAACTCCCTGTTACATACCCGGGGATGCCGGGGTTGGGTCGGTCAGGCCCTGATGAGACGGGGGAACCGTCAGGTGACTCCGCACTGGTCCAGCCGTGCACGCAAAAAAACACCTACCCGTCTTACGGGGTTCGATAACGTAAACGCTCGATATGTCACGGAAACCGCGTGCAAAAGAGGTGTTGCTTTCGTGGTGTTTTTGGGCACACAAATGCCACGCTGTGGATCAGTATCGTTGGTGTACCACAAAAATAGGTGCAAATCAATAATTTGCTTCGACCGTGGCCGCAACATCACATGGCAGCTCTAGAACCGCCTAAAATTTAGCCGCTAAAATACTGTAAAATGCTTCGCGACAGACCCTCATGGCAAAAGAAGCAAAAAAATTTCACTTACCGACTGAAGAAACACGAAAGCCTCTTAAACTCTTCGTAATTCCACGCCAATATCCGATTCGACTGAAAAGGCAAAATCCGTAAATTGGCGGTGCTTTTTTATATTAAAGTGTGATTTTTGGAGGAATCCACGTCAAATGGGCTACAGAAACAATCCAAAACGCGAAAAACAGATCGAAAAAGCGCGCCAGCAGGCAATTGCCGAAAATGTCCAATTTCTTGATCCAGGTATTCTTTATGGAAGGGCAAGTGCCGACGATATAGAATATTATTCCGCGGAGATGTTGGCAGCGAGTGCGGCTCACAGTTTCGAGGCGCTTTCGCACTGGACCGGGGATGCGCCCCACATTAGCATCACCACGGTGGAAGGCGTTTCGCCGCGGGATATTCCGGTCACGGTTCTGACGATTATCGGCCGCAACATGCCCTTCCTTTACGATTCCGTGATGGGCGAAGTCACCAGCAGCTATCGCGGCCTTTACCTCGCCGTGCACCCCATCCTCGTTCGCGATGACGAAGCGCAGGGTTACCGCCTCGCCGAGCCCGAGGACGATCCCGCTGAGAATATCAGCCTTATCCAGCTGCATATCGCGCCGCTGACGCCGCAGGCCGCCTCGGCGCTGGAAGAGCGGCTGCGCTTTGTGCTGACGCAGGTGCAATCCGCCTATCGCGACTGGCGCCCAATGCTGACGAAGCTCGATGAAGCGCTGGACGAATTGTCGAAGCGTGGCTCGTCGCGGCGCAAGACAGAACGTACCGAAGCCGTCGAATTCCTCAACTGGCTCCGCAACGACAATTTCACCTTCCTCGGCATGCGCGACTACACCTATTCCGGCAAGGGAAAGAACGCGAAGATCGAACGCGGTGATGGCGTCGGTCTCGGCAGCCTCAGCGACCCGGATGTGCGCGTTCTGCGTCTCGGCAAGAATGCGGTGACGACAACCCCTGAAATTCTCGCCTTCCTCGACGGTCCGGATTTCCTCATCGTCACCAAGGCCAATGTGAAGTCAATCGTGCACCGCCGCGCCTATATGGATTACATCGGTATCAAGCGCTTTGACGAGGACGGCAATGTCATCGGCGAATTGCGCATCGTCGGCCTTTTCACCGCCACTGCCTATACGCGCTCGGTCAAGCAGATACCGCTGCTGCGCGCCAAGGTCGCCGACGTCGAGCGCCATTTTGGCTTCGACCCCAACAGCCATTCCGGCCGTATCCTGCAAAACACGCTGGAAGCCTATCCGCGTGACGATCTCTTCCAGATCGAGACCGACCTTCTGATCCGCTTCATCGAGCAGATCATGGAACTGAGCGACCGTCCGCGCGTGCGGGTGCTCGCACGTATCGACCGTTTCGACCGCTTCGTCTCCGCCATCATCTTCGTGCCGCGTGAGGAATATAATTCTTACGTGCGCGAGAAGATCGGCGATTATCTGAGCCGGGTTTATGACGGGCATATCTCTGCCTATTATCCCGCCTTCCCCGAAGGCGCAGTCGCCCGCGTCCACTTCATCGTCGGCCGCACGGAAGGCAAGACGCCGCGCATCGCCCAGGACAAGCTGGAAGATGCCGTCAGTGATATTGCGGCACGCTGGATAGACCATTTCGTCGCCCTTTCCGAACCGGGCGCGCCGGTACTGGACGTCGATCAGGCCTATCAGGAAGCCTTCACGCCCGAAGAAGCGATCGGCGACATGCCGGACATTCTGGCGGCCGCCAATGGCGAGCCGGTCCGCATTGAATTCTACCAGCAGGAAGGCCAGTCGGACGACACGCTGTCACTGAAGATTTTCCACCGTGACGGCCACCTGCCGCTTTCACGCCGCGTACCTCTGCTCGAGAATCTCGGCTTCAACGTCATCAGCGAACGCACATTCGATATCGGTGTCGTTTCCGAAGGCGAAAAGCGCGACATCGTGCTGCATGACATGGAACTGTCAGTCGCTGCCGGCACGACGCTCGATCTCCCGCACTACGGACCGAAACTCGAGGAAGCCTTCCTTGCCGCCTTCTCCGGCAAGGTGGACAATGACAACTTCAACCGCCTGATCCTTGCCTGCGGCCTGAACGTGCGCGAAGTCTCCGTGCTGCGTGCCTATGCCCGTTATCTGCGCCAGACCGGCATCGTTTATTCGCAGGAGCATATTTCCGAAACGCTCTATAAATATCCTGACATTTCCCGGAATATTTTCGCGCTATTCAAGGCTGGCTTCGATCCGTCTATCGAAGAAAAGAAGCGGGTGAAGAAACTCGCAGAGATTCACAAGGCGATTGAAGCGGCCCTGAGCGGCGTCCCCAATCTCGATGAGGACCGCACGCTGCGGCGCTACGTCAACGCCATCGATGCGACGCTGCGCACCAACTACTTCCAGAAGAATGCCGACGGCACCCCGCGTGACCTCCTGGCATTCAAGTTCGATCCGAAACACCTGGATGGCCTGCCCGATCCCCGCCCCTTCCGCGAAATCTTCGTTTACGGCACCGAGGTCGAAGGCGTGCATCTGCGCTTCGGCAAGGTGGCGCGCGGCGGTCTGCGCTGGTCGGATCGTGGCCAGGACTACCGCACCGAAGTTCTCGGCCTCGTCAAGGCTCAGCAGGTGAAGAACGCGGTCATCGTGCCTGTCGGTGCCAAGGGCGGCTTCTTCCCGAAGAACCTGCCCGCCGGCGGCTCCCGCGACGAGGTCTTTAATGCCGGTCGCGAGGCCTACAAGACCTACATCCGCACCCTGCTCTCGATCACCGACAATATCGTTGACGACGCCATCGTGCCGCCGGCCGATACACTGAGGCTGGATGGCGACGACCCCTATTTCGTCGTTGCCGCCGACAAGGGAACGGCCACCTTCTCCGATACGGCGAACGGTCTTGCCCATGAAGCCGGTTTCTGGCTGGACGATGCCTTCGCATCGGGTGGTTCCGCCGGTTATGACCACAAGAAGATGGGCATCACCGCCCGTGGCGCATGGGAAACGGTAAAGCGCCATTTCCGTGAAATGGATACCGATATCCAGACCACGCCATTCACCGTGGCCGGTGTGGGCGACATGTCCGGCGACGTTTTCGGCAATGGCATGCTGCTGTCGGAAAAGATCAGGCTGATCGCGGCCTTTGATCACCGCGATATCTTCATCGATCCAGACCCGGATACCGACAAATCCTTTGCCGAACGCAAGCGGCTTTTCGAACTGCCGCGTTCCAGCTGGCAGGATTATGATCGCTCGACCCTCTCGGCCGGCGCGATGATCATCTCGCGTTCCGAAAAATCGGTAACGTTGACGCCGGAAGCCGTGGCCGCCATCGGCCTCGACAAGTCTGTCGCCACACCCTTCGAGATCATGACCGCCATTCTGAAGGCGCCGACCGATCTCCTCTGGTTCGGCGGCATCGGCACCTACATCAAGGCGGCGGTGGAAACCAATGCCGAGGTGGGTGACAGGGCAAACGACCCGATCCGCGTCAACGCCACGGAGCTGCGCGCCAAGGTCATCGGCGAAGGCGCCAATCTCGGTATCACCCAGAAGGGCCGCATTGCCTATGCGCTTGCGGGCGGACGTTGCAACTCCGACGCCATCGACAATTCGGCAGGCGTCAACTCCTCCGACGTCGAGGTGAACATCAAGATCGCACTCGCTTCCGCCGTCAATAGCGGCCGCCTGACGATGCCGAAACGCAACCAGCTTCTCGCTTCCATGACGCCTGATGTGGCGCAGCTGGTGCTGCGCAACAACTACCAGCAATCGCTCGCGATCTCGCTGACGGAGCGGCTGGGGCTGGCGAACCGTGAGGAGCTCGGCCGCCTGATGGGTGCGCTGGAGGCAACAGGGCAGTTGAACCGCAAGGTGGAAACCCTGCCGAACAATGCCGAGTTCAGCGAGAGGTATGCCTCCGGCAAGCCGCTGACCCGGCCGGAAATTGGTGTACTTCTCTCCTATGCCAAGCTGACACTGTTCGATGCGCTGGTGGCAAGCCCACTTCCGGATGAGCCCTATCTCCAGCATCTGCTGCTCGACTATTTCCCGGCCAAGATGCAGAAGAACTATGCTAATGATATCAAGGCGCATCGCCTGCACCGTGAGATCGTCGCAACCGCGCTCGCCAATGCCGTCGTCAATCGTGGTGGCCCGGGCTTCGTGCAGAAACTCGCCGATGCGAGCGGACTATTGGCGGCAGACGTCGTGAAAGCGGCAGTCATTGTTGAAGATGGTTTCGGTCTCAAGCGACTTTGGACAGAGGTCGATGCACTTGACGGCAAGGTCGGCGGCCAAGTCCAGAATGGGCTTTATGCAACGATCACCCGCATCTTCTCCGATGCAAGCAGGCTTTACCTGCAAACGGGAAGCGCGGGCGCGGCGGCGGGCGACATGGCGACCGAGATCGAGCGTCTGAAAACCGCGATCAAGACGCTGTCGCCGGCAGCAACGAAATATCGCCGCGAGCTGGGCGTGACCGAAATCGATGGCGTTCCCTCCGGCCTTCTGGAAGAGCTGGATACGCTTTCATTACTGGTCTATGTGCCTGAAATCATGCGCATTGCCGAAAGTGCCGGCACAACGCTTGCCCGCGCCGCCGAAAGCTACGCCACCGTGTCCTCCACCTTCCGTGTTGCGCGTCTGCTGGATGCCAGTCAGCGCATAACACCAGCGGATCATTATGAGAGTCTGGCTCTCCTGCGCAGCCAGGACCAGATTTCCTCATCAAGACGCCGCATCGTCATTTCGGCTCTCACCGAGTATGCGAAGGAAAAAGACCCGGTTCAGGCCTGGTATGCGGCTGACCGCGTGCGCGTCAACCGCATCGTCTCCGAGCTCGGCGCGCTCAGCGAAAGCGGCGACACCAACCTCGCGCGCCTTACCGTGGCGGCGGGGCTGCTTGGCGATATTGTTCAGGCACGCTGAGCGGAATCTCAAAAACGTCATCCGGGCCATCGACCCGGGTGGCGACCAACGACGTGAACGGCCAACATCACGAACTTCCCGATTATCCGATAGGACGATGAATGACTGTCCCCTCCCAGAACGCGGAAACAGTGGTTGCCAAACGCGGCATTTGGGGCTGGGTCATGTTCGACTGGGCGGCGCAGCCCTTCTTCACTGTTGTCACCACCTTCATTTTCGGCCCCTATTTCGTCGCCCGCCTCACCGATGATCCGATCTCGGCGCAGGCGACGTGGAGCAACATGGCGACGGTTTCTTCGATCATCATCGCCCTCTTCTCCCCCATCCTCGGCTCCATCGCCGATCAATCCGGCGCACGCAAACCGTGGATCGCCTTTTTTGCCGTCATCAAGATCGTCAGCCTGTTTTTCCTATGGTTTGCAGCGCCGGGGTCGCCGATCATCCTGCCCATCATCTGCATGATCCTCGCTTCCATCGCCGCGGAATTCTCGATTGTCTTTAACGATTCCATGATGCCGCGACTGACCAATCCGCAAAATGTCGGACGCATCTCCAATCTTGCCTGGGGGCTCGGTTATCTTGGTGGCATGGTGGTGCTGATTGCCGTGGTGACGCTTCTCGCCTCCAACCCGCAGACGGGGCTGACGATTGCCGGCGTCAAACCGCTTTTCGGTCTCGACCCCGCCACCGGCGAGGATGCCAGAATAACCGGACCGCTTGCCGCCCTCTGGTATCTCGTCTTCATTCTGCCGATGTTCCTGTTGACCTCCGATGCCGAAAAGGGTCTGCCCTTTGCAGCCGCGATCCGCTCTGGACTTGGAGAACTGAAGATTACGCTCCGCGAACTCCGCTACCGCCCCGTGCTTTTGCGATTTCTGATCGCGCGCATGCTTTATCAGGATGGTGTCAATGGCGTAATCATCCTCGGTGGGGCCTTCGCTGCCGGCATGTTCGGCTGGGCGACGATGGAAATCGGTCTCTTCGGCATCCTGCTCAATGTCGTCGCCATCGCAGGCTGCTTTGCTGCCGGACGGCTCGATCAGAAACTCGGCTCGCGCATCACTATCCTCATCAGTCTGGCGCTGCTGCTGCTCGCAACGGTCGGCATCGTCTCGACGGAAAAGGGCTCCACCCTGTTCGGCTGGATACAATTATCGACAGCGGATAATGACCGCATCTTCGCGACAGGCGCGGAAAAGGCCTATCTGCTCTATGGTGTGCTGATCGGCCTTGCCTTCGGGCCCGTCCAGGCCTCGTCGCGCTCTTATCTCGCCCGCAATATCACTGTGGCAGAAGCGGGCCGTTATTTCGGCATCTATGCGCTTTCCGGGCGCGCCACGAGTTTCATGGCAACGCTGTCGTTTTCCATAGCAACCACTATAAGCGGCTCCGCCCATATCGGCATGGCGACGCTCATCGTGTTTCTGGGGGCTGGGTTCCTGCTGTTGCTGCGCGTGCCGGAAAGAACGGCAGGCTGAAAGTCTGGAGCAGCAGCCGATGCGGTTGTTCAATCCAGCATCGGCCCGAAAGACAGGATCAGAGCTGGTCGAGTTTTTGCTGCAATGCGCGCAGCTGCGCCTTCAGCTCATCGATTTCGGATGCATTCGGCTTGCGGGTTTCCTTCGGCGCCTGTGGCATTGCGAAAGGCGTAAAACCCTGCATCGCCTGCCGGAACAGTTCCGTGTTGCGGCGAATCTGCTCTTCCATCATCTGCAGCGGTGCCTGGAAGTTGCGGGCAAGCGAACCGTCACCGAAAGCCTTGGCCATATGCTCCTGCATCTGGCTCTGCTGATCGGAGAAGGTCTTCATCGAATGTTCGAGAAATGTCGGCACGACCATCTGCATCTGGTCACCGTAATAGGAAATCAATTGCCGCAGAAACGCCGTCGGCAGCAGCGTATTGCCGGTTTTGGCTTCTTGCTCAACGATGATCTGCGTCAGCACCGCGTGGGTGATATCCTCAGACGACTTGGCGTCCTGAACCTTGAAGTCCTCGCCGCGCTTGACCATCTGCGCCAGGTCGTCGAGCGTCACATACGTGCTCGTGCCGGTATTATAGAGCCGCCGGTTGGCATATTTTTTAATGATTGTTTCGCCGTCGTGTTTCGCCATGCCCGCCTCCTCGCGATGATGGTATTTTCTTGTTTTTGTTTTTCTTGCTCTTCCCGGCGCAAAGTGTATGCGCAAAATACGCTGTCTGACAAATGTTTTGTGCATCGCAACAGTTTGTTTTTTGCGCAGCAATTTTTCGAAAGATTCCGACGTGATTTAGCAACATCTTTTAAAGCAACTTTCGGCATTTGACTTGTATTAAAAGCTTTGCCAGTCTCCGCCCGCATGTGAGGAGATGAGAAATGACCCTGCCTTCAATCGTGATTGCCAGCGCCGCGCGCACCGCCGTCGGCTCTTTCAACGGCCACTTCGCCAACACGCCCGCCCACGAACTTGGTGCCACCGTCATTAGTGCGGTGCTGGAACGTGCCGGCGTCGCGGCCAATGAAGTGGATGAGGTCATTCTCGGCCAGGTGCTCATGGCAGGCGAGGGGCAAAACCCGGCGCGGCAGGCAGCAATGAAGGCCGGCATTCCGCAGGAGGCAACCGCCTTCGGCATCAATCAGCTCTGCGGCTCTGGCTTGCGCGCCGTGGCGCTGGGCATGCAGCAGATCGTGACGGGGGATGCGGCCATCATCATTGCCGGCGGCCAGGAATCCATGTCCATGGCGCCGCATTGCGCCCATCTACGGGGCGGCGTGAAGATGGGCGACTTCAAGATGATAGACACGATGATGAAGGACGGTCTGACCGACGCCTTTTACGGATACCCGATGGGCATCACTGCCGAAAACATCGCTCGCCAATGGCAGCTTTCCCGCGATGAGCAGGACCAGTTCGCAGTCGCATCGCAGAACAAGGCCGAAGCCGCGCAGAACGCCGGTCGCTTCACTGACGAGATCGTGGCTTTCACGGTAAAGGGCCGCAAGGCCGATATCGTCATCGATGCGGACGAACATATCCGTCATGGCGCATCGCTCGAAACCATGGCCAAGCTGCGTCCCGCCTTCGACAAGGAAGGCACGGTCACGGCCGGTAACGCCTCCGGCCTGAATGACGGCGCAGCCGCCACGCTTCTCATGTCGGAACAGCAAGCGGCAAAGCGCGGCATCAAACCGCTAGCGCGCATAGCCTCCTGGGCAACGGCCGGCGTTGATCCGCAGATCATGGGCACCGGTCCCATCCCCGCCTCCCGCAAGGCGCTGGCCAAGGCCGGCTGGTCGATCAACGATATTGGCCTTGTCGAGGCCAACGAGGCCTTTGCCGCCCAATCCTGCGCGGTCGTGCGCGAGCTGGGCCTTAACCCTGACATCGTCAACGTTAATGGCGGAGCGATTGCCATCGGCCATCCGATCGGCGCTTCCGGCGCTCGCGTCCTGAACACGCTGATTTTCGAAATGCGTCGCCGCAACGTATCGAGGGGTCTCGCAACGCTCTGCATCGGCGGCGGCATGGGTGTCGCCATGTGCATCGAGGCGCTCTAAAAACCCTCGCAAGGTTTGCCAAAAAGCAATTCCGGTTCGCCAGACAATAGGGTAGAAGCGGCCTCCCATTGGCCGTATTTCTATGGCCGTTGGGCACAACGAACGAGTTCCGCAATAGTTGGGAGCGCTAGCATATTGAGGCGCTTCGTTGATAGGTCATGGAGGCCGATATGAGCCGGGTTGCGTTGATTTCCGGCGGGACGAGCGGCATAGGTGCCGCAATCGCCCGCGCCCTTCAGGCAGCCGGCTACCGCGTGGCCGTCAACTACGCCTTCACGACGGACAGGGCCGAAGCATTCCAGAAAGAAACCGGCATCCCGGCGTTTCAGTGGGATGTTCGCGATTATGACGCCTGCGTCGACGGCATAACGAAGGTTGAGGAAACCTTCGGACCGGTCGAAGTGCTCGTCAATAATGCGGGCATCACCCGCGACGCGATGTTTCACAAGATGTCGCCGCAGCAATGGCGAGAGGTGATCGACACCAACCTCACCGGCGTCTTCAACATGACACACCCCGTCTGGCCGGGCATGCGCGAGCGCGGCTTCGGCCGCATCGTCAACATTTCCTCCATCAACGGCCAGAAAGGACAGGCGGGACAGGTCAATTATTCCGCCTCGAAAGCGGGTGATATCGGCTTCACCAAGGCGCTTGCCCAGGAAGGCGCCAGCCGTAACATCACCGTCAACGCCATCTGCCCCGGCTATATCGGCACGGAGATGGTGCGGGCGATACCGGAAAAGGTTCTGGCGGAACGGATCGTGCCGCAAATTCCCGTCGGACGCTTGGGTGAACCGGAAGAAATCGCGCGTTGCGTCCTGTTTCTGGTGTCGGACGAGGCGGGTTTCATCACCGGCTCCACGATGACAGCCAATGGCGGGCAATATTTCGCCTGAGATAGCTCGTCCTCCACATCCGGCCCGACGCTGATGATAAACTTTTCGTGATAATGATGCTGGATAGTTTTGTTGCGCACAAAAACTTGAACGCAGAATACCGCAATAAAGCAACTGCTAAACCAATGAAAATACGAGGGTTTTCGTATAGTTTAGAACGAGTCTAGAGAGCTTGCCGTCGCACTATTGGAGGTTTTTCTTGACATTTACTGTCCTGTTTTGGTTTAAGAATGAAAACAACGTGTTGCGTCATACAGGCAGTCCATCATGCTGGTTTGCAGCTGCAATTACATTACCGATCACGATATCCGAGACGTCATCAACGAACTCCTCGATGAGGACTGTTGGCAGCTTATCGTTCCTGCAAAAGTGTATCATGCCATGGAAAAACGCGGTCGCTGCTGCGGCTGTTTTCCGACCGTTGTCGACCTGATCATCAAAACCACGGAAGAATATCACGCCCGTCGCCACTCGACTGAGGCTGATGTTTTTGATTTTATGTCCCGCTTGAAGCGATTCCATGAAGAGAACAGGAGAGCGGACATTGAAAGGCGACACAAAAGTCATCGAGCGGCTTAACGAAGCCCTTTTTCTAGAACTCGGTGCAGTAAACCAGTATTGGCTTCACTACCGGCTTCTGAATGATTGGGGTTTCACCAAGCTCGCAAAGAAGGAGCGTGCCGAATCCATCGAAGAGATGCAGCACGCCGACAAGATCATTGATCGTATTATCTTCCTGGAAGGTCATCCCAACCTCCAGACTCTGGCTCCGCTGCGCATCGGCCAGAACGTCAAGGAAGTGCTTGAAGCCGACCTGGCTGGCGAATATGACGCACGGACTTCCTACAAGAAATCGCGTGATATCTGTTCCGAGGCTGGAGACTACGTCTCCATGAAGCTGTTCGAAGCCCTGCTGATCGACGAGGAAGGCCATATCGACTTCCTCGAAACCCAGCTCGAGCTGCTCGGCAAGATCGGCGCGGAAAAATACGGCCAGCTCAACGCCGATTCTGCCAACGAAGCGGAATAAGCACTGGCGCCAGAACGAAAAAGGCGGCCTTGGCCGCCTTTTTTATTTGCCCGAAAGGTGCTGGAACTCTGCCACGACCTTTTCATAGACCGCCCGCTTGAAGGGCACGATCAGTTCCGGAAGACTTTCCATCGGCTTCCAGTCCCAGGCGTCGAATTCGGCCGAATGCCCGGTAGGCGGCGGATCGATCTGGATTTCGCTTTCATCACCCTCAAAGCGGAACGCGAACCAGCGCTGCGCCTGGCCGCGATATTTGCCCCTGAGGCCGATACCGATCAGTTCGGGCGGCAGATCATAGTGAATCCAGTCGCTCGCCTCCGCAAGCAGGGTCACAGTCTTCATGCCCGTCTCTTCGTAGAGTTCACGAATGGCAGCCGTCAAAGGCCGTTCGCCATCATCGATGCCACCCTGCGGCATCTGCCACAATTGCGGCGAGCCATCATATTCGGAGTTGCCCTCCTTGATGCGCCGGCCGGCCCAGACGAGGCCCTGAGCGTTCAAAACCATTATTCCCGCACAGGGACGGTAAGGCAAATCTTCTGCTTTGATTGTCATGGGAAACCCGCACTGTCTCAGCGCCGGAAATGGACGCAGGCAAGGTTTACTGCCCCGCCTGCCCGGAAACAAGCGCAGAAACGCCGACAATCTCGATGCCGCGCCCACCAGCCTCGCGTGACCATTTCGAGATCGCCGCAATGCTTTCATCGAATGCCGAGGCCACACCGATCGCCTGGCCGTTGCGGCGCGCAATCCGTTCCAGATCGTCCAACTTACGCAGGATGGAGGCTTCGGTGACTTCACCGTCAAGCAGAACATCCGCGAAACCCTGCGGCGCGGAAATGGCTTTCGCAATCCCGCCGCTCAGCGACTGCGCCGAGGAGCCATCATCCAGAAACAGCAATCCACGTTTGCCGATATCTCGCATGACCGGCTCCAGCGCGGACTGTTCGGCCAGGAAACGCCCGCCGAGATAATTCATGACGCCGGTATAATTGGTGATTTTCGCCATGGAGCGATGCAGCCGGTCAATATTGACCTTGGCAGGGTCGCCCGCCAGCAAGGTGTCAGGACCGGGATTGGTGCCGGGATAACCGAAGGGTTCCAGCGGTATCTGCAGAAGGATCTCATGCCCCTCACGGCGCGCGTCCTGCATCCAGCGCTGCAGGCTGTTGCCGCTGGCGGCAAAACCGAGCGTTACCTCCGGCGGCAGATCCCGGATCGCCTTTTGCGAACCCGTCTGGCTGAGACCGAGACCGCCGACCACAATTGCCACCCGGGTGCCGCGTGCGCCGGACCATGGCCGGGCATATTGCTCCATCGGCCGCAGGCCATCCGCACCGACAACGGGCAATTGACCGAAGGCGGTTTCCTCCAGCAGCTCCTCATTGGGCCGCGTCGCCATGCGCGGATCCTGGCCATAGGTCTGGCCGCTCATCAGCACAGGGCCGTCACTGTCACGGGGCCGGGGAGAATAAACCGATACGACATTGCCATCGGGCAAGGTCGCCCGATTGATATTGGCGCCGGAGCGACCGCTTTGCGGCTGCAGCCCGGCGGTGTCACCGGCAGCAGGCACATCGACCTGTGCTTTTTCAGGGGCCTTTTCGGCAAGCTGCGGCTGTCCATCCGGTCCGGCCGCCGTTTTCTGCAGATTACCGGGCGACAGCGCCGTGTAGATGGACAGGCCACCGATCGACAGAACGGCAAGCACAGACAGAAGCATAATGACGGAAAAGCGCCGGTTGATACCGGCGCTTTTTTTCTGACGACCCAGAAGCGGTTTTCGCAGGTCCGAAGACAATAAACAGTCCGTCCAAATGGTTGGGCAATGGAGAGAACGCGCCGGCGAACCAGCGCATCATCTTACTGCTTGTTGACCACAGCCTTGTCCGGGTTCGGCGGGAAAGACGGATCCGTCTTGGCACCGCGCAACAGGTCCAGCGCATAGTTGAGCTGGATGTCGTCCTTTGCTTCCGGCGGGACGTAGGCGGAAGAACCAGAACCCTCGTCGGTCTCGCTCTGGCCTTTGATGTGACCGGAAAGGCTTGATTCCCCTTCAGCCGTCACACGGCCCTGCAATTCCGCCGGCAACGGCTGCTCCACCTTGATATCGGGCTCGATGCCCGTACCCTGGATCGACTTGCCCGACGGCGTGTAATAAAGCGCCGTGGTCAGGCGCAACGCGCCCGCTTCACCGAGCGGAATGATCGTCTGCACCGAACCCTTACCGAAGGAGCGCGTGCCGACCACGGTCGCACGACGCAGATCCTGCAACGCACCCGCGACGATTTCCGAAGCCGAAGCCGAACCGCCGTTGACGAGCACGATCACCGGTTTGCCATCGGTCAGATCGCCGGCCGTCGCATTGAAGCGGCGAGTCTCATCGGGATTGCGGCCACGGGTCGAAACAACCTCACCGCGCTCGAGGAAAGCGTCGGAGACATTGATCGCCTGATCGAGCAGACCACCGGGGTTGAGGCGCAGGTCGAGGACATAGCCCTTCAGCTTGTCGGCCGGCACATCCGCCTTGATCTTCTTGATCGCCTTTTCGAGATCGTCATAGGTCTTCTCGGTAAAGGAGATGACGCGCAGATAACCGACATTGTCCCCCTCGACGCGAGACTTGACGGCCCGCACGGCAATCACGTCACGCACGACGGTGAATTCGAGCGGCTTGTCGGCACCCTTGCGGATCACCGTCAGCTTGATCGGCGTCTTGACGGCACCGCGCATCTTTTCGACGGCCTGTTCCAGCTTCAGGCCGCGAACCGGCGTACCGTCGATTTCCGAAATATAGTCACCGGCGAGAATGCCTGCACGCGAAGCCGGTGTGTCGTCCATCGGCGAGATGACCTTGACCAGCTCGTTCTCCATGGTCACTTCGATGCCAAGACCGCCGAACTCACCCTTGGTCTGGGTGCGCATGTCGTTGGCATCCTTGGCATTCATGAAGCTCGAATGCGGATCGAGCGAGCTGAGCATGCCGTTAATGGCATTTTCAACCAGCTTCTCGTCATCGGGCGGCGTCACATATTGTGCGCGCACGCGTTCGAACACGTCGCCAAAAATCGACAGTTCCTTATAGGTCGAAGGCCCGGCCGCCTGTGCCGGCATGCTCGCCGAATAAATCACGCTCATCGCCGTGGCGCCCATAAGCCCACCGATAAGGAGAAGCGAAACCTTACGAATCATTGTGCGCCCTTCCGGTATTTTTTGCGGTCCACCATGGTTGGGAATCAACCGGCACACCATCTTTCCTGAACTCAATGTAGAGCGTTGGCCGGTCGGTTTCCAGCGCCAATGCTGCTGCACTCGCTACTCTTTTTGCACCCATGGAGGCGATGGGCTCTCCGGAGAACACAAACATGCCCTGTCGCGTCCTCACATTGTCCATGCCCGTCATCACCACATGATATCCGTTACCCGTATTGAGGATGATCATCCGGCCGTAACTGCGAAAATCTCCGGCAAACACCACGAAGCCATCCGCAGGCGCTGTCACGATGGCTTCCGGTCCGCTCGCCACAACAATTCCCTTGGAAAAGTGGCCTGTACCATCCGCATCGCCGAAGCGCCGCAACACCTCGCCGGTAACCGGAAGCTCCAGCTTTCCCTTCAAACTCGCGAAGGGATATGCGGGCGCAATGCGGTTTTTATCGGGCATTCCGGCCTCGGCCGCAGCACGCTCCTTCTCGCGTTCCGCTTCGGAAAGACGGGCCAGGCGCTGCTCTTCCGCCCGCGCCTTTTCCATCGCCTCACGCACCGAGGTAATCTCGCCTTCAAGCGAGCTAACCAGTCCCTCAAGGCTCGTCGCCTTGCCCGCAAGCTCTTCAGATCGCTTGCGTTCCGCCTCCAGCTGCGCCGCCGTCTGGGTGTTCTTGCGGTCGTTTTCGGCAATCAGCAGGTCGAGGCGTTTTTCCTCTTCCAGACTTGCCGTCATCATACCCGTAAGATCATCCTTTTCGCGAGCGATTGCCTGCCTGACATCGGTCAATTCTTTGAGAGCGGCGACCAGCTTGTCGGTTTCACCACGAATGCCGGGCACGACTGCGCCGAGAAGAATGGCACTACGGACCGAAGCAAGCGCGTCTTCCGGCGAAACAAGAAGGGCGGGGGGCGGGTTTCTGCCCATTCGCTGCAACGCCGCCAGAACCTCCGCCAGCACGCCACGTCTTTCCCGCAGCGATGCCTTGACGTCATCCTCGCGCACAGAAAGCTTGGCCAGACGATCTTCGCCGTCACTGATCTTGGCTTCCAGCGCTTTGCGCCGGGCGGCCGATGCGATCAGTTCTTCGCGGATGCGGGCGCTGTCCTGATTGAGGGAAGCGATGCTTTCCTCGAGCGTCCTTGTCTTGTCCTCCGAGAGGCCGATGCTGTCGACCAGCTCTTCCAGATCCTGCCGGTTCTGATCCCGACGCTTTTCCAGCGCCTGAAGCGCGGCGGGGGACGAATCGTCAGTCGCCGCAGGAACGGCTCCCGCATCATCACGCGCATGAACAGGGCTACCACCTAAAACGAAAGCAGCAATAACCGCGCCCGCAAGGGCAGCGTGCCGTTGTCGTTGAGGCTCAGTATCCATTTGAACTTTCTTTGCTGCCGAAGCGGAAGCGCCGATATTACGGATTTTGTCGCGATCTTCCAAGGGGCCTGAAAAAGGCTGCCGTCAAAGCCCCCCGCAGCCAGCGGTGTCGCGGAGTTTCATGTTGAAATTGAGACGATTTTTGGAATCGAAACCCGTTCAAACGCGGTGGTAGGGATGGCCGGAAAGGATGGTGACGGCGCGGTAGAGCTGTTCGGCAATCAGGATACGAACGATCTGATGCGGCCAGGTCAGCTTGCCGAGATTGAGAACCGCCGTCGCCTTGTCGTAAAGCGCGGAATCGAGCCCGTCTGCCCCGCCTATGGCGATCACGAGGTCACGCTTGCCGCTATCGCGCAGATCGCCAAAAAGCGAAGCGAAGGCAGGACTATCAAGGGCTTTCCCGCGCTCGTCCAGCAAGACGAGGACTGCGCCGTCAGCCAGATGTTTTTCCAGCATCGCCGCTTCTTCGCGCTTGCGGGTCTCGGCATTGGAAGCACGGCTTTCGCCCACCTCGATCACCCGGGAAAACTCCAGCCCGATCGCCGGGCCGGTCTTGGCCAGACGCTCGATATAACGGGCCGCAAGATCCTTTTCAGGGCCGGATTTCAGCCGTCCCACCGCAAAAATTGAAATCCGCATCGCAAACCTGCATTCGTCGTGACCAACAGGGTCCCGCTCTTAACAGCATAGCCTGCGGATTCCCATGCGGCCGGTCTGATTTCCGGCCAGAGACACCTTTTCCGAAGTCAGGCGTGATCTTCGGCAAACACGATGCACTCGCTCAAAGGCTCACCGCATCAATGCAGCGTTTCTTCCGGCATTTCAGGCGTCGCCCACATTTTTTCAATGTTGTAGAAGACGCGGATTTCCGGACGGAACACATGAACGATGATATCGCCGGCGTCGATAACCACCCAGTCTCCGGCCTCAAGGCCTTCGATTCGGGCGTTTCCGAACCCTTCATCCTTCATATCTTTCAGGAGATGCTCGCAAATCGCCGAGACATGCCTGTTCGATCGCCCGGAGACCACGACCATGTAGTCTGCAAGCGCCGATTTTCCGGCAATGTCGAGAGATACGATATCTTCGGCCTTGGAGTCCTCGAGGCTCGCGAGGACGGTTTCGAGGGCATGATCGGCGGCATCGTCGCCACTGTCCTGACCCTTCGGGATAGCAACAAATGCTTTTCCCTTGGTGTGTACTGTTGTCAGAGGTTTTCCCTTTCCAAGAATGACAAAACAGATACTGGCGACGCGAATCTGTGCGTCACCCCATGAAGGTGGCATCAAAGCATTAACTTTTCAAGATATGGACCCTTCAACGGCTGTCGCATACATCATTTGTGATTATTACGGAGCGCCGTCGAACTGAGCGTCGAGCGCGGACCATGGATGAAGACCCAGGCGGGCGCCTTTTTTTTCCACAAAACACCCGCATCATCCTCATCGATCCGCGCCTGGCTGAAAGCCTGCGCCATGGTGGAGGAGAGATAAGAAAGGGTGGAGCCTGGCCGATCAATCACCGCGATTGGAAAGGTCTCGGCGATCTCTCGCCATTTCTGCCAACGATGGAAGCTCTTCAGATTGTCGGCTCCCATGATCCAGATGAAGCGAACATGCGGATTTTTTGCTTTCACCTTGGCAAGCGTATTGGCCGTGTAGCTGATCCCAAGCGATTTCTCAAAAGCCGTTACCTTGATGCGCGGATCACTGACGAGCCTTTCACAGGCGGCGATACGGTCCTCAAGAGACGCCAGTTCGGAGCGGCTTTTCAGCGGATTACCCGGCGTGACCATCCACCAGAGCTGGTCGAGGCCCAGTCTGCGCAACGCGATTTCGGCGACGAGCGCATGACCGGCATGCGGCGGATTGAAGGAGCCGCCGAAAAGCCCGACGACCATGCCGCGCTCCACGTGCGGCATGGCGAGATAACGTCTGTCGAGGCGCTTATCGGCCGGCAAATATCAGGTCCGTGTCTGGCCGGTGCCATGCACACGGTATTTAAACGAGGTGAGCTGCTCGACGCCGACAGGGCCCCGCGCATGCATCTTGCCGGTGGCGATGCCAATTTCCGCGCCCATGCCGAATTCGCCGCCATCGGCAAATTGCGTCGAGGCATTGTGCAGCAGAATGGCCGAATCGAGTTCGTTGAAAAACCGCGCGACCACATCCGGGTCCTCGGCGATCACCGCCTCGGTATGATTGGACGAATAGGTGCCGATATGCTCGATCGCGCCGGAAATGCCATCCACCACGGCGACCGAAATGATCGCATCGAGATATTCGGTGCGCCAGTCCTCTTCCGTAGCGGCCTCCAGCCCCTCAACCACATTACGAACCGGCTGCGAACCACGTACTTCGCAACCCGCGTCAAGCAGGGCTTTGACGACTGGCTCGAGATGACTGGAGACGGCAGACGCATCCACCAGCAGGGTTTCGGCCGCCCCGCAAATGCCGGTGCGGCGCATCTTCGCATTCACGACGATGGCTTTTGCCATGTCGAGATCAGCGGATTTGTCGACATAGATATGGCAGATGCCTTCCAGATGCGCGAAGACCGGCACACGGGCTTCAGACTGCACCCGCGCCACCAGGCTTTTGCCGCCGCGCGGCACGATGACATCGACCGTACCTTTAAGCCCGCTGAGAAGAGCGCCGACAGCCGCGCGGTCGGTTACCGGCACGAGTTGAATGGCATTCTCCGGAAGACCGGCGATCCTCAGGCCCTGCACGAGACAGGCATGGATAGCACGCGATGAATGTTGCGAATCCGAGCCGCCGCGCAGGATCACGGCGTTGCCGGCCTTGAGGCACAGCGCGCCCGCATCCGCCGTCACATTCGGGCGGCTTTCGTAGATCACGCCGATAACGCCGAGCGGCGTGCGCACGCGCTCGATTTTCAGCCCGTTGGGGCGATCCCAGGCGGCGATGACTTCACCCACCGGATCGGCCAGCGCGGCAACCGAGCGGATGCCTTCGGCAATGCCGGCGATGCGCGCATCGTTGAGTGTCAGCCTGTCGACGAACGAAGCGGCAAGGCCGGCGCTTTCCGCAGCCGCCAGATCTTTGCGGTTGGCGGCAAGGATCGCCTCCTTCGAAGCCTCAATGGCAGATGCCATGGCAAGCAGCGCACGGTTCTTCTGGTCCGTGCCGGCGATGGACAACGGTCGCGAAGCAGCTTTCGCCTGAGCGCCGATGGTCATCATCAGCGCATCGATATCATGGCTCTGCTTCACGGCCTGTTCAGGCATGGACCTCATCCTTCTTTGCATGTTTCACTTTGACGGCAGCGCCAGTCATCACAAGGTCGTCGCGATGGATCATCGCCGCCCGTCCGACATAACCGAGGATCGTCTCGATCTCGTTGGACTTGTGGCCGATGATCAGGCGCGCTTCCTCTGCATCGTAACCCGCAAGACCGCGCGCCACTTCACGGCCTTCGACGCCGATGATGGCAATGGCATCGCCGCGTCCGAAATTGCCCTTCACCTGCCGCACACCGGCGGGAAGCAGGCTTTTCCCAGCATAAAGCGCCTTTTCGGCCCCGGCATCCACATGGATTTCGCCGGCCGGCTGCAATTGCCCGGCAATCCAGGTCTTGCGGGCCGTCACCGGCGTGCCGGAGGGTGCAAACCATGAAGACCGTGCGCCGTTTTCGATTGCCTTCAGCGGATTGAGCGTCTTGCCGGAAGCGATGATCATACCACAACCGGCAGCGGTCGCGATCTTGCCCGCATCGATCTTGGTGCGCATACCGCCGCGCGAAAGCTCGGAGGCCGCCCCACCCGCCATGGCTTCGATTTCGGGCGTGATATCGGCAATCGTCTCAAGAAATTTCGCATCGGGATCGAGATGCGGTGGGGCGGTGTAGAGCCCGTCAATATCCGACAACAGCACCAGGAGATCGGCACCCGTCATCGTGGCCACGCGCGCGGCCAGACGGTCATTGTCCCCATAACGGATTTCAGTGGTCGCCACCGTGTCGTTTTCATTGATGATCGGAATGGCGCCGATCTTCAAAAGCTGATTGATGGTGGCACGCGCGTTGAGATAACGCCGACGCTCCTCGGTATCGGATAGCGTCAATAGAATTTGACCGGCGACGATCTCATGCCGCGACAGGCTTTCCGACCATGCCCGCGCCAGCGCAATCTGGCCGACTGCCGCCGCCGCCTGGCTTTCTTCCAGCTTCAGTGCACCGGAAGGCAGGCCGAGCACGGTGCGGCCAAGCGCAATGGCGCCAGAAGACACGACCTGGACATCCGCGCCGTTTTTTTTCAGCGCCGCGATATCCTCGCAGATGGCATCCAGCCAGTCTTTCTTCAGGCCGCTTTTCCGGTCCACCAGAAGCGCCGAACCGATCTTGATGACGATCCGGTGGTGGCTCGCCAGCGGCTTGCGCGTCAGGCTCATAGGCGGTCGTCCTCTTCCTCGACCTCGCTCTCATGCGGCATCGACCGGTCTGGAAGGGCGGTGTCGCCGCCATTGCTTGCCGAAACGATGATGTCGCGAAGGGCGCGCAGTGCTTCCGTCATGCCGATATGGGCGGCAGCGGATAGCAGGAGCGGCGGACGGCCGCAGGCCTTTTCCAGTTCCTTAGCCTTTTTCTTCAGTTCTTTCTCGTCCAGCACGTCAATCTGCGACAGCGCCACGATTTCCGGCTTGTCGGTCAGCCCGCCGCCGTAAGCATCCAGCTCGGCCTTGACCGTCTTATAGGCCTTGCCGACTTTTTCTTCCTGGGCGGAGACGAGGTGCAGCAGCACACGCGTGCGCTCCACGTGGCCGAGGAAGCGGTCGCCGATGCCCACACCCTCATGCGCGCCTTCGATAAGACCGGGAATGTCGGCCAGCACGAATTCACGACCGTCGATGGTCGCAACGCCAAGGTTGGGATGCAGCGTGGTAAAGGGATAATTGGCGATCTTCGGACGCGCACGGGTCACGGTCGCCAGGAATGTGGATTTACCCGCATTCGGCAGACCAACGAGACCGGCATCAGCAATCAGCTTAAGCCGCAGCCAGATGGTTTTTTCCTCACCTGCCAGGCCCGGATTGGCATGGGTAGGCGCCTGATTGGTGGACGACTTGAAGTAGGCATTGCCGAAACCGCCATTGCCGCCGGCAGCAAGACGAAAGCGCTGACCTTCCTTCGTAAGGTCCATGATCAGCGTTTCATTGTCTTCCTCGAAAATCTGGGTACCAACAGGCACTTTCAGCACGACATCCGAACCCTTGGCACCGGTGCGGGTCTTGCCCATGCCATGCTGTCCGATAGAAGCCTTGAAATGCTGCTGGAAGCGAAAGTCGATCAGCGTGTTAAGGCCATTGACCACTTCCACCCAGACGTCGCCGCCGCGTCCGCCATCACCGCCGTCAGGGCCGCCGAACTCGATGAATTTTTCGCGCCGGAACGACACGGCGCCCGCGCCGCCATCACCGGACTTGATATAGACTTTTGCTTCATCGAGAAATTTCATCGGACTGCCGTTCTGTCGGTTTGCGGGCGCACCAACCAATCGTGCCGCGCCAAACAAAAATATCGTCGTTTCGAATACAAGCGCTTCTTCACGAGGTCAAAGACTATCGTGCGGCAAGCCCCTGCGCGGGACAAGGCCGGTTTGCTTTAAACCGGCTTCGTTTAACGCCTCGGGCCGAAAACTCTCTCTGTTTTCGGCCCGAGGCTCCTCAGTGTCAGCGGTGCGGCCGGATGAAATCCTCAGCCGTGATCACCGTATCGATATGCGCCACCATGGTGGCGCGCGCCGTGGCGTAGATCTGGTGGCAGCCGGTCACCCGGAAGCCGAGTTTTTCCTGCACACGCAACGAAGCGGGGTTATCCGCAAACACACCGGAATGCAGAGCCACTCCGGGCATGCGGCGGAAAAACCGCTCGACCACGGCGGCCACTGCCTCGGTCATGTAACCCTTGCCCCAGTAAAAGCGGTTCAGCCAGTAGCCGAGATGCCACTCGCCGTGCCGCAACTCCACCGAGACGACGCCGATCAGGGTATCGTCGCCACTGGTAATGGCGAAATCCCAGTCGGGCAGGGTACCGGATGTACGCAAGACCAGCCATTCCAGCGCATCCTGCTTGTGATAGGGCGCGGGAACGCGGGCGAGCATTCTGGTTACGGCGAAATCACCAAGCGATTCCGCGATGCTGCCGGCATCGGAAAGCCGTTGCGGGCGCAGCACCAGACGCGACGTCTCGACGACAGGGCAGGGGCCGGGCGGTGCCATGGTCGTAGCAGTCCGGCGACGGGTCAGTTCGAGCGCGCTCATCCCATGTCCCCCCAGCTCTTCAGCGAAACCCACGTCTTCCGGTCAAGCCGGTACCATTCGACGGGCACCATGCCGCCGAGCGCCAGCGAACCGACCATGCCGGAGCCCTGGAACTGGAAACCGCATTTCTGGATGACGCGGCGCGAGCCAATGTTGGTGACCCGGCAACGGGCATCGATGTGGTCGATTTCACGCGTGCGGAAGGCCATGTCGATCAGCGCATGCGCCGCTTCGGTCATGTAGCCGCGGTTCCAGTAGGGCTCCCCTAGCCAGTAACCGATTTCCAGCGTCTTTTCGTCTTCCTGGGGTTCGAGCGCGCAGCAGCCTAAAAACTCGCCATTGTCCATGCGGGTAATCGCATAGACGCACTTGCCAATCTCGCCAGCTTTGGAGCGTCGCACGAAGTCCGCGGCGTCTTTGGCCGTGTACGGGTGCGGCATACGCGATACCATGGTCGCGATATTGGCATTGTTGGCAAGATGGGCAAGGGCGTCGATGTCTTCTTCGTGAGGCTTGCGTAAAACCAGCCTCTGCGACAGTAAAACGGGGCAATCGCTCCTCGACCGATCGGGCCTCGGCCGCTCTTCGGGTGACCGTGATTGGTCAACCCTCAACAATTCAGCTTGCATGGTTCAGTCCCTCCTTGGGGGTAAAGAAAAAGGGGAGTTGGGTGGTGCCCCATCTCCCCTGTTTTCTTGACTGAACCTGATACGTCTCAGCCGGGTCGATGGGACACCGGCTGCATATGACGCTTACCGGCTTATTCTGCGGCTTCCGCTTTCGGAGCCACGGATACGAATACGCGGCCATTGGCCTTCGTACGGAAGTTCACGTTACCTGCGGTCAGTGCGAAAATCGTGTGGTCCTTGCCGATGCCAACATTGGCGCCCGGATGCCACTGCGTGCCGCGCTGACGCAGAATAATGTTGCCTGGAATGACAGCTTCGCCGCCGAACTTCTTTACGCCAAGGCGCTTGGATTCGGAATCGCGACCGTTACGCGAGGAACCGCCAGCTTTTTTGTGTGCCATTGGAGTTCTCCTTTAAACCTTGTTTCCCGTGTCGCGCCGATCAGGCAGCAACGATGTCCGTGATGCGGACGACAGTGTGATGCTGACGATGGCCGCGCGAACGCTTGGAGTTCTGACGACGACGCTTCTTGAAGGCGATGACCTTCTTGCCGCGATTGTGCTCGACAACTTCAGCCTTGACGATGGCACCCTTGACAAAGGGAGCACCAAACTGAGCGTCGGCGCCTTCGCCGATCACGAGAACTTCGGTGAATTCTACGGTTGCGCCTGCCTCTGCTTCCAGCTTTTCGATGGTCAGCACGGCGTCGGCCGCTACGCGGTACTGCTTACCGCCGGTCTTGATGACTGCGAACATTGTTTATCCTTTCATGTTCGTTCCGGCTCTGCCCGCAAATGCAAGCTGGCCGTCTTTTTATCAGTCGGAATTTGGTAGAAACCCGTTAGGACAGAAAGTCCCTTTGAATGTCTGCCGGTGAAGCCGCCTTTTAAGAGGCGGCATAAACGGAAGGCGCACTACGCCATCAATTTGGGTGCCGATTACGCGAGACGCCTGTTTATGTCAAGATGACGACGGCTTGAAAAGTAACTGTAACGCCAAGAATTTCATGCTTTTTCGGCGGGTGAAGCAGACGGGTCTCGAAATTTGCCCCGCAAGTGTTTATATGGGCCTTCCAACAAGGAGCAGAAATGGCCCGCATAGACCAGACCGACGATTGGCGGGACCGCCACGCGCCGACACTTTCCGCCTTCGAGTCGCTTGCGATTGAGGCATATGGCCACCTGCCGGAGGAATTTCGCGCGCTGACGAAGGATCTCATCATCGAGATCGCCGATTTTCCGACCGATGACGTCTTCGAAGACATGGCGCTTGAAACACCCTTCGATCTTCTCGGTCTCTTCGAAGGGCGCGGTATTTCCGAACGTTTCACCATGGAAACGGGCGAGATGATAAACCGCATCACGCTCTATCGCCGTCCCATTCTCGATTATTGGGCCGAGAACGAGGAAACGCTTGGCGATATCATCACCCACGTCCTTATCCATGAAATCGGCCACCATTTCGGCCTGTCGGATGACGACATGGAGCGGATCGAAGAAAGCGCAGACGAGGCCGCGGCGGAGCGATAGGCCCGCCGCGTTGCGTCTTATTGCTCGCCGAGCTTCATGTCCGGATGGTATTCCTTGCCTTCGACGACCTTGGTCACGGCCTGGCCGCAATGCATCACGCCGCTTGCGGCGTTGAAGGCATAGCTCGGTGAACCCGCAAGTTCCCATCCCTTGTTCAGGGCTTCGGTGACCCGGTGACAGAATTTCGCGTCGTCGGGACCGGTTATGAAACGATAGACCTTCACGTCTTTTTTGCCTTTCTTTGTGCGATGATATCGGCCATGGCGACCAGCCTTTCGGCTTGCCCCACATGCAGCCGTTCGATCATCTGACCGTTCATGTTGATGATGTTCAGTTCCACAGATTCCGGTTTTGCGAAAGCGGCAATAATCGCGCGTGCTTCCGCAAGCGTCGCCTCATCCGGACCGAAGTGCCGGTTGGCCGCTTCGATCTGGGCCGGATGGATCAGCATCTTGCCATCGAAGCCCATGGCGCGCCCCTGTTCGCATTCGGCTTCGAAAGCCTCGATGTCGCGAAAATCATTCGAGACGCTGTCAATGACATCGAGCCCGTAGGCCCGCGCGGCAAGAATCACCTGCATCATCCACGGCACGAGATAGGTGCGGCCAGGAAGGCGTGGGACATGCGTTTCCTTGCGCAGATCGTTGAGCCCGATGACGAAAGCGGCAAGCCGGGCATTCGGCGTATGGGCAGCGTCGGCAATCGAGGCAGCATTCAGGACACCAAGCGGTGTCTCGATCATCGCCCAGATTTTCAGATGCTCGGGCGCATCCGCCTCGGCGAGAAAATCGGCCACGTCATGAATATCGGAGGGCTGTTCCACCTTCGGCAATAAAACCGCATCTGGCCGGCAGGAAAGCACAAGCTGCAGATCCGCCTTTCCATCAGGTGTCGAAAGCGGATTGATGCGGATAATGGTTTCGCGTCCGTCGAAAGGCGGGCCTGAGAACAGCTTTTCCAGATTTTCCCGCGCCTTGCCCTTCATATCGGGCGCAACCGAATCCTCTAGATCGAGGATCACGCCATCACAATCGAGCTCCCGGATTTTTTCGAGTGCCCGGATATTGATGGCCGGAACTGACAGCAGGGAACGACGTGGTCTCACAGAAATATTTTCGGAAAAATTGACGATGCCGCACTTGTGTCAAGCTTTTGTGACATCTGCAAGCTGACAATCCACTGAATCCTCTTGCAAGCCGGTAGAAGAAGGCCCACATTCGTCTCGATAGAAAGGTTTGGATCATGCAAGGCATACGTTCGTTTTTCATCGCCGCATCTGGAATCGCCATTCTGGCAATGGTCGCTCTTTTCACCGCGTCGCTGACGGTAGCTTTCATCGGTGTGCTTGCGGTTTTGAGTGCCGCCCGGCTGCTTTCCGCACGTCTGAAGCCGGCCCCCATTCCGGTCAAGCCCCGTAACCAGCGCGACATGCGTGTCTGGAACGACGGCAAGGGCACGATTATCGATCTCTGAGATCGTGTAATCCAGTCAGGATGCGATAACGCCCGACGGGCGTACCGAAGAATGCGGATTTGCGCTTCTAAAGCGCCTGGTTTTGCAGTATTTCCCCAGAGGAAACATCCGGCAGGCTTTTGTCAGTGCCGGATTTTGTTCAAGGGAAACACGGGAAGCGACAGATGGAAAAATTTACCAAGCTGACGGGCGTCGCCGCGCCCATGCCGGTCGTCAATATTGACACCGACATGATCATTCCGAAAGATTATCTGAAGACCATCAAGCGCACCGGTCTCGGCAAGGGTCTTTTCGCCGAATCCCGTTATCTTGAAGACGGTTCGCCCAATCCCGATTTCGTGCTGAACAAGCCCGCCTACCAGAACGCCCAGATTCTCGTTGCCGGTGACAATTTCGGCTGCGGCTCGTCGCGCGAACATGCACCATGGGCACTGCTCGATTTCGGCATCCGTTGCGTCATCTCCACCAGCTTCGCCGACATCTTCTACAACAACTGTTTCAAGAACGGCATCCTGCCGGTTGTCGTCAGCCCCGAGAACCTCGAAAAGCTGCTGGACGACGCCTCGCGCGGCTCGAACGCCGTTCTCTCCATCGATCTGGAGCGCCAGGAAATCAGCGGTCCGGATGGTGGCACGATCACCTTCGAGATCGACGAATTCAAGCGACACTGCATGCTGAACGGTCTCGACGATATCGGCCTGACACTGGAACATGCCGGCGCCATCGACACGTTCGAAAAGGCGAACGCCTCCGTCCGTCCCTGGGCCTGATTACATTTCCGCTCTTCAAAAAAGCCGATCCCGTACCAAACCGTACCGGATCGGCTTTTGCTTTGCTTGAAAAGCCCTTGAGGCGGAGATAAGAAGCCCTCGATCCCGTCCGGCTGCGATACGACTTGGCATGCGCAGGACGGAACGAGTTTGACGCCGCGCTCGCCGCCATCGAAAACCCTTCGTGATGTTTTCCGGCGCGCCGCCCAAGGAGGGTTCTCATGACAGTCCGTTCGCTTTTCCTGCTGCCCGGTGATGGTATCGGCCCTGAAGCCATGACTGAGGTCCGCAAGCTGATCGAATATATGAACAGCGCGCACAATGCCGGCTTTACCGTTTCTGAGGGCCTCGTCGGCGGTTCCGCTTACGACGCGCATGGCGTCGCGATTTCCGATGCGGACATGGAAAAGGCGCTTGCCGCCGATGCAATCCTGTTCGGTGCCGTTGGCGGCCCGAAATGGGATGGCGTGCCGTATGAGCATCGCCCGGAAGCCGGACTCCTGCGCCTGCGCAAGGATCTCGAACTTTTCGCCAATCTGCGCCCGGCCATCTGCTATCCGGCGCTCGCTGCCGCCTCATCGCTAAAGCCGGAACTGGTCGAGGGTCTCGATATCCTCATCGTTCGCGAACTGACCGGCGGCGTTTATTTCGGTGAACCGAAGCAGATCATCGATCTGGGCAACGGCCAGAAGCGCGGTATCGACACGCAGATCTACGACACCTTCGAGATCGAGCGCATCGCCAGCGTCGCTTTCGAACTGGCCCGCAGCCGCGACAACCGCGTTTGCTCGATGGAAAAGCGCAACGTGATGAAATCGGGCGTTTTGTGGAACCAGGTCGTCACCGAAACCCACGCGGCCAAATACAAGGACGTGCAGCTAGAACATATGCTAGCCGATGCCGGCGGCATGCAGCTGGTGCGCAAGCCCAAGCAGTTCGACGTGATCGTCACCGACAACCTCTTCGGCGACATGCTGTCCGACGTGGCCGCCATGCTGACTGGCTCGCTCGGCATGCTGCCATCGGCCTCGCTCGGCGCACCTGATGCCAAGACCGGCAAGCGCAAGGCCATGTATGAGCCGGTGCACGGTTCTGCCCCTGACATCGCTGGCAAGAGCATTGCCAACCCGATCGCCATGATCGCGTCCTTCGCCATGTGCCTGCGCTACTCGTTCAACATGGTGGACGAAGCCACCAAGCTCGAGGCGGCGATCGCCAATGTATTGGACAAGGGCATCCGCACCGCCGACATCATGGCCGACGGTTGCCGTCAGGTCGGCACGTCTGACATGGGTGACGCGGTTCTCGCCGAATTCAAGGCGCTTTCGGCGTAACGCTTAAAACGGGCTGGGCAGTTGGCGCCGCCGTCTGCCCGTCCTCCTTTGGCAGAAGATGCTCGTAACGACGGTCGGTCAGCGTCTTCAGAAATGCCACGATGGCATCCACCCGCTTGTCGTCCAGCGCCGGCGCGGATGTCAGTTCCGTCATGGCAATATTCTCGGGCACCTCGGGTGCATCCCATGTCTTGCCGGTTTCCGGATTGATCTGACGGCTAGGCTTCTTGCTCTTATATTTTACGTAGAACAGCACCACCGTGCGCAAATCTTTGAAAACGCCATTGTGCATATAAGGACCGGTCACGGCGACGTTGCGCAACGTCGGCACCTTGAACTTGCCCCGCTGGGCTGGATCGCCGGCAACGGCCGGGTTTTGCGCCAGCCCGAGATCGACAGCATCCGGCTTCGAGCCGTTCACAGCCCTGACGGATGTATTGGCGGGAACACCGATGTTGAAATATTTGTGGTTGGTAAAGAGGCCGTCTTCCAGACCCTTGGCACCACGGATTTCGTGGCAGGTATTGCAATTGGTGAACTGCGTCGACGAAATCAGAACGCGGCCCAGCTCCTCCTGATCGGTCAGCTTTTCTTCGCCGCGCAGAAAGCGGTCATATTTGGAATCGAAGGTGGAAAATTCGTCCGAGCGCTCGAAGCTCGCCAGCGCCTTGGTCATCGCGGCATAGGCGCTTTCGTCGCTCGCGAACACATCCTTGCCGAACTGCGTGCCGAAAGCCGCGACGTAATCGGGGTTCTCCCTGAGCCGTTTCACGACAGCCGCCTTGTCCGGCATGCCCATTTCGACGGGATTGAGCGGTGGCCCGCCCGCCTGATCTTCCAGCAAGGAGGCGCGGCCATCCCAGAATTGCCCGCCGATATACTCTCCCGCCGCGTTCTTGCCGAAAGGCGGCGTGAACTTCGCGTAAGCAGCGGTCGGCGCGTTGCGGTCGCCAAGGGAAATCCCGTCATCGCCAAGTGATACATCCCGCCCGACCTTTTCGCTCTCCCGTGCATCGGAAAACCCGGCCGCCTGCATATGGCAGGTGGAACAGGCCATGGTGCGGTTCATCGAGAGATTGGGATCGTCGAAGAGGACCGCGCCAAGCTTTTCCAGCGTTGCATAATCTTCCCCGCCATGGGCGGCAATGCCGTCGACCCCGGTGCCCAAAGGAGCCAGCAGAATGGCTGCAGCGAGAGCGGCAGAGAGAAAAAATCCGGGTTTCATCATGGCAGGCACGCTCAACATAAAATGCGCGATAACAGCTTCGGACCGGGAAATTTGAAGCGGTTTAAGGTCCCGTCGCGCTTCACCGGATATGGGTAACCGGAGCTCACTCCGCTTTTTCATATCCCATGAAGAGACCTATAGCACTTTCCCGTGATCGGAGCCTAGAAACTTTCGCAGTTTGCTCCACTTTGCCGCAGGTCCCCCGACCGGAACCGCAAACGATCAACCGCCTTTGGCGATCGCGTGGAAGAACGTGCCCGAGACAAAACCTCTCCTGCCGCCCGATGGCCCGAGCGGACGACCCTGCCCGTCAGCCATATGAGCGAAGGGCTGATCACGGCCGGGATCGATGACCCGGGCATAATGAAACTCATGGCCGCGCAGAACGTCCCCCGCCATGCCGAGCGGGCTGTCTGCCGCAATCGTGGCCTGCCGGTAGCCCAGATTCATCTTGCGTGTCGCAAAGCTCGTGGCGTGCGACAGAAGACCAGTCATGGCATGGATCACGCCCTCTGCATCTTCCAGCCTCTCACCGAGCACCATGTACCCGCCACACTCGCCATGCACCGGCTTGGTCTCTGCAAAACGGGTAATGCCCGCCTTGAAGCCGACAGCATCGGCGAGTTTTCCGGCAAAAAGCTCGGGATACCCGCCCGGCAGCCAGCAAATATCGCAGCTCTCATCGGGCGCCTCATCGGCGAGCGGCGAAAACGGCACGATCTCCGCCCCGGCCGCACGCCAATGCCTCCTAAGATGCGGATAAAGGAAGGTGAAAGCCGCATCTTCCGCCAGCGCGATGCGCTGACCGGGCGGCGCAATCGCCGCCGCCACCGAACCGCAGGGCATATCCACCGGCGCGGCGAGCGAAAACAGGGTGTCGAGATCGATGGATTTTTCCATCGCATCCGCGAGCCGGTCTATATGGGGGTCAATCTCCGGATGTTCACTCGCTTGCACCAGCCCCAGGTGCCGCTCCGGCAAGATGAGGGAAGGATCGCGCAGAACGCAGCCGACAACGGGCAGGCCGATTTTTTCGATGGCTTCAGTGCATAGCGTCCGGTGCCTTTCGCTGCCGGCCCGGTTCAGCACCACCGCCCCCATGGTGACATCGGGATCGTAGTGGGCGAAACCATGCGCAATGGTAGCCGCCGTCTGCGACTGACCGGAGACATCCAGCACCAGCAGAACCGGAATGCGGAACAGCCGCGCCAGATCCGCCGCCGAGCCGGTGCGGTTTTCCGCCACGGGAATACCGTCGAACAGGCCCATGGCGCTTTCGATGAGAATGAGTTCCGCATCCTCGGTCTGCTGCGAAAACAGATGTCGCAGCAGGTCCGGTTGCATGGCCCAGCTGTCCAGATTGAGACCGGGTGTGCCGGTGGCGAAGGCATGAAAACCGGGATCGATGTAATCCGGCCCCGTCTTGATGCCGCGCACCTTCACCCCGCGGCGCGCAAAAGCCCGGAGCAGGCCGATGGTCACACTGGTCTTGCCGGAGCCCGAGCGCGGCGCACCGATGATGATTGCCCGCGCCGTCATGAGCCCGACACTCCAAGACGATCCCGCATCGAAACAATCTCGCCGATAATAATCAAAGCCGGCGCTTCGAAGCTCTCCCGTTTTGCATCGTCAGCTATGCTTTGCAATGTACCGATGAAAATCCGTTCTTTCGCAGTAGTTGCCGACATGATGACGGCGACCGGCGTTTTTCCCGAACGTCCACCCTGCATCAGAAGACCGGCAATAGTGCCGATATTCTTCAGCCCCATATAAACGACGATAGGTTCCTGCGTTTTCGCCAGTGCCAGCCAGTCGAGATCCTCTTCTGTGCCCGCCGCGTGGCCGGTAGCGAGCGTCACGGCGCGGCTGATGCCGCGCATGGTGGCAGGAATGCGTGCCGAAGCGAGCGCGGTAAACGACGAGGTCATGCCCGGCAATATGCGAAACGGAATGCCGGCATGGACAAGCGCCTCCGCCTCTTCGCCGCCACGCCCGAAAATAAAGGGATCGCCGCCCTTCAGTCGCAGCACCTTTTTGCCCTGCAGAGCAAAATCGATCAGCGACGCGGTAATGTCATCCTGCGTCGCGGAGGGCTTGCCGCCACGCTTGCCGGCAAAGACGACTTCCGCCTGCGGACCGAGCGCCACGACATCATCGCTCACCAGCGCATCGCGCACGATGATATCGGCCTGCGACAGCGCGAGCGCCACTTCGAGCGTCAGATACCGCACATCGCCCGGCCCCGCGCCCGCGAGCCAGACGTGGCCGGCTTCAAAGACCGGACCTTTTGCGGCGATGCTGTTCAAAATCTGCGGTATCGACATTGTTCTTGGCTGCTTTTTAACGATGACGGAAAAAGCCGTCCCGGCTATAGGAATGCATATGGAAACGGATGGAAAGACCCTTCGCCGCGGCTGGACCACGGGCACCTGCGCGGCAGCCGCCACGAAGGCGGCTTGCGCCGCCCTTCTGACCGGCGAGTTTCCTTACCCTGTCGACGTGGAACTTCCAAGCGGCGCGAGGCCGGCATTTTCCCTCGCCACCGAGGAAAAAGGTGAGAACTTCGCGCGCGCCGGCGTTGTCAAGGATGCCGGCGACGATCCAGATGTCACCCATGGCGCGCTGATCGAAAGCACGGTCAGACGGGGCGAACCGGGAAGCGGCATCACTTTCAGGGCCGGCAAGGGCGTCGGCATCATCACGAGGCCGGGCCTGCCCCTGCCACCGGGAGAACCCGCGATAAACCCCGTTCCGCGTAGGATGATCGAGACCGCCATTCGCGAAGTGGCCGGCGAGAATGCCGATTTCGAGGTCGAGATTTCCGTCCGCGACGGCGAGAAACTGGCAGAAAAAACCCTGAATGGCAGGCTTGGAATCCTCGGCGGCATTTCTATTCTCGGCACCACCGGCGTTGTCATTCCCTTTTCCTGCTCGGCCTGGATTCACTCCATCTGGCGCGGCATCGACGTGGCGCGGGCGACCGGCTGCACCCATGTTCTGGGCGCCACCGGCAATACATCCGAAAAGGCCGGCCAAGCCGTTTACGACCTGCCGGAAACCGCGCTGATCGACATGGGCGATTTCATCGGCGGCATGCTGAAATATCTGCGCAGCCACCCGGTCGAGCGGGTAACGATCGCCGGTGGCGTTGCCAAGATGACCAAGCTCGCCCAGGGCATGCTCGACGTACACTCCAAAAAGGGCCTTGCCGACCTTGAAGCATTGGCGGTATTGGCCGCCGAGGCGGGAGGGGATGACAATCTCGCCGTTGCCATCCGTCAGGCGAACATGGTCGCGCACGCCTTTCAGCTTGCCGAAAGCGTAGGAATAGACCTCGGCGCGGTCGTTGCGGAAAAAGCCTGGGTGACCGCCGCCGCGGCACTGAAGACGCCGGCGATCGCGCTCGATATTCTGGTGTTTGACCGTCAGGGTGCACTCAAGGGGCGCACCACCTCCACGCCGTCGCATCAGCCCGCACCATCCTCCTTCGGGGACCGGAACCGGCGTACATAGTCGGCGCTATAAAGCGCACTTTCGCGGAAATCCGTTGAGGCCAGACCATGCCCGACGAAGATCAGCGCCGTACGTTCCACCGGCTCGGCCACAAGCTTGCCCTCGATATCAAAAAGCGTGCCACGAATGATCCGTTCATCCGGCCAGGAGGCACGCACGACAATGGCGACCGGGCAATCGGAGCCATAAAGCGGTGTCAGTTCCTCCACCACCTTGCCGATGGCATGGATGGCGAGATGAATGGCGAGTGTCGCACCTGTCGCGCCAAAAGCCTTCAGCGTCTCACCCTCAGGCATTTTTGAAGCGCGGCCGGAAATACGGGTCAGCACTAGGCTCTGCGCCATTTCCGGCACCGTCAGCTCCCGCTGCAGGGTGGCAGCAGCGGCAGCGAAGGAGGGCACACCGGGGGTGACGGTATAATCGAGACCCAGGCGCTCCAGGCGGCGGATCTGCTCGCCCATGGCGCTCCAGATCGAAAGATCGCCGGAATGCAACCGCGCGACATCCTTACCGGCCTTGGCGGCCGCCACGAACTCCGCCTCGATCTCGTCAAGCGAAAGTGCTGCCGTATCGACAATGCGTGCACCCGGCGGGCAATAATCGATCAAGGCCTTCGGAACCAGCGAACCGGCGTAAAGGCAGACTGGGCAGGCCGCGATAAGATCGCGCCCGCGCACCGTGATGAGATCGGCGGCGCCCGGACCGGCGCCGATGAAATGAACCGTCATTCTTGTTCTCCGTATTCAATGGCGCTGCGGCTACCATGCGGCGCGTCACTCGTCATTGCGATAGCCACAGTGACGTCACCGACCACGAGGCGTGGCGCGACCAGCCTTGCGCCTGCACCAGCCGCAGCAAGTGCTGCCGCTTCGCTGACGCTTGGCGAACCTGAGTGATCGAGGCTGGCCTGTGAAAATGTCATTGTCTCGGCGGCAACCGCTTCAAGCCGTTCCTGCGCCACGATTTCAAGCGACAGAGACAGACCCTTCGCCGCCTCCGCAAGGCCGGCCTCGTCGGCCTTTAGCGGCGCAGTCGCCAGATAGTCAACCGTGACGCCAAAAGCACGCTCCGCCGCCCGCACAGCCGCAATGATCGCGTCCGAGGCGGCACCTTTGCGGCAGCCTATGCCAGCCACGGTCACCATGGCTTGACCCAGCTCCATTGTGTCACCGGCATAGCCGGACGCCAGCCGGACATGGAACCGACAGCAGCAGCCCGCGAGACCTCCAGCCGGATCATCGACCCGCCGAATTTCGCATGGGCAGCAAGCAATACCGCTTCCATTTCCAGCGTCACCGCATTGGCCACCAGCCGCCCGCCCGGTTTCAGAGCATCCATGGCGGCCTCCAGCACACCCGTCTCACTGCCGCCGCCGCCAATAAAGATCGCATCCGGTGAAGACAAGCCTTCAAAAGCCGCCGGAGCCGTGCCGATCATGACCTCAAGCCCCGGAACACCAAAAGCGTCAGCATTGCGGGCAATCCGCTCAGCCCTTTCCGGATGCTGCTCGATGGCGATGGCGCGCAGCGAAGGATGCGACAACATCCATTCGATGCCGATCGAGCCGGAGCCCGCACCAATATCCCACAGCAGTTCTCCCCGACGGGAGGCGAGTGACGAAAGCGTCACCGCGCGGATTTCGCGCTTGGTGATCTGCCCGTCATGTTCAAACAGGCCGTCATCAAGCCCGTGAGCAAAAGGCAGGAGGCGCGCACCCTCATCCGCCACGACCTCGATCGCGACGACATTGAGCGGATCAGTATCTTCAAAGCCAAAATCAGCAGCCCGGATTTGCCGTCGCTTTTCCCGGTCTCCGCCCAATGCTTCAAGCAGGATGAATTCCGAACGGCCGAAGCCGGCATCGGACAGCAGCCGCGCAATCAAGGCTGGGTCGCGCTCATCAGACGTCAGCGCGATGATCCGCGCGCCATGATGCAGATGTGGCCGCAACAGATCGATTGAGCGCCCATGCAGCGAAACGCATTCGGCCGATTGCAGGGCCCAGCCAAGCCGCGAGGCGGCCAGCGAAAAGGCGGAAGGCGAGGGATAACAAGCCGTTTCCTCCGCCGGAATCCGCCGCAGAAGCGTGACCCCCGCACCATAGAAGAACGGATCGCCCGATGCCAGCACACACACCAGGCGGCCGCGCAATGCGAGAACATCGTTCATGTCCACATCAAACGGCACCGGCCAGGCCCGCGCTTCGCCGCGAATGGCCCCAGCCGCCAGTTCCAGATGGCGTTTGCCGCCGAAAACCACCTCGGCTGCCTCTATCGCCTGACGCGCATTTTCACCCAGCCCCTGAAGCCCGTCCTCGCCTATACCGACAATGGACAGCCACGGCTTTTCGTTCTTTTCAGTGGAAGCCTTTGCCGTTCCGGAATATTCAGATGTCATGACACGCTCCATACTCATCCTTGGCGGCACGGCGGATGCCCGCATTCTGGCCGGCCGGCTGGCGGAAGACTCCGGCTACCGAATTCTGCTGTCCATGGCCGGGCGCACGCTCTCGCCGGTGGAACAGCCCGTGCCGATGCGCAGCGGCGGGTTTGGTGGCGCGGCAGGACTGGCGGATTTCATTCGCGCAGAGGGTTTCGATATTCTCGTGGACGCCACTCATCCCTATGCGGCCAGAATTTCCGCCAATGCCGTCGAGGCGGCAAGGCTTGCCAATATACCACTGGTCGTGCTCTCGCGTCCCGTCTGGCCGCGTCAGCCGGGTGACACATGGCAGAGCGTCCACACCGTCGGACAGGCCGTCACCGCGCTGGGCACTACGGGCAAACGTGTGTTTCTGGCGCTTGGCCGTCAGGAGCTTCTTCCTTTCGAAGCAGCACCTCAGCACAGTTATCTCATCCGCAGCGTCGACCCGGTGGAACCGCCGCTGAGGGCCCCGGATGCGCGCTATATCACCGCGCGTGGTCCTTTCGTAACGGAAGATGAAATCCGCATGCTGGAGGAAAACCGCATCGAGGTGGTGATATCGAAAAACTCGGGCGGCAGCGCCAGTTACGGCAAGATCGAAGCAGCGAGACGGCTCGGCCTGCCGGTCATCATGATCGAACGGCCGCAACAATTGAACGATACGCCCGCGAATAATGTGACCGTGCCGGATATCGCCACTGCGCTCACCGCCATACGCCATCAGCTTTCCCTTTTCGAAAACCGTGGCGAATAAACGATCGGTTCCTTGCCGGAACGCGCGATCAGGCGGGTTTCCACCGAGCCGACGATGATGCAGGTGGCCATGTCGGCCATGTCGCTCGACGCCTCCGACAGGGGCACCACCCGAATACGTTCATCAACCCGGCCTGCGGCGCGGCCGAATATCACCGGTACCGAGCCGGGCAAATGTTTGCGCAACAGGTCGAAGGCGGTAGAAAGCTGGTGCGGCCGCGCCTTGCTAACAGGATTGTAGAAAGCCATCACGAATCCGGCTTCGGCCGCTGCAATCAGCCGTTTTTCGATAATGCCCCAGGGCTTGAGGTTATCTGAAAGCGAAATGGCGCAGAAATCATGGCCGAGTGGCGCACCGGCCTTTGCAGCGACGGCGAGCATGGCGGTCACACCAGGCACGACGGAAAAGTCGATGTCACGCCATTCGAGAGGGCCGTTTTCAATCGCCTCGCAAATCGCCGCCGCCATGGCGAAAACACCGGGATCACCGCCTGACACCACGCAGACGTTGCCGCCTTCGGCCGCAAGCGTGAGCGCCTGTTCGGCGCGGGAGATTTCCTCACGATTGTCGGAAGCATGACGCCGCTGGTGAGGCCCAAGCGAAAGGCGGTCGAGATAGGGGATGTAACCGAAAAAATCTTCCGATGACTCGACAGCGGCCAGCGCCTCAGGCGTCACCTGATTTCCGTTGCCGGGACCAAGGCCGATAACAACGAGTTTGCCGGTCATGACCCTTCGCTCCCTGCTGGCCTGGTTTTCCAGCCTGGTACCAGAACCAGCGAAAAATAGGGCGCGGGCGAGGCATCACGCTCGATGAGCCGCACCGCGTGGCTGTTCGCCATGGTGCCGCGCTCGACATACAGCGCCTCTTCGAGCTTGCCGGCCACTTCCAGCGCGCGGCGGATTTTCGGCAGATTGCGGCCGACCTTCATGATCACGGCGCCATCCGTGCCGGAAAGTCGCTCCGCGAGCACCTCTTCTGCCAGCGTGCCGGGAAGCACGCTCAGAATATCGTCGCCCTGCACGAGCGGCAGGCCGGCCATGGACCAGCAACCGGACATGGCGGTGATGCCGGCAACGACTTCCGCCTCATAGGACGGCGCAAGCCGCAGATGGAGATGCATATAGGAGCCGTAAAACAGCGGATCGCCTTCAGAGAGCACGGCCACATTGCGCCCGGCATCGAGATGCACGGCAATATCCTTCGCGGACTGATCAAAGAACGCGGCAATCGCGCCGCGATAATCTTCGCCGTTCTTGTCGCTTTCGACAGTGACGGGATAGACCAGCGGCATTTCAAGCGTGCCGGGTCGAATAAAGGCTTCGACAATGCCACGGCCATTGCCGGCGCTGCCCTTCTTGCAGAAAAAGGCGAGAACATCGGCATTTTCGATGGCGCGCACGGCTTTCAGCGTCAGCAGCTCAGGATCACCCGGACCAGTGCCGACGCCGACAAGCTTACCCTTGGCATGTTCAAAAAGCGCAGCACTCACAGGCCCGCCCTCGCAACCGCGTTGATGGCGGCGGCCGTCATGGCCGAGCCGCCCAAACGTCCCTTGACGATAGCATAGGGAATGCCAAGCGCACTTGCCTCCAGCGCATCTTTCGATTCCGCCGCACCGACAAAACCAACCGGCATACCGATGATGGCAGCCGGACGCGGGCCGCCTTTTTCCAGCATTTCCAGAAGATAAAACAAAGCCGTTGGCGCGTTGCCTATAGCGACCAAGGCACCGTCGAGATAATCCGCCCAGAGATCGAGCGCAGCAGCCGAGCGGGTGTTGCCGATGTTTTTCGCAAGCTCCGGCGTGCGTGGATCGCGAAGCGTGCAGATGACAGCATTATCAGCCGGAAGTCTTGCATGCGTCACGCCATGGGCAACCATTTGCGCATCACACAGAACGGGTTTGCCGGCGAGCAAGGCGCCCCGCGCGGCCGAAACGAAATCCGGCGAAAAGCGGAAATGGCCTGCCGCCTCCACCTGCCCGCAGGCATGGATCATGCGAATGGCGATATCCGCCTGCTCTTCGGTAAAGGCGGATAAATCCGCTTCCTCGCGAATAATGGCGAAAGAGCGCTCATAGATCGCATTGCCATCGCGAATATAATCATAGTCGGTCATTGGTTATCCTGTCGAAGCGCCGCACCGATTTCCTCCCGGCCCAGACGGGCAAAAAAGATGGCGGCGTTTTCACCGGGCTTATGTTCTTTTTCGTAAAGACGGGCAAGCCGCGAAAGCGCGGTCTGCTGTTGCTCGAAAGGCAAAATCCCGGCTGGCGGGTCACCGGCGCGGCCGGAAATCGAGAATGCCAGGCCATCCGAAGTACCCGCGAGAGTGAAGAGCGAAGGGGCGGGATGTGCACAGCCCTTGCCGCAGCCGGAAACATGCAGCGTGAAGGAACCGTCCAGCAACGCGGCACATTCTTCGGCAGCAAAAGCCGCCAGGTCGTGCGTGTGAAGAAAAGCCGAGGCACAGCCCGGCGCGCCGGAACAGACCGCGATGGAGGACCGCGCATCGCCTGCCGTCGTGACGAAGCCGGATGCCACCGCAGCCTCACGCAAAGCCTCACAGGCCGACGACGATCCAAAAAATAGCAGGCTATGGTTTAGCGATGGCCGCAGGGCATCGATACCGAACGTGTCAGCCCGCTCGCAGAGATGCGCCAAGTCGGCACTTCGAATCTGCCCGAAAGCAGGCGCGACACCAACGGCGAAGCGGCTCTCTCCCGTCATCATCAAACCCAGGGGCAACGAAGGGGTCCGGGCTTCGCCCCCGCTTCCCCAACCCAGCAGACGCTCACCGCAAATCGCCGTCACCGTTTGCTGATCCACATCGCGGCCGCGGGCAAACGGTCCCTTTTCAGCCAGAAAAACAAGAAGTGACAGAACCACACCGGCCGCCGCAACCGGCTCAACCAGCCCCGCCTTCAACGCCTTGCTTTCCGGCCCGCCAACAAGCAGTTGCCAGAAAGTCCGACCTTCCAGCCGGATTGCTTTCAGACGAATATCGGCCAGCAAATCGCCCATTGCGAGGCGTCCGCCGCCATCGATGACAACAGAAGTTTTGGCCGCGAGTTTGTCATGCAGCGCCAGGGCGCCAGCGCCTTTTCTAATCTCCTCGGCGAGAAAACGGCCATCCGCGATTTCCGCATCATCCCGGCCGGCAAGCGGCGAAGTCTCGACCGCAAGCCCTTCGCGTAGTGGCAGATCAAGCGCCAGAACATCTTTTGCGAGGGCGCAGGCGCTTTCCGGCGTCAGGCCGCGAAATTGCAGGCTGCCGCGCGCCGTAATGTCGATCAACCCATTGCCGTGGCGCTCGGCGAGGCCGCAAAGCGTCACCATCACATGGGGCGAAATATCCGCCTCGAAAGCAACCCGCGACAAAAAACCGTCGCCGGTTTGCATGGGGGCGGACAAGGCCGGGCACAGACCACGGCGGCCAAATGGCTGAACGGGATCGGCAACAGCAGCCATCATGCACCTACCCTTTCGGATCGGGGCAGGATCAGCATTTCCAGCTCCGCATCCACCGCATTGCGGCGGCTGTGCCACAAGCCACGGCGGCGGGCGGATAAAAAGCGCGCGGCCATCACCTCTGCCGCCTTCGGATTTTCCCGCAGGATGAAATCGCGGACTTCCTCATTGCCGAAATAGGCATCGTAAAGCGCCTCGATCAGCGAGGAGGATACCACATGGGTGGTTTCGGCAAAGCCGACCAGCCGGTCCACCGTTTCTGCAAATTCCGCCGCCCCGCGTGGGCCGTGCCGCATCTGGCCGGCAATGAAACGCGGATTGACGGCGCGGGCGCGCACCACCCGCGTCAGCGCCTGTGTCATCGATCTGGCCCGCGGACGTGCCGGATCGGTCGTATCCAGCGCGACGATATCGGCGATGCCGCCAAGTACGGCCTTCGCAGCGGAGAAACCGCCGATAAAGGCGACGTCGGAAGAGCCGTCGAGAAGATCGCGACCGGGATCGTCGCCGGTATGAACCAGAAGATCAGCCCGGCGCACCAGTTCCGTAAAGCCGGCATCCTCGAAAATCTCGAGCCCATCGGCGCCGCCAAAGGCATGGTTCGCTGCATCGAGATAGGCCTGCCCCAGCTCCTCGCGTTCGTCCCAGGTGCCGCTGGCGAGCTTTTCCTCGATACCGGCGCCATAGGTGCCGGGCGCAGAACCGAAGATGCGCGCAGGAATATGCCCAAGCGCTGCCGCCTCTTCCGCCAGCGGATTGTCGCCCGGCGCTTCGTCCCGCCGCGCAACCGCCTTGGCGGCCGCATCGAGAAGCGCGATGAGCGCCGGAAACATGTCGCGGAAAAGGCCGGAAATGCGAAACGTCACATCGACCCGCGGGCGGCCGAGGCTCGCCGGTGGCAGAACCTCGATGCCGGTGACCCGGCCCGTGGCAGGATCATGGATTGGCCTTGCCCCCATCAGATGCAGCGCCTGCGCCACATCCTCGCCGCCGTTGCGAAGGCTGGCACTGCCCCAGAGATCGAACACCAGATGTTTCGGCCAATCACCATGGGACTGCAGATGATGGCGAAGCACTTCCTCGCCCGCCATGCGGCCCAGATCGAAAGCTGTCGGCGTCGGCATGGTACGGGGATCGGCAGCATAAAGGTTGCGGCCGGTGGGCAGCACGTCGAGACGCCCTCGCGCAGGTGCACCGGAAGGACCGGGGGCGATGTGCCGGCCATCGAGCGCCGCAAGCAGCGCGGCTTTCTCGGCCTTCGCGCTCTGAAGACGGAGAGGATCGGCCTCGCCTTCGGGGGAACGACCGAAAACATGCTGACCGTCCTTGATGGCAAAATCCTTGAGGTCGCAGAGAAAGGCATCAATGCGTGAAAGGGCCGCATCGGCATCATCCTTCGCGCCAACGCCCGCCTCGGCCGCCAGCCCGGTTTCCAGCGCCTTTTCAACGATCAGCTTCGCCAGCCGGTCACGGCGGCGACGATCAAGGCCATCCGCCTGCGCATATTCATCGACCAGCTGTTCCAGCGCCAACTGTTCCGGCGAAAGCCCGGCATTGACAAGCACCGGTGGCACATGGCCGATGGTAACCGCCGCGATGCGCCGCTTGGCAACCGCCGCCTCACCGGGGTTGGAGACGATGAATGGATAGACCACCGGCAGCGGGCCGGTGACGATTTCCGGGAAACAATCGCGGGAAAGCGCAACCGTCTTGCCCGGCAACCATTCCAGCGTGCCATGCGCGCCCACATGCACGATGGCATGCGTCGCCACAACACTTTGCATCCATGCGCCGAAGGCGACGAGCGCGTGGCGTGGCGGCAGGGCAGGGTCGTGATAATCCACCCGCCGATCCTCGTTCCGCCCCCGATCCGGCGCGAGCGCGACGAAGACCTGGCCGAAGCGGGCAACGCGAAAATGGAAAGCGCCATCGGCAAAAGCGTCGTCCTGTTCCGCAGCTCCCCACGTCGCATTCATCGAGCTGGAGGCGGTCTCAGTCAAACCTGCAAAAAAATCCCGATAGGTGGAAAGATCGACGGTCGCTTCCTGGCTCTCGATACGATCGAGCAGCGCCCGCGCCGTTTCAGGAATATCCTCCACCGCATAACCGGCCTCGGCGAGATCGCGCAGCATTTCGAGCACGCTTTGCGGCACATCGAGACCAACGGCATAACCGGTGCGCCCCGGCGCGGCACCGGGATAATCCGGCATCAGAATGACGATGCGGCGATCCCGCGGTGGCGCAGATTTCAGTCGCAGAAAGGCCGCGATGCGGTTCGCCACCTGCTCGATACGATCCGCCTCCGGCACATTCACAAGACTGACACCGCCATCTGTCCGCGCCTGTTTGAACGAAATCGCCCCGGTGAGAATCCGCCCGTCCAGTTCAGGCAAGACGACATGCATGGCAAGATCGGACGGATTGAGGCCGCGCGCGTTTTCCACCCAGCCGACGCGCCGGGTGGTCGCCATCACCGCCTGGAAAACCGGAACGCCGAGACGGTCGAACAACGTCTCGCCCCTATCATCCGTATGGCTGGCAAAGGCCGTAGCGGCGATGATGGCGGCGGGCTGGAGAGCGGGCAGCACCGTTTCAAGAAAACGGATCGCTTCCCCATCCTTCAACCCGCTGACGAAAATCGGCAGGGGTGCAAACCCGCGCGCAGAGAGCGCCTGAAACAGCGCATCGACGGGTGCAGCATCTTCCGCCAGAAGCATGGAGCGGTAAAAGAGGATGGGCAGAACGGACGCACCGGCAGGGAACCCGGCACAAGCCTCGTCCTGCCCAACGACACCCAGATCCGGCCGATAGAAGCCGGCTTTCGGCAGGGGGTCAGCCTTTATATCCGGCCATTCTCCACCGCCCGCCAGAACAGAAAGGCCAGCGGCAAGGCGGCCCATATTCTCCCTTCCACCTTCGCGGAAGAAGGAGAGAACGGAGGCCAGCATCGGCTTATCGACAGTTGAGGCCGCCTCGAGCTTTTCATCCCTTTCACTGCACTCCCCCGGCAAAAGCAGAAGCTTGATGCCCCGCCTGCGCGCCAGAATAGCCAGCTGATCGACCCCATAGCGCCAGCGCTCCGCGCCTCCGAGAATCCGGATAAGAATAACGCGGGCATGTTCCGCCGTTTTTTCGATCCAGAGATCGACCGACATCGGGTGCCGAAGTTCGGAGAGGTTCGCGGCAGAGAGGGAGGGGAGGGTCTCTCCCGCCTTTCCCCACGCCCGCTCAAGCCCGGCAAGATCGCTTGCCGAAAAAGACAGCACCACCACATCCGAACGCGGCTGGTTGAGATCAACCGGCTCGATCAGGTCGTCCAGAGACGAGGATGTGGTGGCGAGAATATGCATCTAAAGCATTTCCAGTAAAAGTGCGCAGCGGTTTTGCGTCCGGACAATGCGCAAACGGCTTATGTCAGGCGGCCAGCATCTGTTCGATCTTTTCGCGGTTAATGCCCTTTTCGCCGATGACGACGAGACGGCTGCGGCGCTCTTCACCCGCCGCCCAGGGGCGGTCGTAGTAGTGGTTGACGCGGCTGCCGACAGCCTGCACCTGCAGACGCATGGGCTTAGTGGCGACTTCGATGAAGCCCTTGATGCGCAGCACATTCTCGGCAGCGGCCGTCTGCGCGATACGGGCCGCCAGCGCCTCCGGATCGGTAACGGCCGGCAGGTCGATGACGAAGCTGTCGAAATCATCGTGTTCATGATCGAGTTCGCCATCATGATGGGTGCGGCGGTTTTCAATATCCTCTTCCACCGCAAGGCCGAGACCGATCAGCACGGTCGGATCGATGGCACCATTCGAAGCAACAACGATCTTCGCCGCCTTTGGCAGATGTTCGAGGATATGGGCCTTGGCCTTCTCGAGGCCGGCATCGTCGAGAAGATCGGCCTTGGTGAGCACGATAAGATCGGCGCAGGCGACCTGATCTTCGAAGACCTCTTCGACCGGATCGTCATGGTCGAGCGCTTCGTCGTTGGCACGCTGGGCAGCAAGCGCTTCCATGTCGTGGGCGACCTGACCCTCGGCCAGAGCCGCGCCATCCACCACGGCGACCACGGCATCGACAGTCACGCGGCTTTTGATGGCCGGCCACTGGAAGGCCTGCACCAGGGGCTTCGGCAGGGCAAGGCCGGAGGTCTCAATGAGAATATGCTCCACCTTCGGCTGGCGGCTAAGGATTTGTTCGATGGCGGGCTGGAAATCATCCGCCACCGTGCAGCAGATGCAGCCATTGGCCAGCTCGACGATGTTTTCCTCCGGGCAGCTTTCAATGCCGCAGCCTTTCAGAATTTCGCCATCAATGCCGATATCGCCGAATTCATTGACGATGATGGCGAGCCGCTTGCCGTCAAGCTTTTCGAGAAGACCGCGCAGCAGTGTGGTTTTTCCGGCACCCAGAAAGCCGGTGACGATGGTGCAGGGAACGCGGTCCAGAAGGGTGCTCATGATCTCTCCTCGGTAAAATCGAATGGGGGAATGCGCGCCAGCATGCCGCGCTTTAGGGGTTCCGGGCGGCCACGCCAGGGCATCAGGCCGTCGGGGGCGGCAGAAAGCAGCCGCGCGCCGACCAGCAGGTCTTCCGCATCGCCGGGCGTCAGCCCGCCAAACACATAAGACCAGCCATCGGCGCTGCGGAGCACGGCACTGAGGCCACGCTTGCAATTGGCAAGGCAATTGACGGAGCGAACGGCAATGCCGCTCTCCTGCGCCTTTTCAATGACGGCATCGGCAAGACGCGAACCGGGACGCGGTTCGGCATTGGGATCGACATCATCGCGACAACTGCGGCATACGAAGACGGTAACGCCCGGCGCTGTCTCGTCCTGCGGGTTCCCGTTTGAACCTGAAGATGTCGCTGAAATATCCAAACCGTCCCGTTCCCGCGTCACGTTAAAATTCATCGGGGTGCGGCTATCGAAAACGGTGTGCGACAGGCGCAAACCCGCTGTTCGATCTGACCGACTGACCGGAGCACCCCGCCCGGCAGACGCTTTTTCCTGAAACGGCAGGTCTCCTGGCTTGCGGCTATCAACACCCTGTCACCGCCTTCCCGAACCGATCATAAAGGTTCAGTGGCTTTACGGTGCGGGCTTACCGCTTACAGTTGCGGGGGCAGCCACGGAATGACCCTTTCTCGGGGCGGAACCGTGTTCCCTCTTAGCTTTTCCCGTTGCCGGGAAAAGACCGTCAGTCCCTTACCCTTAGGCTGAACGGGTGTAAGGGTCAATGCCGCGTGCCCGTGACCAGCGCATTGCCGGGTGCGGCAAATTGAGTATAGTCGCCGCTCCGAATGGCGGGGGCAAAAGGTCTCGCGCCGCAGGACAAGAAGGAACGAGCGATGACCCGCGACATCAGCGACAGCGAAGCCGAACGCCACCGGCAGAAAATGGTCAACCGCAAGACTGTGCAGGACGCCGAAGTTGCGGAAAAGACCATCGAAAAAGGCCTGCTGATGATCAATACCGGGCCCGGCAAGGGCAAGTCCACGGCCGCGTTCGGCCTCGCCTTGCGCATGCTCGGCACCGGGCGGCGAGTTGGCGTCGTGCAATTCATCAAGGGTGCATGGTCGACGGGAGAGCAGCAGGCCCTGACGCTCTTCGGGGATAAGGTCGTCTGGCGCACCATGGGGGAGGGCTTCACTTGGGACACGCAGGACCTCAAACGCGATGTCGCGGCCGCGGCAAAGGCCTGGGAAGAGGCCAAGGCCCTGATGGCCGACCAAACAATCGGTCTTCTGCTCCTCGACGAGCTGAACATCGCTTTGCGCTATGATTACCTGCCGCTGGAAGAAGTTGTCGAAACGCTCTCTAGTCGCAGGCCCGATCTGCATGTCATCGTCACCGGCCGCAACGCCAAGCAGCCGCTGATCGACGCCGCCGATATGGTGACGGAAATGACGCTGGTGAAACATCACTTCAAGGCGGGCGTGAAGGCCCAAGCCGGGATAGAATTCTGACATGACAGCACGGGTGCTGATGTTTCAGGGAACCGGCTCCGATGTCGGCAAATCGCTGATGGTGGCCGGTCTTGCCCGGGCATTCACCCGGCGCGGCCTCTCCGTCGTGCCGTTCAAGCCACAGAACATGTCGAACAATGCCGCAGTTACCGCCGATGGCGGTGAGATCGGCCGTGCGCAGGCGCTGCAGGCGCGGGCAGCAGGCGTGCCGCTTTCCGTGCACATGAACCCGGTGCTCCTGAAGCCGCAGAGCGAAACCGGCGCACAGGTGGTAGTGCAGGGCAAGATCGTCGGCAGCGCCAAGGCGGCCGATTATCAGCACATGAAGGCCGGGCTGATGCCGCGCGTGCTTGATAGTTTCGAGCACTTGAAACAACTGGCCGATCTGGTGCTGGTGGAAGGGGCAGGCAGCGCCTCGGAAATAAACCTCCGCGCCAATGACATCGCCAATATGGGTTTTGCCCGAGCGGCCGATGCGCCAGTGATCCTGATCGGCGATATCGATCGCGGTGGCGTCATCGCCAGCCTCGTCGGCACCAGAGAGGTGCTCGACGACGATGACGCGGCGATGATCGAAGGTTTCATCGTCAACCGATTTCGCGGCGATCCGGCACTGTTTTCCGATGGCATGCGGATGATTGCGGAAAAGACCGATTGGTCCTCCATAGGGCTTCTGCCGCATTTTTCCGATGCGGCGAAACTGCCGGCGGAGGATGCTCTGGGGCTTTCCGGCCCAGCCCAACGAAAGCCAAGCGCAAAAATCCGCATCGCCGTGCCGATCCTGCCGCACATTTCCAATTTCGACGATCTCGATCCCCTCGACATGGAGCCGGATGTGGAACTGATCCGGGTCCGTCCAGGTGAGACGATCCCCGCCGATTGCCGTCTGGTTTTGCTGTGCGGCTCGAAATCGACCATCGCCGATCTCGCCGTGCTGAAAGATGCCGGCCTGGACATTGATATAAAGGCGCATGTGAGACGCGGCGGCTACGTTCTCGGCCTTTGCGGCGGTTACCAGATGCTTGGAAAAACCGTTGCCGATCCTGACGGCATCGAGGGACCGCCGGCGACTGTCGAGGGGCTCGGCCTGCTGGACGTCGACACGGTTTTGACGGGCGACAAACGGCTCGTTTCCGTTCGGGGCACGAGTTTCGACGGCGTTGGTTTATCCGGCTACGAAATGCATGTCGGTGAAACCACGGGAATAGCGGGTAGTCTGGTGTTTTCGACGATCGACGGACATGCCGATGGCACCATTTCGCCCGACGGCCGCGTCTTCGGCACCTATATTCACGGTCTTTTTGCGGATGACCGCCAGCGCAGCGCATGGCTCGAGCGTCTCGGCGGGCAGGGCACGGACCTGAACTATGACGCGCAGGTTGATGCGGTTCTCGACCGTCTGGCTGCGCATATGGAACAGCACCTCGATCTCGACAGGCTGCTTGCTATAGCGCGATAAGGATCGCCAGAAGTCCGAACAGGCCAATCAGCAACAAGTCCGCGATCCGCGCCAGTCGCAATGCCTTGCGAATATCACCGGCAACCAGTGCGGACCTCCCGCCTTCGCCCATGAAACGCGCCTCGATCATCTGCCCGCCATAGGAACGCGGGCCGGCAAGCGCAAAACCGAGAGCACCGGCAAGCGCCGCCTCCGGCCAGCCGGCATTGGGGGAGCGGTGGTGGCGCGCATCGCGACGGATCGCGGCAATGGCCGCTTTTGGCGACGCGCCTTCGACAAAAAAAGCGGCGACCACAAACAGGCTGCCGCTCAGCCTTGAGGCCGGTAGATTAACGAGATCATCCAGCCGGGCCGAGGCCCAGCCGAAGGCCTCATGGCGGGGCGAACGATGACCGATCATGCTGTCTGCCGTATTGATCGCCTTGTAAGCCGCACCACCAGGCAGGCCCAGAAATCCGAGCCAGAAGGCAGGAGCGACGATGCCATCGGAAAAATTCTCGGCGAGACTTTCGATCGCCGCCCGGCAGATCGCTGCCTCATCTAGCTTTTGCGGATCGCGCCCGACGATCATCGACACCGCCTTGCGGCCGCCTTCCACCCCCTCGCGCTCCAGCGCCGTGGCGACTGCCTCCACATGCTGTTCCAGACTTTGTTGCGCCGGAAGCGACGCACCGAATATCGCCACAGCCAAGAGACCGAAGGGCAGGAAAAGCAGAACCGACTGCGCAAACCATGCAAGGATCACCGTTAGCCCGACAAAAACAACCAGCGCCGCAACACCTGCGGCTTTGCGCTGAGAAAATGATGCGCTCTCCCGGTTCCATTTTTTGTCCATGAGCGCGATAAGCGAACCGATCCAGGTGACGGGGTGGCCGATGCGTTTGAACAGCCAGTCCGGATAGCCGGTCAGGCGTTCGATCACGAGCGACAGGAAAGCGAGAGCAAAGAACATGGGCGAGACAGTACCAGAAAAAGCTCAGGGAGCGATCCGTCACGGCGGCAATCTCGGCAAGGCGCGCCTGATGTTTCGGCAAGCACCTGAACCGTGGATCGACCTTTCGACCGGTATCAATCCGCACTCCTACCCGCATTCGCCCATTCCCGCCAGCGCATTCGCCCGCCTGCCGGAACCCGGCGCCGCCGAGGAGCTGAAACAGCTGGCGGCGGCCCATTTCGGCGCGCCTTCCGCGCAGCATGTCACGCTTTCTCCCGGCACCCAGATGTTGATGCCGCTGCTGGCGCAGATCGCCATCAATCGTGGAGCCCAAAGCGGTGCCGTGCTTTCACCCGCCTATGCGGAACATGCCCGCACCGCCCGCATGGCGGGGCTGACCGTCACCGAAGTGGAAAACATCGGCGATCTCTCAGCTTACGGCTATGCGGTGGTGGTCAATCCCAACAATCCCGATGGTCGCATCACGGACCGCGAAGCTTTACTCGCGCTAGCCGGAACGATAGGCCGCAAAGGCGGTCTGCTCGTCGTGGATGAAGCCTTCATCGAAACGGGCGGGGCCGAAAGCCTGGCGGTTGCAACCAATGGCGAAGCGCTGGTGGTCCTGCGATCCTTCGGAAAATTTTACGGCATGGCGGGCGTGCGCCTGGGTTTCGCAATTGCGCATCCCGAGATCGCTGCCGAACTGGAAGCGAGGCTTGGCCCCTGGGCGGTTTCCGGTCCGGCACTGCATATCGCGACAGAAGCTCTGGCGGACAGGGAGTGGCAATCATCCATGCGTCTACGGCTCGCGGAGGAAGCGAGGCGCATGAACGAGTTGCTGGAAAAGGCAGGACTGAAAATCGCCGGCGGCACTTCCCTGTTCACGCTGGTGCGGGACGAGCGCAGCAGGGCACTGTTCGGGCATCTCGGCCGTCGCGGCATTCTGGTGCGCATCTTTGACGAAAGGCCTGATGACATGCGTTTCGGCCTTCCCGGCAGCGAAGCGGATTGGCAGCGCGTCGAAGAGGCGCTGCGATCTTTCGATCACTCCTCGAAAGTGTAAGTCTCGATCGACTCCGGCTTCATTTCGATGGAGAAGCCCGGCAGCTTCGGCGGCATATAAGCGGCGTTGCGGATATCGCAGGGCTCGATGAAGTGCTCATGCAGATGGTCGACATATTCGATCACGCGGCCTTCCTTGGTGCCTGACACCACGAGATAGTCGATCATCGACAGGTGCTGCACATATTCGCAAAGGCCGACACCACCCGCATGCGGCCAGACCGGCAGATTGTATTTGGCAGCAATCAGCAGAACCGCCAGTACCTCGTTCAGGCCACCCATGCGGCAGCTGTCGATCTGCACGACATCAATCGCGCCTTCGGCGATGAACTGCTTGAACATGATGCGGTTCTGGCACATTTCTCCGGTTGCCACCTTCACCGAGCCGATGGCGGCGCGAATCTTGCGATGGCCGGCGATATCATCCGGGCTGGTCGGCTCTTCGATGAAGAAGGGCTTGGAAAAGGCGAGCTTATTCACCCACTCGATCGCCTGATCCACTTCCCATACCTGGTTGGCGTCGATCATCAGGTAACGATCAGGGCCAATCACTTCACGGGTAATGGTGAGACGACGGATGTCGTCCTCCAGATCGCGGCCGACCTTCATCTTCACATGGTTGAAACCGGCATCGATTGCCTCCTGGCAGAGACGGCGAAGCTTGGCATCGTCGTAACCCAGCCAGCCGGCCGACGTCGTATAGCAGGCATAACCCTCGTTCTTCAGTGTCTCGATGCGTTCCTTCTTGCCCGCTTCGGCCCTTCTGAGGATCGCCAGCGCATCATCGCGGGTCAGCACGTCGGTGAGGTACCGATAATCAACGATATCGGCGATCTCTTCCGGGCTCATATCGGCAACAAGCTGCCAGACCGGCTTGCCGGCCTTCTTGGCCAGCAAATCCCACACCGCGTTGACCACTGCGCCGGTAGCGAGATGCATCGCGCCCTTATCCGGGCCGATCCAGCGCAGCTGGCTATCGCTGGTTAGATGCCGCCAATATTTGCCGGGGTTTTCAGTGACAGTAGCAAGATCGGTGCCGACGACCAGATGGCGCATCGCTTCGATGGCCATGCAGCAAATGTCATTGCCACGGCCGATGGTGAAGGTCAGGCCATGGCCCTTCAGGCGCGGCTCATCCGTATCCAGAATGACGTAAGCCGCCGAATAATCCGGGTCGGGGTTCATCGCATCCGAACCGTCGAGGCTTTGAGAGGTCGGGAAACGCAGGTCGAAAACACGCAGATCTGTAATTTTGGTCATGGCCGGTTACTCGCGGTCAGAGTCAAAGAAAATCGTTCAATCGAGGTGGAAGGTTTCTTCCATCATTGCCCACCACTCACCTTCCTTGCGGCTTTCGAGTGGTTGCTGGCAGGGAATGGTGAAAGACCACCACTCCTGGTTCTTTGGGCTTGCAGCTATCTTCGCCATATCGGCGCTGAAATCGCTGCCGTGATATTCCCAGTAGCCGAACAGCAGATTTTCCGGCTCGCGCAGGAAGATCGTGTAGTTGCGAATGTTGCTTTCGCTGATCAATGCCAGAACCTCCGGCCAGACCGCGGCGTGCAGCCTTTTATATTCCGCGATCATCTCAGGCTTGACGCCGATGACCATGCCCATGCGCTGCATGAAAAACTCCATTATTGCTTGATGGCGGCAAGCGCCGCACGCAGCTTCGACTGCGGCAACTTCAATTCCAGCCTTTCGGCGGCGGCAATGACCGGGGCAAAACGGCGGCGCTTCTTTTCGTCATGGTTGCCGGCGATATCGGCAAGGCGATGCGCGAGAAAGGGATTGCGCAAACGCTCCCGCAACAGGCCGATATAGGCTTTCGCCTCGTCTCCCATGCCTTCAGCTGCAAAGACCGGCAGAACCTCGTCGTGCCAGAGCGCTTCCATATCCGCCACCAGAGCGTCGTCGGCCATGGCCTGCCGCACCGTCTCTCCCTTCGAGCGTGCATCCTGCACCCAGCGCTCCGCCAGATAGGAGTGACCGAGATTGAGCAGGAACAACTTCAGTTTTTCATAGTGGTCGAGATCATCTGTCAGCACCACCGCGGGGTGGGTACAGGGAAGGACGAGACCTTCCTGTTTCTCGATCGCCCAGAGTGCATAGGGTTCCGCCACGGCGCCGACAGGATCGATCGGCTCGGAGACGATGCGGTCCACCAGACTATTGGCGAAACGGCACTTCTCATTCAGATAGAAGGCAAAACCCGCCGGCAATTGCCATTCGTCTGCAAGCCGGCGAATGACTTGGCTCAGCTTTTCGCCGTTGCGCGGCACGAGCTCGCAGGGGAAAATCGAGACGGGCGCTTCGGGATTAAGCTCAAAACGCTCCAGCAGCAGCATGCAAAGCTTCGCCGGAAAGCTTTTCGGCACGATGGTGAAATCGGCGGCAAGCTCGGGTCCGTCGCCCGAATCCAGCTCATAACCGCGATCGCCCGTGTTGGACAGAATGACCTCGACCACACAGGCGAGACGGCGCACCTCGGCCCAATCGGTCGCGGCGGTCAAAGCCCGCGCGACTGCCTTGCCCTGAATTTCCTCGTCAACTTCCTGCCCATCGCTGATACCGCGAATACGCACGGGGTAGGGTGCGCCGCTGTTCAGCGCCGCAACGCGCTTCAGGCTCTCGGCATTGCCGGTCGTCTGGACGATTGCAATGCGGCCCAGCGCCTCGCCACTATCGAGCGCCTGCGAAACGAACAGATCCGCATGGGCGAGAAGAAAACGGCTGGTGCCGAATTGCAGGATGGGCGTATCGGGTGTCATGCGACCTCCACCATGCCCTTGATGACTCCGGCTTTCGGATCGGTCAGGCCGGCGAACTTCGAGGGAACATCGGCAAGTGTCATGCGATGGGTGATTAGTGCCTCCGGCACTTTCCCTTCGCGCAAGGCGCGAAGCACCCGCTCGAAATCATCAGCCGTCGCGTTGCGGCTGCCGAGCAGCGTCGTCTCACGCTTGTGAAATTCCGGGTCGTTGAAGCTGATATCGCTGGCGACGATGGACACCAGAACATAGGAGCCGCCGTGACCGACGAAGGAGAAACCGCGCTCCATGGCTTTCGGATTGCCGGTCGCATCAAACACCGCATCGAAGAAATTGCCACCGGTAATGTCGGACAGACGATCTTTGTCACCGTCGCCGAGGGCGACTGTATGAGCGACACCGAGGTGGTCCTTGCAGAAATCCAGCCGGTCGGTGCGACCGTCGATCATCGTCACTTCCGTGCCATCGAGAACCGCAAAGACAGCAACCGCCATGCCGATCGGGCCGGCACCGACGATCAGGACCTTTTGCCCTTTTTCGACGGCACCGCGACGCACCGCATGGGCACCGATCGCCAGAAATTCCGTCATGGCTGCCTGGTCGAGGCTCAGCCCCTCCGCCTTCAGCACGAATTGCTGCGGCACGCTCAGATATTCCACCATGCCGCCATCGCGATGAACGCCAAGCACACCGATATTGCGGCAGCAATTGCTCTTACCCTTCAGGCAGGCATTGCATTTCCCGCAGGACATATAGGGAATTATGGTCACCACATCGCCAGCGGAAAGGTGGCTGCCAGCGGGTGCCTCCTCAACCGTGCCGGAAAGTTCGTGACCCATGATCCGCGGATAGGAAAGATAGGGCTGGTTGCCGGTAAAGATGTGCAGATCCGTGCCGCAAACGCCAATCCGGCGAATACGTACCAGGACTTCACCTTCGCCGCGCACGGGGTTCGGCAGATCCTTGGCGGTTAATTGACCGGGAGTGTCACAGAAAATCGCCAGCATGCATCACCTGTCAGTAAGGGAGTAAAAACGAATGGCGTTGCCGCCGAAAACTGCCGCATGGTCCTTCGCCGGCACGATATCGCGGCAGAAATCCAGCCAGCCCTGAAAGTCGCCCGCAAGGCGCAGCACCGGCCAGTCACTGCCGAAAATCACGCGATCACCGCCGAATAGTTCCAGAATGGTCTCGGCATAGGGCCGCACCGCTTCCGGACGCTGCTCGCCGCGCTCGGTCAGCAGGCCGGATAGCTTGCAATGGACATTGGGACGGGCTGCAAGAGCCGCCATATTACGCCGCCAGTCACGATAGTGACCGGTGGCAATCAGAGGCTTCGCACCATGATCGATAACAACAGGCAACTCTGGATGCTTGCTGGCAAAGGAGAGAAGATGTGGCAGATTGGGCGGCAGGACCAGCGCATCGAACACCAGACCGTGCTTCACCAGCGCCTCCACGGCAGCATTCAGCGCGGCATCGTCTATCCAGGCGACATCTTCCATGCCCTGAAGCATGGGGCGCACGCCCTTGAAGGCTGGATGTTTCGCCCGGCGGGCAATTTCCGCGGTCACTTCGGCAGACTTCATATCCACCCAGCCGACAACGCCCTTGATGAAATCGGTGTTTTCAGCAAGCTCCAGCATGAAATCCGTGTCGGCCGCCGTCTCCATCGTCTGCACGAGCACCGTGCCAGAAACCCCGGCGGCCGTCAGCAATGGCGACAGATCGGTAGGAAGAAAATCCCGGTAGATAGCGGCCAGCGATGGCGGCGGCCATTGCCCGGCGCGATCCTTCATCAGCCAGAAATGCTGGTGGGCGTCGATGAGCATTGCCTCAGGCCTTTCCGCCGGGCACAGGCGCACCTTCAGCAATCAGGCCACGCTTGTGCAGCTCGGACCAGAATTCATCCGGGATAGACTGCTCGAACCATTCGATATTCGAGGCAAGCTGCTGCGCATTGCGCGCACCTGAAACGACTGTAACCGACGCCGGATGGGCAAGCGGAAACTGAAGTGCGGCGGCCTGAAGCGAGACACCCAGTTCCTCGCAGACGTTGTGCAGCGCGTCCACGCGCTTGAGGATATCGGCAGGCGCATCGGCATAATTGAATTTGCGGTTGCCAGCCAGAATGCCCGAATTGAAAGCGCCAGCGACAACGATGGCGACGCCGCTTTCAGCGCAGCGGTTCATGAAAGCAAGGCTTTGCTGTTCGAGCAGCGTATAACGGCCCGCCAGCATGGCGACATCGATATCGAAGACATCCATGGCGTCATTGATGATTTCCCACTCGTTGACGCCGAGGCCGACAGCCCCGGTCGATCCTTCGTCGCGCAGTTTGCCAAGCGCGCGGAACCCGCCGCCGGTGGTCAGCTGCTCCCAATAGTGTTGGTGCTTTTCGCCATGGGTATGGGAACCGATATCATGCACATAAAGAATATCCGGCTTCAAGATACCCAGCCGCTGCTGGCTTGCCTCGAAGGACCGCAAAATGCCGTCATAGGAATAATCATAGACCGGGCGGAACGGCAGGGGCGCAATATAGGCATCCTCCTCCGGGCCCACGGTCTCATCCGGCACCATCACACGGCCGACCTTGGTGCTGAGCGTATAGTCGCCGCGGTCATGCTCGGTCACCATGGTGCCTAGGCGACGCTCCGAGCGCGTATAGCCATAAAACGGCGCGGTATCGAAATAGCGCATGCCGCTCTCCCACGCCTTGTCGAACGCACCCTTGGATTCCTCATAGGGCGTAACACGGTAGAGATTGCCCATCTGGGCGCAACCAAGGCCCATGATTGTGACCTCTACCGGACGGTTCGGCAATTGACGTGTATCGGAGACTTTCATCGCAGGCACTTCCCGAATTCTTGAAATGGAGCGGTGGGTTAAACCGCACGCAGGTGATGAGGCGCGCCACCCTTCGGCGGCGCGCCGTCAGTATCAGTAAAGCACGTTCTTGGCCTCAGGCTTTTCGATATTGTCCTTGGTGACAACAACGACGCCGGTATCGACGAACTTCTCAACCTTTTCCTTGTTGATGAGCTTGGTCACGGTTTCCACGCCCTTTTCACCCATCTGGTACGAACCCTGAACCACGATGCCGGCCAGCGTGCCGTCCTTGACGAAGCTCTGCAGGTCCTGGTTACCGTCGAAGCCCATGGCGATGACCTTGCCGGCCTTGCCCGACTGGGCAAGCGCGCGGCCGACACCGATCGCGGTCGGCTCATTGGCGCCGAAAATGCCCTTCAGGTCGGAATTGGCGGCCAGCACGTCGGTGGTCTGGTTCAGCGCCGTTGCCATCTGCGACTGCGAATAGAACGGGCCAACGATCTGAAGCTTCGAATGCATCTGGATGTAATCGGTGAAACCGCCGACACGGCCGATTTCGGAACCGGCACCGGCGACATAGGACATGACGGCAATCTTGCCTTCCGTGCCGACCTTGTCGATCAGCGCCTGCGCTGCCAGTTCGCCGGCTTTCTTGTTGTCGGTCGCCAGGAACGACTGATAATATTGCTCAGAGCCCTTGGCGAGCTGAGAGTCGATCAGGACCACCGGGATACGGGCTTCCCAGGCCTTCTTGACGGCAGGCACCAGCGCATCCGGATCGGAAGGCGCCAGAACGATACCGGCAACCTTACGGTTGATGGCGTTTTCGACCATGTTGACCTGGTCGGCAATCGCCGATTCGGCAGCCGGGCCCTGGAAGGTCATGGTGTTGCCGGAAGAGTTCTTCATCGCCGCGTCAGCGCCCTTCTGGACGTTCTGCCAGAAGGTGGAGTTGACGGTCTTGACGATAACGGCGATTTCACCGGCCTGCACGGTGGAAACGCTCCACAGCGCGATTGCGGATGTCAGAAGGGCAGTCGTAATTTTCTTCATTTCTTCCTCCGTGATGTCGGCATACCGGGCCTCCCCTGCCGATCTTGTTTGCGGAAAGGGTCCGCAGCCCTTTTGATCAGCGGCGGTTGCGCAGCTGGTCGATCCAGACGGTGACCAGAATGACAAGGCCAATGATGATCTGTTGCGTGAAGGCGGAAACGCCGTTCATATTGAGACCGTTACGCAAAATGCCGATGACAAAGGCGCCGATGGCCGTGCCGGAAATCGTGCCCACGCCGCCGATCAGCGATGTGCCGCCGATGACCGCACTGGCAATGGCATCCAGCTCATACATCACGCCTTCGTTCGGCTGGGCGGTAACGAGACGCGACATCAGCACGCAGCCCGTCAGCCCGGCGAGCGTGCCGGACAGGATGTAGGTGAAATTGGTGACGCGAGCGACGTTGACGCCGGAAAGGCGGGCAGCATCCGCATTGGAACCCACGGCATAGATGTGGCGGCCGAGGATGGAGCGGTTAAGCATGAAGGAAACCGCAAGCGCAATCACCACCATCAGGATGACCGGATAGGGAATGCCGGGAAACACGACATTCGGAAAGCCATCGTCACCGATAGTGACGATACGGAAGAGTGCGCCATTGCCGAGTTCACCGAAGGATTCGCCAAGGCCGGATACGGCGCGCGCACCGGTGATCTGCAGGGCCACACCGCGGGCAATCAGCATCATGCCAAGAGTGGCGATGAAGGGCGGCAGCTTGAAGCGCGTCACCAGAAGACCGTTGATGAGGCCACAAAGCGACCCCGTCAGAATGCCGAGCAACATGCCGATGGGCACCGGCATGCCGAGTTCCTTCACCGCAAGGGCGGCAACGACGCCGGCAAGCGCAAGCACCGAACCGACGGAAAGATCGATGCCGCCGGTGATGATGACACAGGTGGCACCAATGCCGAGCAGCGCAATAGAAGTCACCTGCAGCGCGATCGTCATGCCATTATTGACGGTGAAGAAGGCGTTACTGGTCGCGGAGAAGACCGCGACCAGCGCAAAGAGGCTGCCGAGCGCCGCAAATTTCTGGATGATGTCCTTCTGACGATCGCTGACGGCGAAGCCCTTCTTGGGTTCTGCAATATTGGCCATGTCGTTCCTCACTGCGCGGCCCGGCCGTAACCGGACGCATACCGCATGATTTCTTCTTGATTGGTCTTGGCGGTTTCGAGCACGCCGGTGATACGGCCCTGATGGAACACCGCAATACGATCCGTCAGTCCCAGAATTTCCGGCAGTTCCGAACTGATGAGAATGACGCCGATGCCCTGCGCGGCCAGTTCGTCCATGATCTTGTAGATCGCAAACTTCGCGCCAACATCGATGCCGCGCGTCGGCTCGTCGAAGAACAGCACGCGCGACTGCCGGAACAGCCATTTGCCGATGATGATTTTCTGCTGGTTGCCACCCGAAAGCAGCCGCACGGTCTGATCGATCGAGGGAGTGCGGATATTCAGCAGATCGACGTAACGCTTCGCCACATCGTCATGCTTCTTGAAATCGATCAGCCCGAAACGGTTGGAAACCTCGCCGAGATTGGCGAGCGTCGTATTGGCCGCCACCGACATCTTGATGGCGAGGCCATCGCTTTTGCGATCTTCCGAGAGATAGGCAATGCCTTCCTCGATAGCGTCCTGCGGCGAGCCGATCGAAAGTTCGCGCCCGTTGAAAACGATCTTACCCGCATCGAGCGGATCGGCCCCGAAGATTGCCCGCGCAACTTCCGTTCGTCCCGCGCCCATAAGTCCGGCAAAACCTAAGATTTCGCCACGCCGCAGTGAAAAACTGACGTCACTGAACACGCCATTGCGCGTCAGCCCTTCGACGGAAAAGAGAATATCATCCGTCGGGCGCGAGGTGCGTTCGGGGAATTTGTCTTCCAGCGAACGCCCGACCATACGCGTGACAATGTCATCAACAGTGATCGAGGCGAAATCGTCGGTTGAGATATAACGTCCGTCGCGCAGGATCGTCACGCGATCGACGATCTCGGCCATCTCATCGAGACGATGGGAAATATAAACGATACCGACGCCGGAGGCCTTGAGATCGCGGATAACCTTGAACAGAAGCCGGGTTTCCTGCTCGGTCAGCGAGGAGGTCGGCTCGTCCATGATCAGCACTTCGGCATCAAGAGAGAGCGCCTTGGCGATTTCCACCATCTGACATTGCGCGACGGAAAGACTGCGGACCAGCTGGTCGGGGTTGATATCGACCCCCAGCCGGTCGAGACAGCGTTTGGCATCGAGTCGCAGTTTCTTGCGGTCCACGAGAAAACCCCGGCGCGGCTCACGCGCCAGATAAATGTTCTCGGCAACGGAAAGATGCGGAACAAGGTTGAGTTCCTGATGGATGATGGCGATGCCGGCCGCTTCGGATTGCAGCGGCGATGCATATTGCACCTTCTCGCCTTTGTGCAGGATCGTTCCTTCACTCGGCTGGTAGACACCGCTGATGATCTTCATCAGTGTCGATTTTCCCGCGCCATTCTCGCCGCAGACGGCATGCACTTCGCCGCTGCGCAGATCGAAATGAACGTTCGACAGCGCTTTTACGCCTGGAAATTCCTTGCTGATGTTCTCGAGACGCAGAAGGACCGAACGCTCCGCACGCGCCATCTCCTCAGGCGAAAAATCGCCCCGAATTGTCGATGCGCCCTGCGACATCTGGAAACCTCCACCCTGTTCCCCGCTCCACCGGGGGCCTTGAACAGGGCAAATGGTTAGGCCGGTTTTTTATAATGGTCAAGCCAATTAGGTCAAAAATTGAAGGTGCGCTTTGGAGGAAACGGAAAGCAATCACAAGAAATTTTAAAATAATACTGTATTTTCAGTTATTTAAGTAATTTCTTGCGTATTGGCACGCTTGACGTTACGGTAAGGCCAAATATAAGTATCACGAAGGCTTCAGTAAAAAACACATGAATGGTCAGGCCAAAATAGCGGAACCGCGCAGGCTTTATCAGCAGATTGCGGATCAGATACGCGAACTCATCGACGTGGGTGAATTCCTGCCCGGGACGCGGCTTCCCGCCGAACGGGAATTGGCACAGAAACTCGGCGTGTCGAGACCCTCGTTGCGTGAGGCGCTGATTGCGCTTGAAATCGACAACACCGTCGAAATTCGCATGGGTTCCGGCGTCTATGTATCTACCGAAGCGCTTCAAACGACCCATCACACCAAGTCGCTGGGAGACAGCCCTTCCGAATTGATGCAGGCGCGGGCCGCGCTGGAGGGGGCGACCATCGTGCTGGCAGCAAACCGGATGACCGATGAGACGATCGCGGCCCTCCGCCAGATTCTCAACACCATGCAAAAGGAAATCGAGGCTGGCCGCAAACCCCTCGATCAGGATCGCCTGTTTCACGTGACCATTGCCGAGCAATCCGGCAACAGCGTTCTGGCGAGGCTGGTGGCCAACCTCTTCGATGAGCGCCACAGCCCCATTTCGGCCCAGCTTCGCGTCAAATTTGAAGATCGCGACACTTGGACCCGCGCCCTGCAGGAGCACGAAGCTATTCTGGCGGCGCTGGAGCTCAAGGATCCGCTGCTGGCGCAAGCCGCCATGCACATCCATCTGGAAGGTTCGAAACGCCGCTGGGTGGATAGCTGAATGACAAACATAGCAGGCAATGTACCGGGAGGAGGAAAACCCGTGAGTGAGAATTCCGAGGCAACCATTTTGCTGAACGCCAACGACAATGTCGCGGTGGCGCGTCGGTCTATCCCGGCTGGCGGAGCGACGGGCAGGGGTGATCTGGCGGCACTCGAGCTGATCGGACGCGGGCACAAGGTGGCGCTCAAACTCATCAAATCCGGAGACGAGGTGCTGAAATACGGGCAGGTCATCGGCATCGCGACCCAGGACATCGAAGCCGGCCGGCATGTGCACCTGCACAATCTCGCCATGGTGCCGTCAGAACATGCGCATCAGTTCAGCGTCGACATCGAGGAGAAGGGCATGGTGCCGGAAGCCGAGCGCCGGACCTTCATGGGTTATGACCGTGGTCTCGGCGGCGTTGGCACACGCAACTATATCGGCGTCATCGCCTCGGTGAACTGTTCCGCCACTGTGTCGCGCTACATCGCCGATTATTTCAACAAACAGGGCGGCCTTGACGGCTTCGACAATGTCGATGGCGTCGTGGCGCTGACCCACGGTGGCGGCTGTGCGCTGAACACCAAGTCGGAAGGTTACCGCCTTCTGATCCGCACCATTCAGGGTTATGCCCGCCATCCGAATTTCGGCGGGATTCTGCTGATCGGCCTTGGTTGCGAAACCAACCAGATCGCGCCCATTCTCGAACATTACAAGATGGAAGAGGGCGAGCGGCTGCGCACCATGACCATCCAGCAGCATGGTGGCACCCGCAAGACCATCGATGCGGCAATAACCGAAATCAAGGCGATGCTACCGATGGTGAACGCCGCCCGCCGCACCGAGCAACCGCTTTCCAAGCTGAAGGTCGCACTGGAATGTGGCGGCTCGGATGGATATTCCGGCATCTCCGCCAATCCGGCTCTGGGTTATGCATCCGACCTAATCGTCCGCAATGGCGGCACGACCGTGCTTTCCGAAACGCCCGAAATCTACGGCGCGGAGCACCTGCTGACCAAACGCGCCGTCACACCTGCGGTCGCCGAAAAACTGCTGCAGCGCATCGACTGGTGGCGGGACTATACCGCCCGCAATGGCGACGAACTCAACAACAATCCTTCGCACGGCAACAAGCTCGGCGGCCTGACTACCATTCTGGAGAAATCGCTGGGCGCGGTCGCCAAGGGTGGCTCCATGCCGCTGAAGGCGGTTTATGAATTTGCCGAGACCGTGACGGAGCAAGGCTTCGTCTTCATGGATACACCCGGCTATGACCCCGTTGCCGTCACCGGCCAGGTTGCCGGCGGCTGCAACGTCATCTGTTTCACCACCGGCCGTGGCTCGGTTTCAGGTTTCAAGCCCTCTCCCTGCATCAAGATCGCCACCAACTCCGAAATGTATGAACACATGAAGGAAGACATGGATATCAACTGCGGCGAGATCGTCACCGGAACGGAAACCATCGAAGAATCCGGCAAACGAATTTTCGAACATATTCTCGCGGTCGCTTCCGGCGACAAGACGGTGAGCGAAATTTATGATTACGGTGACAATGAATTTGTGCCGTGGCAGGTCGGCGCAGTGACCTGAAGCGCAATACCGACTGTCCCACGTGAAACAAAAGGCCCGGAAATCACTTTCCGGGCCTTCGTCATTTCTGTCTATATCGCGCGCTTAATGGCGGAAGTGGCGCATGCCGGTGAAGACCATAGCCACATTATGCTCGTTTGCAGCGTCGATCACGTCCTGATCGCGCATGGAGCCACCCGGCTGGATGACAGCGGTGGCGCCCGCAGCGATTGCAGCAAGCAAACCATCCGCAAACGGATAAAAGGCTTCCGACGCAACGGCAGAGCCGCGCGTCAATGGTTCGGCAAGGCCAAGAGCCTTGGCTGCATCTTCCGCCTTCTGGGCGGCGATGCGGGCGGAATCCACACGGCTCATCTGGCCAGCGCCGATACCCGCCGTCTGACCGTCCTTCGCATAGATCACGGCATTGGATTTCACATGCTTGGCGATCTTGAAAGCGAACTTCATGTCCTCAAGCTCTTGCGCCGTCGGTGCACGCTTGGTTACGACCTTGAGTTCGAGATCCTCGACCATGCCATTGTCACGGCTCTGCACCAGCAGGCCACCGGAAACGGTCTTCGCCGTGAGGCCAGCCGCACGCGGGTCTGGCAGGCCGCCGGCGGCCAGAAGGCGCAGGTTCGGCTTGCGGGCGATGATGGACTTGGCCTCTTCGGTCACGTCAGGCGCGATGATGACTTCGGTGAAGAGCTTGACGATCTCTTCCGCCGTTTCCGCATCGAGCGTGCGGTTGAGCGCAATGACGCCGCCAAAGGCGGAAACGGAATCGCATGCCAGCGCCCGCCGATAGGCTTCTGCAAGGGTAGGGCCGGTCGCAACGCCACAGGGATTGGCGTGTTTGACGATGGCAACGGCCGGCGCATTTTCCGGCAGGAACTCCGCCACCAGCTCGTAAGCCGCATCGGTATCATTGATGTTGTTGTAGGAGAGCTGCTTGCCCTGGAGAAGCGTCGCCGTTGCAACGCCGGGGCGCTTTTCACCGGTCAGGTAGAAACCGGCGCTCTGATGCGGGTTTTCACCATAACGCATCTTTTCTTTCAGCACACCGCCGATGGCGCGGTAATGAGGCGTCTCGATCGCCAGTGCTTCGGCAAACCAGTTGGAAATCACGGCATCATAAGCAGCCGTGCGGGCATAGGCCTTGGCGGCAAAACGCTGGCGCAGCGCATAGGAGGTCTGTCCGTCATCGGCCTGCAGGGCTTCCACCAGCGCAGGGTAGTCGGAAGGGTCGGTAACAACGGTGACATAGGCATGGTTCTTGGCGGAAGCGCGGATCATCGCCGGGCCGCCAATATCGATATTCTCAACCGTCGTCGGATAATCGCCGCCCTTGGCGCGCACTTCCTCGAACGGATAGAGATTGATCACGGAAAGATCGATCGCCTCGATACCATGTGCCTTCATGGCCTCGACATGCTCGGCATCGTCGCGGATTGCCAGAAGCCCGCCATGAACATTGGGATGCAGCGTCTTGACGCGGCCATCCATGATCTCGGGAAAATTGGTGACGTCGGAGACATCTGTGACGGCAAGACCCGCTTCGGCAATCGCCTTTGCCGTACCGCCGGTCGACAGGAGCTTGACGCCGAGCTTGGAGAGTACCGTTGCCAACTCGATAATATCGGTCTTGTCGGACACGGAAAGAAGCGCCGTGCGAATCTTGACCTTATCGGGGGCGGGAATTTTCTTGGACACCACGGCCATCGGGCATACTCCGTATAATAGGGAGGACAGGCTGGAAGGGGAATGATCCAGCGATTGCCGCCGCGTTAACACAGCTTACCGCATTAATAAACAGCGGGGATGCCGAACGGCAAAAACTATGGCGGTTTTTGCCCTGAGTGGCCCAAAAGCCCTCAGCCCATGCGTTCGATGAGCCAGCGGATTTCCCGGGTATTGACGAGATTGAAGGGTAATTCGATCTGCTGCGAAGGACGCATGCCGGATGCATCCGCCATGAAGACATCGTCGGTCACGAAAAGCTCCAGTCCGGGCGCCGAAAACAGCCAGGTGGTGCCATCCGCGGCCTCCAGATAAACCGACTCCTCATCCCGCTGGTGTAGCTGAATATGGGGGTGGATGTGAAAACGGGAAACCGCTGACACGGATTGCAATTGCGCTTTCACCACGGCTTCGTCAGCGCGAAGCAGGTCGCGGCCCTTTATCTTCGTGCCCGCCGCATTCAATTCTATTTCCCGCTCATGGTAGCAGCCGAAATTCTGCAAATAACCATCATGCGACGCCCAAAGGATGTCATTGCCATTTGCATCCGTTCCACGTCGGCTATCGACCTTGCTGACGCCCGAAACCATGATCGGGCCAAGCAACCTCGAGCGCGACAATCTGCAGGACGAAGTGTCGGCAAGCGTGACGGTGGAATGCGCCGCCGTGGAACGGCTGGCGCGTTGATATTCCGGTGCGGCATTACGCGGAAACCCGGAATTGACGATGAACCGGTTCTTGCCGCAGGACATTTCGAAAGAGAGACACCCTGAATGGGCGCTGCGCGACAGTTCCGCCGAACCGGGATAACCGGTGTCCACGATGATAACAGTCTCATCTGTCGCGAGCCGATGGTAATTCACATCCGTCAGGACCTTGGAAGGCCGGCCGGCCGTTTCATCATAACGCAGCACGGAAACAAGCTCGTTGGCGAGCGTCGCCGTGGCGCCGTTGAACAGCGCAAGATCGCCGCCCTGATGCCGGAAGAACCGGATCGCCGGAAACATGCGGTCTATCGCCGGCACCAGTCCAGAGGGCAGGTCATGGCCAAGATTAATATAACTTTGCCGCAGCGGCAGGAGATCGAGCAGCAGATCCAGCATAACTCTTGGATTGCGGGAAACATGCCCGCCATCGGGGAGAATCTGGCGTTCCATTTCCTGAGCTAGCTTCGTTCCGTTCCGGTTGATCCGTGACAACCGTGTGGGCATGGCGATGGAGGCCATCGCAAGCGCTATTCTGATCCGCAGCCGCGCTTCACCATCCGGCGCATGTTTGACGATCCGCTCGAGGTAACGCACATGAAAGGCGAGGCTCTTCAGGAAACGGCGATAAAAGCCCGCATCGGCCTCGTATAAAACCACGGGAGAATGCGAAAGCCAGGCTATCAGCCTCTGCGCCGCAATTTCAGGTGACCAGGCCGTGCCCGTAACGCGCTTGCCATGCAATACCATCCACTCGGCGACGATGCGACGCGCACGCTTGCAGGCCTCGCTCGATTTATCGGAACGAATGTGCCGCAGCCAGGTAAATGCTTGCAGCCGTTCTTCAAAAACTGCTGAAGGGTAATCTACCTGAAACGGCGAAGCGCCGCCGGTTTCAACGACGCGTCCGGCAAGCGCGATGCGACCGCGCAACAACTCCTCGGCAAAATAGGGATCGATCGCTCTCAGATCGGTGGGTGCAGCCACCAGGCCAGTGGGCACGCGGTTGGTGAATCGCGATAGATGCAGACGCAACGGGGTAAGGCCGACACACAGATGACGATAAGCCATCCGCGAAAGAAGACCGGCGGCATTCATGCTGCCTGCGAAGGACCCTAACAAGCTGTGTTTCCCGTTTCACATGTTTTGTTTTTATCAGTGAACCGCGATGATCGGAACGTTTTCGATAAATATCTAATGATTCGCGAGAGCTTGGCTTTTTTCTACTTCTTACGCAAGACACTGCTAAAAAACCCATCGACGCCACCGAACATATCAGGTGTCGTGCGAAGATCGCCCGCGGCACTAATCGCCGCTTCCATTCCGGGCCAGTCTTCCCTGTGAACGGCAACACGCTCCACATCAGGGTTTTCCGCCAGAACCTCGGCAATCATCTCTTCCCCTTCGGAAGGATCGAGCGAGCAGTTGGAAAAGACCACGAGGCCGCCCGGCCCGACGAGCGTTAGCGCATGTCGCAGCATCTGGCCCTGAAGTGCCGCGAGTTTGGCAATGTCGTTCTCGTCTTTCGTCCAGCAGACGTCGGGATGCTTGCGCAAAGTGCCGGTAGACGAACAGGGTGCATCGAGCAGCACGGCGTCGAAAAGCTGTTCCGGCTGGTATTTCAGCATATTGGCCTCCACCGTTTCGGCATGGAGACCAAGTCGGTCGAGATTTTCCCGAAGGCGGCGAAGACGGTTGCCGGACTGATCCAGCGCCGTTACCCTGGCGCCCGCCAGCGCAAGCTGGGCGGTCTTGCCGCCGGGGGCAGCGCAAAGATCGGCGACGCGCTTGCCGGAGATATCGCCCAGCAGCCTTACCGGCATGCTGGCTGCGAGATCCTGAACCCACCATGCGCCCTCGGCGAAACCGTCGAGCGAGGGGATCTGGCCTTCGAATTCACCCAGACGCACGCTGCCATTCGGCATAAGCGTGCCACCCAGTCTTTCCGCCCAAAGAGCGGGATCGGCCTTTACCGTCAAGTCAATGCAGGACGGTGTCAGCTGTGCTTGCGAGATCCTTTGAGCCACCTCATCGCCATAAGCCGAAACAAGCCGCGCATAGAACCATTCCGGCAAGACCGGAACATCCGCGATGGCCTTTTCGATCTCCGCTTTTTCACGGCCGAGCCTTCGAAGCACGGCATTGACCAGCTTGACGAAACGCCTATTGCGAGGATCGCGATGCGCCTGCTCCACGGCAAGATCGACAGCGGAATGATCCGGCACATCGAGATAAAGCATCTGCGCAGCCCCAACGACGAGGACGTGATGCAGCGATCGGGCTCCTTGCGGCAATGGCCCATCCAACAACATCGACAATGCCGTCTCAATGCGGGGAAGGTGCCGGAGCGCACTATTGACGACCGCCCTCACCAGTGCCCGATCAGCAAGCGACAACGCACGATAGACGGGATTGCCGTTTTCGCTGTCGAGCATCCCGTCCATGGAGGTCTTCTTTTCCAGAACCGCCGCGAGAATGCGGGTGGCAGCAATGCGCGCCGCAAGACCCGGCTTGTCCTCGAAAGACGAAGGGCCGTCTTCACGGCCCCTTGCATGCGCTGGCTTCGGTTTTCTGGACCGCGCCGGCTTACTCTGAATATCGGATGTCAAGACCACGGCCCCTTGCGCTCGTTTTCATTGCCTCGTCTCCAGCCCGTTGTGGGAACGGAGCCTGATTTGCGCACCGGTCTATCACCCGATGGCGGCGGCGTCGATGCTCGCGGAGAAAACTCCTGCGCCATCGCGTGCAGCGCCGCCACGCGGTTTTCCGTGTTCGGATGGGTGGAAAAAAGATTGTCCATACGCTCGCCGGAGAGCGGATTGATGATGAACATATGCGCCGTTGCCGGATTGCGCTCGGCATCGTCATTGTGAATTTGCTGTGCCATGCCTGAAATCTTCTGCAGGGCAGAGGCAAGCCAGAGCGGGTTGCCGCATATTTCCGCGCCGCGCCGGTCGGCGGAATATTCGCGGGTGCGACTGATAGCCATCTGCACCAACATTGCCGCAAGCGGCGCCACTATCATCGCCACCAGCACACCGATGAAGCCCAAGGGGTTATTGTTGTTTTCCCTGTTGCCGCCAAAGAAGAAGGCAAAATTGCCGAGCATGGAGATCGCACCCGCGAGCGTGGCGGTGATTGTCATGGTCAGGGTATCGCGGTTCTGCACATGGGCGAGTTCATGCGCCATGACACCGGCCACTTCCTCGGGCGTCAGACGCTCCAGCAGCCCGGTCGAAGCGGCAACAGCCGCATTCTCAGGATTTCGACCGGTCGCGAAGGCGTTTGGCTGCGGACTGTCGTAAATATAGACCTTCGGCATGGGCAGACCGGCATTCTGCGACAGATCCCGGATCATGTGAAAGAACTCGGGCGCATTCGCCTCGTCGATCTCCCGGGCGCGATAGGCCGAAAGGACCATCTTGTCCGAATTCCAATAGGAAAAAAGGTTCATACCGGCCGCAATCAGCAGCGCTATCATCATGCCGCCTTTACCACCGATCAGAAAACCGACACCCATGAACAATGCCGTCATGAAGGCCAGAAGCATTGCCGTGCGCATCATGTTCATCCGTTGAACTCTCCTTCTTACTCGCCTGAAATATTGTTGGGTTTATAAAACCCCTTCGATTATATAATCTGGTAAGCGGCAAACATATTTCAATATCCCGTCATTGGGAGGATTTCATGCAGAATGCAGATAATGACAATGGTGCCGAAGAGGGCGCGGAGCAGGTGAGGCGTCTTTCGCCCGCAGCGCAGCGAGCGCTAGAGGAAGCGGAAGAACGGCGCCGGCAGCAGGCTGATCTTCAATTGCCGCCGGAGACTGGCGGTCGCGGCGGCGCAGAACCCGTTCGTTTTGGCGATTACGAAATAAAAGGCAGGGCTATCGATTTTTGAGGGCCGCAAAACGAAAATACCCGCCTTTGGCGGGTATTTATCAATTAAAACAGATATTTAATTATTTCTGCTCCAGCAGCCGGCAGACGGCTTCAAGCTGTTCAAGTGTGCGGTAACCGATACGAATCTGCCCCGATCCACCCTTGTGGCTGATTTTCACATCGAGGCCAAGAGCGTCTGAAAGACTGCGTTCGAGCGCAATCGTATCAGAATCCTTTTCCCCAGCCGGACGCTTTTCAGCAATCTCACCCTGCGATTTGATATCGTTTTGCGCCAGACGTTCGGCATCACGCACCGAAAGTCCCTTGGAAACAATCGTGCGTGCCAGAGTCGCCGGATCGGAAGTGGAGACCAGCGCGCGCGCGTGACCGGCGGAAAGCGAACCGTCCGCCAGCATATCCCGGACCGGATCGGGCAGCTTCAAGAGCCGCAGACTATTGGCAACATGGCTTCGGCTCTTACCGATGATTTCGCCGAGATCATTCTGCGTATAACCATGTTCGGCGATCAGCTGTTCGTAACCCATCGCCTCTTCAAGCGGATTGAGGTCGGAACGCTGCACGTTTTCGACGATGGCAAGTTCCAGAGCAGTACGATCATCCACATCGCGAACGATGACAGGTACGTCAGTAAAACCAGCCAGCTGTGCCGCGCGCCAGCGGCGCTCACCGGCGATAATCTCGTATCGGTTGACTCCAACCGTTCTCACTACTACTGGCTGAACGATTCCGTGCTGACGGATAGAGGCGGCAAGATCCTGCAGCTCGTTTTCATCGAAATGGCGCCGCGGGTTTCTATGGCTGCGGGCGATGAATTCGATCGGAATGGTACGATCGGCGTTGACCGCGCGCTGAGGCTCGCCGACCGGCACGGGCTGATCCATTTCACCAATCAATGCGGCAAGACCGCGCCCCAATCGACGCTTCGAAAGATCATCACTCATAAGATATTACTCCATACAGTCCGCAAATGTCAGGCGGCTTTGCGCAGTCGCTCTCTCTGGATCACTTCTGATGCCAGTTGCAAATAGGCCTGACTGCCGGCGCATTTCAGATCATAGAGAATGGCCGGCTTACCATAGGACGGCGCTTCCGAAACACGGACGTTGCGCGGGATAAGAGTATGGTAAACCTTTTCGCCAAGATGGCTACGCACATCCGAAACGACCTGCTGCGCAAGATTGTTACGCGCATCGAACATCGTCAAAACGATGCCCTGTATATCAAGCTGCGGGTTGACCGAGCCGCGTATCTGGCTAACCGTATCCAGCAGCTGACTGAGACCTTCCAGGGCAAAGAACTCGCATTGCAGCGGCACCAGCACAGAATGCGCGGCCGTCATCGCATTCATCGTCAAAAGATTGAAAGAGGGCGGGCAATCAACGAGAATATAGGAATAGCCTCTGGCTTCCGGCGTTTCCATTGCCGCACGCAACAGGAAAACGCGGTTTGCGACATTCGCGACCTGCATCTCGAAACCGAGCAAATCCATTGTGGAGGGCACGATATCGAGATTCGGCACCGCCGTGGGTACAGCAACCTCCGCAATCCCATGTTCTCCTACCAGAAGATCATAGGACGAAAGCTTGCGCTCTTTGCGGTCAATTCCGAGCCCAGTACTCGCATTGCCCTGCGGGTCCAGGTCGATGATCAGCACACGCTCACCAATAGCCGCAAGCGCGGTCGCCAGATTGATAGCGGTTGTTGTCTTGCCAACGCCGCCTTTCTGGTTCGCAACTGCGATAATTCGGTTTTTTTCAAAGGTCATGCCGCACCTGGCCAGCTTGTCAGCGTCTCAAAACGAGGTTGCTGATTTCAAGAACAACAGAATCTGCCTCAATGGCACTCCGATGTTTTATCAGATCAAACTGCCAGCGACCATGCGCTTTCTGCACTTCAGAATCATAATCCCTGCCTTTATTAAAATAAGCCTTGAGATTAGGATTATTTTGCGCCCAGGGATGAATATACCCAAAAAGTAAATCCAGATCTGCAAGGGCACGAGCGGACACAGCATTACAAGTTGTTATAATTTCAGACGCCGTCTCGATTCTGACAGGATGAACCGCGCCTCTGGCACCGGTTTCCTTAAGAGCGATTCGCAGAAAAGCGGCTTTCTTATTATTGCTTTCCACCAGATCGACCCAGCCATCGCCAAGTTCCGCCAGAAAAATTGCCGTGATGACACCGGGAAAACCGCCGCCGCTGCCGAGATCAATCCATTTTTTTGGTTGAGGAGAAAGCTGGAAGATTTGCGCGCTATCGGCAACATGCCGGCTCCAAAGCTCCGTTAGCGTGGACGGCGCTACCAGATTCGTGGTCTTATTCCACTTCTTGAAAAGCTCGACAAAATGCTCGAGCCTCTCCTGTGTTTCACGTGAAACACTCTGGCCGTTTATCTTCATAATCCGACTCGCTATTGGTGCATGCGCAATTGTTCACTTCGCGTTGCGGTACCTTTCCGCAGAAGTGCGAGCAGCAGCGATATCGCAGCTGGCGTCATGCCGTCAACACGAGCGGCCTGTGCAATATTCTCCGGGCGGGCTTTTTCCAGCTTTTGTTTAAGCTCGTTGGAGAGCCCGGACAGACTTTGAAAATCGAAATCGTCAGGGATTTTTCTGTCCTCATCCCTTTTGATATCGACAATATCAGCGCTCTGCCGTTGCATATAGACGGCGTAGCTCGCTTCAATCTGCAAGACCTCCGCGACCTTAGCGTTAAGCCTGTTGAGTTCAGGCCAATGTTCTGCGAGCGCCTGCAATGTCATATCAGGATAGGCAAGCAGCTCATAAACGGAACGACGCTGACCATCCTGATTGAGTTTCAGACCCTGCTTGGCCGCTTGGGACGGGCTGATGGACAGCTCTTTCATCAACGCACGAACGCTATCAAGATCGGACAAGAAGTCTGTAAAGCGCTGCTGGCGCTCTCGTCCTAGAATACCTGCCTTCTGGGCGACGGGTGTCAGTCGGAGATCGGCATTATCCACGCGCAGGGAAAGACGATACTCCGCCCTTGACGTAAACATACGATATGGTTCGCTGACGCCCTTGGATGTCAAGTCGTCGATCATCACGCCGATATAAGATTCTGTCCGGCTAAAATGAAGCGGATCGGCACTGCCGGCATAAAGCGAGGCATTCAGACCAGCAACAAGACCCTGGGCGCCCGCCTCTTCATAACCAGTCGTGCCGTTGATCTGGCCAGCCAGAAACAGCCCCGGAATCTTGCGGCACTCAAGAGACGGTTTCAGCTCCCGGGGATCGACATAATCATATTCGATCGCATAACCCGGCTGCAGAATCGTAACCTGTTCAAGGCCTGGTATCGTCCGGATAAATTGCTCCTGAACAAAAGCGGGCAGGGATGTCGAAATACCATTGGGATAAATGGTATAATCATCGAGGCCTTCCGGCTCCAAAAATATCTGGTGGCCGTCCCGTTCCCCGAAACGGGTGATCTTATCCTCGATTGACGGGCAATAACGCGGGCCAACGCCTTCGATCTGCCCGGAATACATGGCAGAGAGGTGAATATTATCCTGGATGATCTTGTGACTTGCCGGGGTCGTGCGGGTCACACCACATTCGATTTGCGGATTAAGAATATGGTCCGTCATAAATGAGAACGGGACCGGATCCTCATCAGCTGCCTGCCGATCTACCGCATTCCAATCGATTGTACGTCCATCCAAACGGGCAGGGGTGCCGGTTTTGAGCCGACCCATTGCGAGACCAAGGCGCGATAGCGTGTCAGAAAGGCCGAGAGAGGGCATTTCGCCAACGCGGCCGGCTGGAATCTTTTCGGAACCGATATGGATAAGACCGCGCAGAAAAGTCCCGCTGGTTAGTACCACTGCGCCGCAAGGAATCCGGCTACCGTTTTTCATGATAACCGCAGCGACCCGATCGTTGTCCATTTCAATATCAAAAGCATCGCCTTCGATAATTGTCAGGTTGTCCATCGCATCGATTTCCCGCTGCATCGCTTCACGATAGAGCCGGCGGTCAGCTTGCGTGCGCGGCCCACGAACCGCTGGGCCCTTTTTCCGGTTGAGCATACGGAATTGAATTCCCGCAGCATCTGCGACCCTGCCCATCAATCCGTCCAGCGCATCGATCTCACGAACGAGGTGCCCCTTTCCCAAGCCACCGATCGCTGGATTACAGGACATGACCCCGATCGCCTCACGCTTGTGGGTAACAAGAGCGGTCTTTGCACCATGTCTCGCAGCGGCCGCCGCAGCTTCGCTGCCCGCATGACCACCACCAATAACAACGACATCGAATGACTGGTGCATATTGCTGCGCCCTGTTCTAATTCATCGACATCACCATACAGAGTGCCGATGTTTCACGTGAATCATTTTCCTATGCAGAATTCCGAGAAGATCACACCCAGCAAATCTTCCACATCGACGCGGCCGGTGATCCGTCCAAGCGATGTTGCGGCGAGCCTTAGATATTCCGACCTTATAGCAAGGTCCAGGGTCTCAGAATCGAGGGCATCACTAACATAGTTCAGCGTCTCTTCAAGTCGTTTTTTATGACGGGCACGGGCGGGAACCAGTGTCTGGCCAGAACCGACCCGTTTTTCTATCTCTCGCTTGAGGGCTCTACGCAGTTCATCTAGGCCAATTCCTTCTTTTGCTGAGATCGAGAGATCAAAATCATCGTCAGATGCGCGTGAGCGAAGCAAGGTTTTTGTCCTTACCCGCAAGGATCTCTGATTATCGAACGAGCCGATAGATTGTTTCGGGGTCGAATCGTTATCCTGCAGAATTAGAATGAGATCCGCAGTTTCCGCGGTCAGAACCGCACGCCGCACGCCTTCTCGTTCCACCACATCCTGTGTCTCGCGAATTCCCGCCGTATCGAATATCCGAACCAGATATCCGTCCAGATTGATATCGACGCTTAAAACGTCCCGCGTCGTGCCGGCAATGTCGGTAACGATTGCCACCTCACGACCGCTCAATGCGTTAAGCAAGGTGGATTTACCCGCGTTCGGTTCGCCTACAAGCGCAACCTTGAAACCGTCGCGGATGATTTCGCCATTCCCGCCGCCCTGGAGGTGAGCATTGATCTCGCCCTTTAGCGCCGCCATTGCCTCCCAAACCTGAGTAGCAACGGAGTCAGGCACGTCTTCCTCGTCGGCGAAATCCAGTTCCGCCTCGATCAGCGCGCGGGCACGGGTCAGGCGATTGGCCCAGCCATCATAGAGAGCCGATAGTTGGCCGCTGCTCTGCTCAACCGCCAGACGGCGCTGCATTTCCGTTTCCGCCTGCAAGAGATCGGCCAGACCCTCGACCTCAAGCAGGTCCATCTTTCCATTCTCAAAGGCTCTGCGGGAAAACTCACCGGCGTCGGCAGGCCGCAGTCCTCCGAGATTGTCAAGCTCGGCGAAGATGGAAGCCATGACTGCGCGACTACCGTGGCTGTGAATTTCAACGCAATTTTCGCCGGTAAAGGAATTCGGAGCCGGGAAGACGATCACCAGGCTCTGGTCGATGATCTCATTGTTTCGATTCCGAATCGAACAGAGGCTTGCTGTTCTTGGTAAAGGAAGGTCCCGGCCTGTCAGCGCCCTTAAGGCAATAAAAGCCTTTGCGCCGCTGATTCTGATAACCGCGACACCAGCAGGCAGTGCACCGCTGGACAGCGCATAAATCGTATCGGCGGAATCTGGCATCGTTCACCTCGGTCTAAAACAGTCAAGCCGCACCCGAATGAACGGATACGGCTTTAAAGCTCTTATGATAAATCCGACTAAAGTTCGGATCAGGTATTCATCGATTCGAAGAAATCCGAATTGGTCTTCGTCTGCTTCAGCTTGTCGATCAGGAATTCGATAGCGTCCATCGTTCCCATCGGCGCCAGAATGCGGCGAAGAACGAAGATCTTCTGCAGGTCCTGACGCGGCACCAGCAAATCTTCCTTACGCGTACCGGATTTCAGAATATCCAGTGCCGGGAAGATACGCTTGTCGGCAACCTTGCGATCAAGCACGATTTCCGAGTTGCCGGTGCCCTTGAATTCTTCAAAGATGACTTCATCCATGCGGCTACCGGTATCGATAAGCGCAGTCGCAATAATTGTCAGCGAGCCACCTTCTTCGATGTTACGCGCAGCACCAAAGAAACGCTTCGGGCGCTGCAGGGCGTTGGCATCCACACCACCGGTCAGAACCTTGCCGGAGGAGGGAACAACGGTGTTGTAGGCGCGGCCAAGGCGCGTGATGGAATCGAGCAGGATGACGACGTCACGGCCATGCTCGACCAGACGCTTCGCCTTTTCGATGACCATTTCGGCGACCTGGACGTGGCGTACAGCCGGTTCGTCGAAGGTGGAGGACACAACCTCACCCTTCACCGAACGCTGCATGTCGGTCACTTCTTCCGGACGCTCGTCGATCAGCAGAACGATCAAGTAGCATTCCGGATGGTTCGCCGTGATGGAATGAGCAATGTTCTGCAACAGTACCGTCTTACCGGTACGCGGCGGCGCCACGATCAACCCGCGCTGGCCCTTGCCGAGCGGTGCGACGAGGTCGATAACGCGCGACGACAGATCCTTCGATGTCGGAACTTCCAGTTCCATCTTGAAGCGCTCATTCGGGTAAAGCGGCGTCAGATTGTCGAAGTGAACCTTGTGACGAATTTTTTCCGGGTCGTCGAAATTGATCGTATTGACCTTGAGAAGTGCGAAATATCTTTCGCCTTCCTTCGGACCACGGATCGGTCCCTCAACAGTGTCACCGGTCTTCAGCGAGAAGCGGCGGATCTGCGAGGGCGAAATATAGATGTCGTCTGGACCGGGCAGGTAATTTGCGTTTGCAGAACGCAGGAACCCGAATCCGTCCTGAAGGACTTCAACGACGCCTTCGCCGATGATTTCGACGTCCTGGCTCGCGAGAATCTTGAGGATTGCGAACATGAGCTCCTGCTTGCGCATGGTGCTCGCATTTTCAACTTCCAGGGATTCGGCAAAAGTCAGCAAGTCGGTAGGCGATTTGCTCTTAAGTTCCTGAAGCTTCATTTCAGCCATGAAGGGAAGACCGTTTGATAATGTAATGTCGGGGGAGGGCGTGTTCGCGAATCAGATGCTGTGGAGATACCGCAGATGACTGAATAATTCACATGCCACGAAGATGAGTGGACTGAAAATAGCGATTGAACACGGCCGCTGCAAGAGGAAAGCACGAATTCCGCGAAATTTATCGTCGCACCACCTTAACCAAAGGGTTTCACAACCACAAGTATGACAATCAGGATCATCAGAACGGTCGGAACTTCGTTCATCAACCGCCAGTGACGGGCCGGTCTTGTATTTTCGTCCCGCGCAAAACGTTTCGCGCTGCGGCTGAAATAAACATGGGTGGCGGTCAGAAGCAGGACCAACCCGATTTTCGCATGCAGCCAGCCGCCGGAAAAACCATAAACCGACCATGCGAGATATAACCCCAATGTCCAGGATATCATCATAGCCGGGTTCATGATGACCCTGATCAGCCGCTGCTCCATTACCTTGAAGGTTTCGGATTGCTGAGAACCGACGGGGGCATCGGTGTGATAGATAAAAAGCCGCGGCAGGTAAAAAATCGCAGCCATCCATGAGATCACGGCGATGATATGCAGCGCCTTGATCCAGAGATAGAGATCGGCGGGATCGGCGTAAAACAGCAGCGCGATGAAAGCGGCAAAGACGCCGAGTGCGACGCCAGCACGCAAGGCCGCCTTGTTTCCGGAGCGGGCCGAGGTCTGTTTTTCCTCGCTCATCCAGCACCCCCAACCGAGCGCACCCGCTGCACCAGCCGGGTGACGTTTTCCGGGTCTGCTTGCGGGGTGATGCCATGGCCGAGATTGAAGATCAGCGGACCCTGCCCAAGCGACTGCAGCACAGCATCGATGCCATCCTGCAAGGCTTTGCCACCGGCCACCATCAGCATCGGGTCAAGATTACCCTGCACCGGGCCTTCCTTCTGCAAATCCCGGGCGAAGCTCAACGGCACGGACCAATCGAGGCCAATGGCGTTAGCACCCGTCTTGCGGCGATAATCCCTCAGCAGATAACCAGCGCCCTTGGCGAAAGCGATGATCTTTGCCGAAGGTCGGCGGGCGCGCACAGACGCGATAATCCTGGCGACCGGCTTGATCGCATATTCCTCGAATTCCTTTTCGCCGAGCACGCCAGCCCAGGAATCGAAGATCTGAACCGCGTCGGCGCCGGCATCGATCTGCGCCACCAGATAATCGGCTGAGACCTCAGCGAGGAGAGCCAGCAGCTTTTCCATCGCGGCCGGTTCCTGATAACCGAACAGCCGCGCCGGCGCCTGGTCCGGCGTCCCATGCCCGGCGATCATATAGGTCGCAACTGTCCAAGGCGCACCGCAAAAACCGAGAAGCGTCGTTTCATCCGGCAATGAGGTGCGCAGCCGCGACACCGTTTCGAAAACGGGCGAAAGATGCGCCATGACATCAGATGCATCAAGCTTTTCGATACCGCTAATATCGATCGGATCCATGGCCGGGCCCTTGCCTTCGCTGAAGGACACATTGCGATGAAGCGCGTCGGGAATGACAAGAATATCGGAAAAGAGGATGGCCGCATCCAGCCCGAACCGGCGAATGGGCTGAAGGGTCACTTCGCTCGCCAGCTCGGGATTATAACAGAGATCCAGGAAACTTCCGGCACTCTTACGCGTTTCCCGATACTCCGGAAGATAACGCCCAGCCTGGCGCATCAGCCATATTGGCGGCGGCGTAACCGTCTTCCCGTTCAAAACAGTCATAACCTTGCGTTCGCTCATGGCACCCAGCTTCTAAAAAATAAAAACAAAGAGATTTAAAAGATTTTCTATTTCTTAGAGTCTGTGGGTAGCAAGGATTAAAATCATTCCAGTCGAAATGCCGCAGCGACGATATATCAACAGTGCCTGAGGATACCGACAAGGTGAGTGTTTACAGATAACTGGGAAAACAGGAATTAGATAAATAATTTCATATACTTATTTTT